>CAVKGJ010000001.1:0-53574 GCA_963655605.1 Oscillospiraceae bacterium
CTCTCTCTCATTCCAACGCCCGCAACAATGCGGGCGTTTCTCTTTTGATGGATCAATAATGTATATTCCAAACCGATATAATCGGTCTATTTCAACGGATTGTCATACTTGTTCACAGATCAACCCGTTACACGATATTTTTGTTAGACTCGTCCTGCAAAAACAAATGACAAAAATGAACCGGAAAGGAAAAACTGCTTGCTATACAGTATCTTGAAAATGATTGTCGATGTCGCCACATCCATACTGGGTGGCGCATTTCTTCTGCGGTTCTGGATACAGGTCGTACGGACAAGACCTCCTCTTCCGATCGTCAATTTTCTCCTTCAACTGACCGACTGGCTCATCAAACCGATCAGAAAGGCCGTTCCAGGGTGGAACGGTTATGACTGGTCAACACTGGTCGCCGCCATTTTGATGGCGGCCGTTTCGGCACTGTTCGATACCTGGCTGATCAATTACTTTTCGCCCAAAATCATTCTGTTTCTGATGGCGCTGTCCCTGCTGAACTGGATCATATACGGCTTCATGGGACTCCTGATTATTGAAGCCATTTTCAGCTGGGTCAATCCATACAGTCCAATCGCATCATTTGTAAGAGATCTGAACGCTCCCCTGTTGCAACCTGTCAGACGTTTTCTTCCGACACTGGGAGGATTCGACTTTTCAACACTTGTCGTATTTTTTCTTCTGCAGATCATCTCCAGAATCGCCACCCACCTGATTTTATCCAATCTGATATGACAGCCACATGGTTATCGAAAACAAAAGAAAACTACCGGATATCTGTGCAAGTCAGTCCGAATGCCCGAAAATCGGAAATTGTTTCTGCTGAAGGAGATGCGTTGCGCATACGGTTACAGGCTCAGCCCGTTGATGGCAAGGCCAATGACGCACTCATTCAGTTTATCGCGAAAAAGCTCCGTACGCCGCGCAAAAACATCATCATTACACATGGTCTTTCCAGCAAGCGCAAACTGCTTGAAATCGTGCTTCCGGAATGGACTCCGGAAGAGATCGAAAAGCGGCTTTCATCCACGTGACGTGGCAACAGTTTATCCAGCCCAAAATTCCAGAGGTACGTTCCTGAAAGAACGTACTTTCTCCTTTTCAAGTTTTTCCCTGAAATAACGCCAATCGAAAAATGGGCCCGGATCGGTTTTTCTTTCCGGAGCAATATGCTGATGTCCCGTAACGGTTTCCAAAGGATAGCGATGGCACAAGGCAGCCGTCAGCGATACCAGTGTATCGTACTGCTCCGGCATAAATGGAACATCATCCGTTCCCTCAATTTCAATTCCGATGGAAAAATCATTGCATCCTTTGCGTCCGCGATATTCGGAAACACCTGCATGCCATGCCCGTTTGTCTGCGGAGACAAACTGTACCAGCATACCGTTCCGCCTGATCAGAAAATGCGAGGAGACTTTCAGAGAACGCAACTGGTCAAAAAAAGGATGACGATCACAATCAAGACGATTCAGGAAAAGATCCGCAATATAATGACCGCCGAATTCACCAGGCGGCAAGCTGATATTGTGAATGACCAGCAGATCAACTGTCAGGTCTTCTGGACGATCATTCTGATTCGGTGAATCAAGACGCATGGCATCCGTACACCAGCCCTGGCTATCAATATTCATATTGGCAACTGTTAAATCAATCTTCCCTATTTAAAATCATTTGGAGATTTCTTTCAAATGATACTGGAAATGAACAGCTACATCTGAGAAAACCGGAAACAGGCGATTTCGCCGCCCTGTATGCAATGCTTCAGGACAAAGCTGTTATGTACGTCTGCGAACAAGTCCTCTCTGACGAAGAAGTCCACATTTGACTGGACAGGCAACTGCCACACTATCGCGACGACGGATTTGGTTTATACAGGATCAATACAATCCGCATTCAGGAAGAATGCTTGCGGGAAAAATAAGCCTCACTATGTTCATGACAGCAGAAAATTTTTCCGGAACGTTCCACCGCTTCCGAAACGGGAACATAAACTTCACAGAATTCGCAGCAAACCATTCGTTCGACTTCCCCAGAAGGAGAACTCGCGGCGGAAGACAGAGGCTGTCGCTGTGAACTGTTTCCGGAATAATCATGCCGGGGCTGATCGAACGAATTCTGCCGGATAATGAAAATGCGCGCACTCCGCCGGATCTTCACAATGATGGCGACAATAATCAGAACCAGTACCAGCAACCACATCCAAGCCATTTTTCTCTCCGGTATCAGGCCCGGCACCTTCAGCCGGACTGCAGGGTATCATTTTACCAAGGTATGAACAAACATTCGTCTATAATGAACAGAAGATAATATTAGGCCGATTTTCTGTTTATTCAAGCTTTTCCAACCATGTCCACCATTACCGATCACCTTCAGAAAGTAAAAGAACATATCGATTTGGCAGCACAAAAAGCAGAACGCGATCCTTCAGGCATACACCTGCTGGCCGTTTCCAAAACTCAGCCCGTTGAAGCCATTCTCGAAGCGGCGGCTGCCGGCCAAAATTCCTTTGGCGAGAATTATGAGCAGGAGGCCGTATCAAAAATCCTCACCATACGAAAAAACCGGCCTGATCTGAAACTGGAATGGCACTTTATAGGACCGATCCAGAGCAATAAAACACGCACCATTGCCGAATATTTCGACTGGGTTCATTCCGTCGACCGTGAAAAAATCGCAAAACGGCTCTCGGATCAGCGTCCGTCCCATCTGCCGCCGTTAAATATCTGTCTCCAGATCAATATCAGTGGTGAAACGAGCAAAAGCGGTATCCATCCGGAAAACCTGCCAGACCTGGCCCGGGCCGTTTCCTGCTTGCCCCGTCTGAAACTGCGAGGACTGATGACCATTCCCGAACCTGAATCTGACCCGGACAAACAAAAAAAGCCTTTCAAGGTCATGAAAACCTTGCTCAAACAATTACAGGATTCGGGATTCGAACTGGACACCTTGTCAATGGGTATGTCGGGCGACATGGAGGCAGCAATAGACGAGGGCGCAACAATTTTACGTATCGGCACAGCCATCTTCGGGCAGAGAAACTACCCGTCCCACTGCTAAATGAAGGCTGGAATACCGGAAAATATTGCCTGGAAACCTGAAATTTACTGCTTTCTGCGCTTCATCAGATATCCGATGACTGGCATGATAACCGGACTGAAACGTTTCCATGTCTTGAAAAGAACCGTTGCGGAAAACAGCCATGAAACCATGCGCCGTGGCTTTATCACCAGAAAAGCCAGAACAAGAACGCCGATCAATACCGGTTTTTTCCCGATCTGGCTGAATCTGTTCCATAAATTCAGTCCTCTGGAAACAACATCGGGCATTTGCGTCACGGAAAGGGCTTCCACTGCCAGTTTTTCTCTCAACAGTGCGCTCTGGACGAGAAGCTCTGCCTTGCGATGCGTCGATTTTCCGGAAAGTTCAGCCATAGATAGCACCAAGTGCATAGCACATATTATGTGGAAGGAGTCAGACGGTCAATATCTTTTTCAATTTCCTGACGGGTCAATTCGAACAGTTTCGGTTTTCTGCTGAAACTGCGCCTAATACTCCACCAGATAATACCTGTGACGATGCCGAAAAAGACCATCATGCCAACTATTGCGGAAATCCGGCAGGAATCCCAGCAAAGCACGATAACCAGTATGACAGCGAGCAATACAGTCAACGCAAGGCAGAACAAGGCAAACAAAGACAACAAGAGATAAGTCAGAAGACGGGTCCATTCTTCTTCCAATTCGATTGCAATCAATTCAACCCGTGTCTTTACGATGGCAAGCAATGTACTTGCCACCCTTGCAAAGTTATCGATCACTGTCATATTCCAGACTGACCTATTTCTTCGAGCGGGCGATCAGAACGCCGACAAGAACACCAACCGCAGCAACAATACCTACAGCCTTCCAGGGATGTTCCTTGGCAAATTCCGCTGTGCATACCGCCGCATCCTTTGCTTTGGTCACAACAACGTCATTGATCTCGCCAAGGACAAACTTGGCATCGGAAATAGTCGCTTCCAGTTTTTTCTTGGCGTTCTGATAGCTTTCACTTCCCTGATGGGTACTGTTTTCCAGCACTTTTTCGGCATCACTGATAATCGACTTCAGACTGCCCATGATTTTGCTGCCGGACTGTCCGGCATTTTCCAGAATTTCCATACTCTTTTCCTTCCTGTCAAAGTTGAATAAAAAGCCTATTTTCAGACGTAAACAATTTAACAGACAAGCATTGCAATCGCCAAAAATGTCATGGTTATCTCATAGGATAACCTTACCTCAATGCGTAGTCCAGCACTATACCGCCAAATATGAAAGCCCCCAGCCAGTTATTATGATTAAACGCCCGGAAACAGCCCTGACGCTCCCTGTTTCTGATCAACCGGTAATGGTAAAAGACACAGCAAACCGCCCCGAGCCATCCGGCAAAAAACCAGATACCCAGTTGTTCGAGCCAACCTGCAAGCAAAACGATCGACATCATCATGGCATAGCAGAACATCACTGCCAGCACATCGAAACGGCCAAATGTAATGGCCGATGTATAAATTCCGATTTTCAAGTCATCATCGCGGTCCACCATCGCATATTCAGTATCGTATGCAAGTGCCCAGAACACATTGCCCAATAACAAAAACCAGGCAATCGGAGGAACCTGATTCAATACGGCAGCGAAAGCCATGGGTATTCCGAAACCGAAGGCGACTCCCAGATACGCCTGTGGCAACGCAAAAAAACGCTTGAAAAAAGGATATGTCGCAGCGACCATCACGGCCAGAAACGAGAGACCTATCGTCAGCCCATTCAAAGGCAATACCAGAGGAAAAGACAATACGGACAGGACAACCGCTATCCAGATCGCCTCGGACGGTTTCAGTTTTCCCGAAGTCAGCGGACGATCCGCCGTCCTTTCAACATGCCGGTCAAAATGCCGGTCGGCAAAATCGTTGATAGCACATCCGGCAGAACGCATCAGTACCGTTCCGACAGTGAATATTACAACCAGCAAAACCGGAGGCTTGCCACCGGAAGCAATCCACAAGGCACACAAGGTAGGCCATAGCAACAGCAATATTCCGATCGGTTTGTCCATCCGGACCAAACGCAAATAAAGCAACAGACGATTTTCCATGTTTTTCTTTCCGGCGATATACGACCTGCAGACAGGTATACATTTTACCCAACTGATTCAGACATTCAGGAATTCTTCCTTGTCATCCAGCCACCGCTGCAAATGAGCAGAAACGATCTTGTCAGCATCCGGAATTTCCCCATTCAACAACATTCCGGCAAATCCGGCAGCTTTCTCGATTAACGGCTCATCCTTTTCGATATCGGCAAATCTCAGCATGGCCTGTCCCGATTGTCTTGCACCGAGAAATTCCCCCGGTCCCCGGATTTCAAGATCACGTTGCGCAATCATGAATCCGTCATTCGTTTCACGCATGGTCATCAGCCTCTGCCTGGCCGTTTCCCCAAGCGGCTTCTGATACATCAACAAACAAACGCTCTCGGCATCGCCGCGTCCGACCCGTCCTCTCAGCTGATGGAGTTGCGAGAGGCCGAAACGTTCTGCATGTTCTATGACCATAAGCGATGCATTCGGAACGTCTACACCGACCTCGATAACTGTCGTCGCAACAAGTACCTGTATGCTTCCATCCTGAAATCCTCTCATGACACGCTGTTTTTCTTCGGATTTCATTCTTCCGTGTACCAGTCCGACAGACAACCCCTCTAGGGCTTCTGCCAACATCGTGTGCGTATCGACCGCTGTCTGTAACTGCAGGTTTTCCGATTCCTCAATAAGAGGACAGACCCAGTAAATCTGTCTGCCCTGCATCGCGACAGCACGTATACGCCCGATAACCTCATCCCGCCTTTCCTGATTGATCAATCGGGTCATGACAGGTTTGCGGCCGGCGGGCAATTCATGAATGACGGAGACATCCAGATCGGCATAAAAAGTCATGGCCAGCGTTCGCGGAATAGGTGTGGCGCTCATCATCAACTGATGAGGTATCACCCATTCATCTCCCTTGTTCCTCAGCACGAGACGCTGCCCCACACCAAAACGATGCTGTTCATCAATGACAACCAGTCCAAGACCGGCAAACCGGACAGTATCCTGAATCAGGGCATGTGTACCGACAATAAGGCGAATCCGTCCCTGCCCGACAGCGGCAAGTATGGCTTCCCTGTCTTTTTTCTTCATACTGCCACTTATCCAGGCAACCGGCACTCCCAATGATGCCATCCAGCCGGACAGCCGATGATAATGCTGTTCTGCCAGGATCTCTGTCGGCGCCATCATGGCAACCTGAGAGCCGTTACCGATCACCTGCAAGGCCGCAATAGCCGCAACAACCGTCTTGCCACTACCGACATCTCCCTGAAGAAGCCTTTGCATCGGAAATTTCCTGTCCAGATCCCTGCGTATTTCAGTAATGGCCTTTTGCTGCGCTTTCGTCAGTTCAAAGGGCAAACTGCGGACAAACCGTTCAACCAGTTTTCCCGGCACGGGAAAAGGTTGCGCTTTCAGTCGCTGCCTTGCAAGCTGTGCCCGACGCATCGACAACTGTTGTGCAAGCAACTCGTCAAATTTCATCCGTTTCCAAGCCGGGTGCGAACGATCGAGCAATGTACGGATATCCGTATCGGCCGGCGGATTGTGCAAAAAACGGATCGCTTCGGAAAAAGCGGGAAGTTTCAATTCCGCCAGCATGGTTTCAGGCAAAGTATCGTCAAGATCCAGCTTTTCCAGACAGGCTGCAATCGCCTTGCGAAGATAATTTTGCGAAATACCGCCACCCGATGGATAAACCGGCGTCAATGCGGCAGGGAGTGGCGTGCCTGCATCAACCATACGATAGGCTGGATGCACCATTTCAACGCCATTGAACCCCTGTCTGATTTCACCGCGTGCCCGTATCCTTCTTCCGGTTGAAAGCTGCTTGATCTGGCTGGGATAAAAATGAAGGAATCTCAGCATGAGAAGACCTGTTTCATCCGAAACAAGCACAACCAGTTGCTTTCTTGGATGGTACTGTACTTCCGATGCCGTAATGGTGCCTTCAATCTGGAGCGTTCCGGTCCGCTGGAACATCACATCAGAGATACTTGCCAGTTCCGTTTCATCCTCATAGCGCAATGGCAAGTGCAACAGCAGATCCATATCCGTTCGGATACCGAGAAGTTCCAGTTTATTCATGACTGACAGAGACCCGCAACAAAAACATCACATAAATAATCATCCCGTATCTTTCCCGGGCAGCGGTCTGTATTATCCCAGACTTTCACCAGACTGCATGAAAACGTTATCATCATGTCTGATTCCGTCAGATCTTTCATTTTCCAGAACAAATTTTATGAAATTACCGCGCCGTAGTGGAATTCTCCTGCACCCCACGTCACTGCCGGGACCTTTCGGGTCCGGCGATTTCGGACAGGATGCATACTATTTCGTCGACTGGCTTTCATCGGCTCGCCAGTCCCTCTGGCAAATGCTCCCCCTGTGCGACATCGGTACCGGAAACTCTCCATACATGAGCCCGTCGGCTTTCGCCGGAAATATTTTCCTGATCGGACTCGAGGCACTCCGCGACGCAGGATGGCTGAGAAACGAAGAACTGACCCCCGATACGGCTTTTGAAAAGTACCGTATCCACTTTCCCGCCATCATTCAATTCAGGACATCCCGCCTGAAACTTGCCGCCAACCGTTTTTTCGAAATGACTGACCGGAAGACAAGGCTTTCTTTCGAAAACTTCTGCCGGAAATCCGGTTTCTGGCTGGAAACATACGCGATTTTCAGAACCATCAGCGACCTGTACGGTACAGCATGGCAACAATGGCCAAAACCGCTTGCAAAACGGGATCCGGCAACCATTGCCTCTTTCGTTTCGACACACGACCGGGAAATCCTGTTCTGGAAATTCTGCCAGTGGTGTTTTTACACGCAATGGGATGCATTGCGTACCTATGCCCATTCAAAAGGAATCGACATTATCGGCGATATTCCCATTTTCGTCTCTTTAAACAGTGCCGACGTCTGGGCCCATCCCGAACTGTTCGATCTGGATGATTCAGGATATCCCCGTGCGGTTGCTGGGGTTCCGCCAGACCAATTCAATGACAAGGGCCAACACTGGGGCAATCCTTTATACGACTGGGAAAAACACGCCGACACCCGCTATGACTGGTGGACAAAACGCATGAAGCACATGATGGAAATCTACGACTATGTCCGGCTTGATCACTTTCGTGGATTTCAGGCTTACTGGGCCATACCGTCAGACAGCGAAATTCCGGTGCGAGGCAAATGGATGGATGGCCCGGGAAACACTTTTTTCGATGTCATGAAAAAAGAATTCGGCTCATTGAGATTCATTGCTGAAGATCTCGGGGTGATTACCCGCGAAGTGGATGAACTCCGCAAAAAATACGAACTGCCGGGCATGCGCATTCTGCAATTCGCGTTTGACCTTAACCCTGCCAATCCCTATTTGCCCTACAATTACAATCACGATACCGTTGTTTATACTGGTACACACGACAATGACACCATCAAGGGATGGTGGAACAGCCTGCCCGAACAAAACAGGGATCTTGTACGCCGTTATCTGAGTATCAATGGCGAATGGATAAACTGGGATTTGATAAGGGCGGCCTGGTCTTCCACCGCCGCATTTGCCCTGACACCTTATCAGGACATTCTCGGCATGGATTCTTCCGGCCGGATGAACATACCTGGCGAAAAAACAGGATCGTGGGAATGGCGCTTCGACTGGAAACAGGTCGAATCATGGCCGTCCGGATACCTTGCCGGAATGACGGAAACATACGGACGCATTTATTCCCGGCAATAAACGCGGCTATACTGGCGTTTTCCAGAATTTTCATTACCAACATACTTTATCATCAGCATCCACGGATGCGTTTCTTATGTATTCACTTTCCGATTTCGATTTTGAATTGCCCGGGGAATTAATTGCACAATTTCCCCTGGAAAAGCGCAGCGCTTCCAACCTTTTGCTCGTAGAGGACGGGAAACTGGTAGATACCCGTTTCCATCATCTGATCGATTATCTGGACAGGGACGATCTGCTGGTATTCAACAATACAAAAGTACTCAAGGCCCGATTTTTCGGCTCCAAAAAAACCGGAGGGAAAATCGAAATACTGATTGAACGCATTTTGGACAACCAAACCGCGTTGGCGAAAATACGTGCATCAAAATCACCCAGAGATAACAGCACGCTTCTTATTGATGATGAACTGGAAATAACGGTCGAAGGAAGAGAAGGGGAATTCTATATCCTTCATTTTCCATCCAGCATTTTTTCCATTCTGGACAGTCATGGACATTTGCCGCTTCCTCCCTACATTGAAAGAGCGGCAGACATTCATGATGAGAAAAGGTACCAGACCGTTTTCGCCAAAGAGCCGGGTGCTGTAGCGGCGCCAACAGCCGGCCTGCATTTTGACGAGGAACTTCTCTCGAGACTCCGACAGAAAGGAATACGTTCGGCCTATCTGACCCTCCATGTCGGTGCCGGAACTTTCCAGCCGGTCAGAAACGAAAACCTGGCCGAACATAAGATGCATACGGAATGGTATACCATTCCCCAGGAAACCGTTGACGCCATCACACTGGCAAAAAAACAGAAAAGGAAAGTCGTGGCTGTTGGCACAACCAGTCTCCGCGCACTGGAATCCGCATCACAAACAGGACAACTGATATCCGGCAGCAACGAAACCTGCCTTTTCATTACACCCGGATATCATTTCAGAACTGTCGATCACCTGATTACCAATTTCCATCTGCCAAAATCCACACTGCTGATGCTGGTTTCCGCATTTGCCGGATATGAACGGATCCGCAAAGCCTATGCGCATGCCATCCGGCAACGTTACCGCTTTTTCAGTTATGGCGATGCCATGTTGCTGAAATGCGAAGCTGACTCATCCACTTGAATTTGCCAACAGGAATTTCATGTTTGAATTCGAACTTTTGAATACTGACGGAAAAGCCCGGAGAGGGCGCCTGAAACTGACCAACGGGACAGTCGAAACGCCCATATTCATGCCGGTCGGTACATATGGATCCGTCAAGGCCATGTCTCCGGAAAATCTGGATGACATTGATGCCCGGATTATACTGGGCAACACATTCCATCTCTGGCTGCGTCCGGGACTCGATACCATCCGCCAGTTCGGCGGGCTTCACCGGTTCATCGGCTGGAACCGGCCCATACTGACTGATTCGGGAGGATTTCAGGTTTTTTCACTCGGCGCCATGCGCAAAATCAGCGAAGAAGGCGTCAGATTCGCATCACCCATTGACGGCAGCAAACTGTTCCTGTCTCCGGAAATTTCCATGCAAATCCAGCATGTGCTGAATTCCGATATCGTCATGCAATTTGACGAATGCACGCCATATCTGATCAACGACCGGCCTGCGACCAAAGACGAGGCTGCACAATCCATGCGCCTCTCCCTTCGCTGGGCACAACGGTCGAAAACCGAATTCGAAAGCCATGAAAATCCCAATGCCCTGTTCGGCATCGTACAGGGCGGCATGTATACCGACCTGCGGGACGAATCGCTTGCCGGACTGACCGATATCGGTTTTCACGGTATCGCGATCGGCGGCCTTTCGGTAGGAGAACCCAAGGAAGAAATGTTCCGGATTCTGACACATGTCGGCAGCCGTCTCCCAGCCCATCTGCCGCACTACCTGATGGGTGTAGGCACCCCGGAAGACCTTGTTGCCGGTGTCGCCAACGGTATCGACATGTTCGATTGCGTCATGCCGACGCGCAATGCCCGAAACGGCTGGCTGTTCACCCGTTTCGGGGATATCCGTATCCGTAATGCACGTTACAGGGATGATCAGCATCCTCTGGACGATACCTGCCAGTGCTATACATGCCGTCACTTTTCACGCGCCTATTTGCATCATTTGAACCGTGTCGGCGAAATTCTCGGAGCGCAATTAAGTACGATCCACAATCTTTATTATTATCTGCAACTCATGAAAGAAATGCGCAATGCCATCGATACAAACCGTTTCGACCAGTTCACTGCACAATTTCATGCGGAACGGCAAAGAGGAATCTGATGGTTCCATCATCATATTCAGTCATGCCTGTCACAAAAATGACGGACATCGCAATTATCCGGACGGTTTTCATCACAAAACGCAGAAATGCATGAAAACGTCGCACATGGTGCTAGAATCCTGAGTTAAATCAAAATCCGACCTGGAGAATACATGTTTATTACCAATGCCTATGCCCAATCTGCCGCTTCCGGATTTTCATTGGACAGTATGGGGAGTTTCCTTCCGATTCTGCTCATGTTTGTCGTACTGTATTTCCTGATGATACGGCCGCAGCAGAAAAAACAGAGAGAACAGAAAGACATGCTGAATGCATTGGCAGCAGGCGATGAAGTTCTTACATCAGGCGGTATCGTTGGAAAAGTCACGAAGGTAACCGAAAATTTCATCACCCTGGAAATTTCGGCAGGCACCGAAATTATCATCCAGAAAACATCCATTGTTTCCATGCTTCCCAACGGTACTATTGAAAACCTGTAACCGGCCGCCGACCAGCTGCATCCGGCTGTTCCCGTGCATACCAGACTAATGCATTTCCGACGTTAAATCATGAATCGTTACCCACTCTGGAAATATCTCGTCATCATTGTTGCCATTCTGCTCGGCATCATCTATACATTGCCCAATTTCTTTGGAGAATCGCCAGCTGTCCAGATCAGCAGCGTACGATCCACCGTCAAGGTCGATACGCAAATGATGAATCAGATAGAACACATCCTCAGGGACAACAATATTCCTGTTGATGGAATCTATTTCGACGCCAGCGGCATGCACTCCACTGTCAAGGTCCGTTTCACGAACACCGATACCCAGTTCAAGGCAAAAGAAATTCTGGAAAACAGGCTCAATACCAACCCGGAAGATCCGACATTCAGTATCGCCTTCAACCTGCTGCCAAACACTCCCCAATGGCTCCAGAACCTGCGTGCCCTGCCCATGTATCTTGGTCTTGATCTCCGTGGTGGCGTTCACTTCCTCATGCAGGTCGATGTCAATGCCGCAATCAACTCCAGAATACAGGGATTGCAGATCTCGGCAAGAAATCTGCTCAGGGAAAACAATGTCCGTTACTCCGGACTGATACGCGTCCGAGACACGGTTGAACTCCAATTCAATGATCCCCAGACACGCCAGCGTGCGGAAAAGATCCTTACCGGCCAGTTATCCGAAATCACACTGAAAGAGGAAACCGGCAACAACAAGCTCATCATCGCACTGAGTCCGGATGCCATCAAACAGATCAAGGAAAACAGCGTCAAACAGAATATTGCCACCTTGTCCAAACGGGTCAATGAACTCGGCGTCAACGAACCGGTCATCCAGCAGCAGGGAGCGGACAGGATTGTCGTCCAGCTTCCCGGTGTCCAGGATGTTTCGCGTGCCAAGGATATTATCGGCCGGACAGCAACACTGGAAGTAAGGATGGTTGACGAATCGATCACACGGGGCACTGAAGAAAGTGTCGCAGTTCCGCTCGGCTCGGAAATTTTCAGGCAAGGCAAGGGCACGCCGGTCATTCTTTACAAGGAACCCGTATTGACCGGTGAATACATCTCGAACGCTTCCGCCAGTTTCGACCAGTATCAGCAGCCAGCCGTCAGCATCGACCTGAACGGCGACGGCGGCAGAAAAATGCGTCAGGCAACCCGTGGCAAAATCGGCAAACTGATGGCTATCGTTCTGTTCGAGAAGGGGAAAGGCGAGGTCCTGACAGTTGCATCCATCCGCGACGAACTTGGCTCGAAATTCCAGATCACAGGTATGGACACGCCTGAGGCTGCAACCGATCTGGCACTTTTGCTTCGTGCCGGTTCACTTGCCGCCCCGATGCAGATTATCGAGGAAAGAACCATCGGCCCCCAGCTGGGTGCCGAAAACATCACGAAAGGGTTCCTGTCGAACCTGTACGGATTCGTCGCCGTTTCGATATTCATGATCCTTTATTACATGGTCTTCGGCCTTTTCAGCGTCGTTGCCCTGTCAGTCAACGTTCTGCTGTTGATCGCCATCCTGTCGCTCATGCAGGTCACGCTCACCTTGCCGGGTATCGCCGCCATTGCACTGGCACTCGGCATGGCCATTGACTCGAATGTGCTGATCAACGAACGCATACGAGAGGAACTGAGAGCAAACAACAGCCCGCAATCGGCAATCGCCAATGGTTTCGGTCACGCATGGGCTACCATTTTAGACTCCAACGTCACGACCCTGATCGCGGGAATCGCTCTTCTGATATTCGGAACCGGCCCGATTCGGGGATTTGCGGTAGTCCATTGCATCGGTATCATCACGTCCCTGTTCTCTTCGGTATTCGTATCCCGTGGCCTCGCCAATTTGTGGTATGGAAGACGAAAGAAATTGACTTCATTGTCAATCGGACAGATATGGAGACCGGACAACTCCGGCACCGGAAAATAAAAATACCTACCAAAAACGAAAACAGGATACGACATGGAATTCTTTCGAATCAAAAAAGATATTCCCTTCATGCGCCACGCGCTGATTTTCAATATCATTTCTTTCATTACTTTTCTGGCAGCGGTTTTTTTCCTGTGGCACAAGGGACTCCATCTTTCCGTCGAATTTACCGGCGGAACCGTCATGGAAGTAACCTACAAAAATGCTGCCGATCTTGACGGCATTCGCGACACCGTCCGGAATCTGGGATTCGGAAACGATTTCCAGGTCCAGAATTTCGGACGCGCCCAGGATGTCATGATCAATCTGCCCGTCCAGAAAGACATGACTTCCGCACAGCAAAGCGAAAAAGTCATGACTGCCCTGATCGCGCAAAATCCCGATGCCCACCTGCAACGTGTCGAATTTGTCGGCCCGCAGGTAGGCGATGAACTGACACATGACGGATTGATGGCGTTGGGAATGGTCATCATAGGCATTATTATCTATCTGGCATTCCGCTTCGAATGGAAATATGCCGTTTCAGCCATCATTGCCAACCTGCACGATATTGTCATCATTCTGGGGTTCTTCGCTTTTTTCGAATGGGAATTCTCGCTTTCGGTTCTGGCTGCCGTACTGGCCATTCTGGGATATTCAGTCAACGAATCGGTCATCATTTTCGACCGTATCCGTGAAAACTTCCGGAAAATGCGAAAAGCATCCGTTATGGAAATCGTCAATCACGCCATTACCAGCACTATTTCCAGAACGATTATCACGCATGGTTCTACCCAGATCATGGTATTGTCCATGCTGATGTTTGGCGGTCCGACACTTCACAATTTCGCCCTTGCCCTGACAATCGGTATCTGTTTCGGCATCTATTCATCCGTTTTCGTGGCTGCCGCAGTTGCCATGTGGCTGGGAATCAAGCGTGAGGATCTTGTCAAACCCGTCAAGGAAAAAGGTAATGCCGACGGCGCGGTAGTTTAAATCGACGCCGATCTGTTATAAATTGTCGGTTTTAAAGTTCATTTATCCGGAGAATCTGATGTACCAACACATTCAAGTCCCACAGTCCGGTGAAAAAATCACGGTAAATCCGGATTTTTCGCTGAACGTTTCTGATCATCCCATCATTCCGTTTATCGAAGGGGATGGTATCGGCATTGACGTCACTCCTGTCATGCGCAAGGTTATCGATGCCGCAGTCAACAAAGCTTACGCCGGAAAACGGAAAATTGAATGGATGGAAGTTTATGCCGGCGAAAAATCACTTAAAGTGTACGGTAATAACGTCTGGCTTCCGGAAGAAACGCTGGATGCACTGAAAGAATTCGTCATTTCCATCAAGGGACCATTGACTACCCCGATCGGCGGAGGTATCCGCTCCCTTAACGTTGCCATGAGACAGCGTCTTGACCTGTATGTCTGCCTGCGTCCGGTACGCTATTTCCAGGGAGTTCCTTCACCGTTGCGTGAACCGGAAAAAACAGATATGGTCATTTTCCGCGAAAATACGGAAGATATTTACGCCGGAATCGAATGGGCCGAAGGATCGCCTGAAGCCAGAAAAGTCATTGATTTTCTGGTCAGGGAAATGGGAGTCAGCCAAATCCGCTTCCCGCAAACATCCGGTATCGGGATCAAACCCGTTTCCAGGGAAGGCACGGAAAGACTGGTACGAAAGGCCATCCAGTATGCCATCGACAATGACCGTCCTTCCGTCACACTGATTCACAAAGGCAACATCATGAAATTCACGGAAGGCAGTTTCCGTGACTGGGGATATGCACTGGCAAAACGGGAATTCGGTGCGGAAGTAATTGGCAAGGGACCGTGGTGCAAATTCAGAAATCCGAAAACCGGCCGGGAAATCGTCATCAAGGATGTACTGGCAGACGCGTTCCTTCAGGAAATCCTGCTGCGTCCGGCCGAATTCAGCGTTCTGGCAACACTGAATCTGAACGGCGATTACATATCCGACGCACTGGCTGCCCAGGTAGGCGGAATCGGTATAGCCCCCGGCGCAAATATTTCGGATTCCGTTGCCATTTTCGAGGCAACACACGGCACAGCTCCGTCCATGGCAGGGCAAAACAATGTCAATCCGGGTTCGCTGATCCTTTCTGCCGAAATGATGCTGCGCCACATCGGATGGATCGAAGCGGCCGATCTGGTCATTGCATCCATGCAAAAAGCCATTTCATCAAGACAAGTCACCAGCGATTTCGCCCGCCTGATGAGTGACGCCAGGGAAGTATCGACTTCCGAATTCGGCGACATCATGATTTCATTCATGTAGGCATGCAAACGGGCCGGACGATCCAGTCAAAATCGTTCGGCAATCCGTCCGGGCTTTCATGGATGTCCAGAGATATTGCTTTTGGAATAAAAAGACATAAACTTTTTTATTGCCAATACAAATTTTTTATCAGTTCGGTTATGATGACTCATCTTGAACGACTGTTAATAATAACAAGCATCCGGACAAATACCGGATGTACCGTTTCCGGTTTATGGAATACCATTCTCAGGGCCCCGGCTGGGGACTTGAATGTTTATTAAGGAGAGAAGATGAAAACTTGGGTACGCTTTCAACAAGGCGATGCAGTGAAATTCGGTACTCTTGAAGGAGATACGATTTCCGTCTACAACGGCAATATGTTCGACAACCCGCAGCCGGCAGGCGAATCGGTCAAACTGGCGAATGTCAAGCTGCTGACGCCTTGTTCACCCAGCAAAATGATCCTGTTGTGGAACAATTTCTATGCCCTTTCAAACAAGCTTGGCGTCGCCATTCCTGAAGAACCGCTTTATCTTCTCAAGCCGAGCACTTCTTACATCGCCAATGGCGATGTCGTCAAAAAACCGAACTCCTATGACGGCAAGGTTGTCTATGAAGGCGAACTGGGTATCGTTATCGGCAAGCGCTGCAAGGAAGTATCGGAAGCGGATGCTCCAAACTATATTTTCGGCTACACCTGTTCCAATGACGTGACAGCAGGCCAGCTGATCCAGAAAGACCCGACTTTTGCGCAATGGACGCGTGCCAAGGGATTCGATACTTTCGGTTCGTTTGGCCCGGGCATCGTTTCGGGAATTGACGACCCGAACAAACTGGTGATCAAAACCATCCTGAACGGCCAGGAACGTCAGAATTACCCTGTCAGCGACATGATCTTCCCTCCATTCAAGCTGGTCAGCATGATTTCCCATGACATGACCCTTGAACCGGGCGATATCATTTCCTGCGGCACATCGGTCGGCGTCGGCTCCATGAAACCGGGCAGTACCGTCGAAATCGTTATCGATGGCGTCGGCCATCTGGTCAACAAATACGAAGCCTGATTTTTCCGGTTCCGTTCAAAAAGCAAGCGGCAGTGTCATGCCGCTTGCTTTTTTTGCATCTGCTATCCCTCCGACTCCACGCCCGGTCAAAAACAGCCTGATCTGAATCCCCCGGCAACAAACTGTTACACATTTGTTTGTCCAAAACCTTACGCTTGAACGCCGTGCATCATATACTGACTCAAGTACACGCTGTCATTCCCGTTCATTACCCCGAAAAGGAGAACCCGATATGAAAAAACTGAACAAATACCTTATAACAGGCATCACAGTCCTGGGACTCGGAGCAGCCTGTTTTTCAACCGGTACGCTGGCCCAGTCTGCCGACAATACCTATGGCGGCTGCCCGATGTATATGGGAGGAGGTCCGGGAAACAGCTATGCAGATCATGACGGTCCTCATCGCGGTCATCACGAACGCTGGAAACAATACCATCAGCAGCGCCAGACCGCCTTGCACGACAAACTTCAGCTGAATGCCGAACAGGAAAAGGCATGGACGGCATACCTCTCCATTGCGAACAAAAACATGAATGCATGGAAACCGGTATATCGCGCCGATCTGGAAAAAATGACTGCACCGGAAAGAATGCAAACCATGATTGACCGGATGAAGACACACGAAAAAGCGCTGACGGAACAACTGGCCGCACTGAAAACCTTTTATGGGACACTGACTCCGGAACAACAGAAAATTTTCAATACCGAATCCATGTGCTATCCGCGATACCGTCGTGGCGGCCCGATGAAATAATCCTCCGTTTCATGACTCTCCTGTTCAAACGCCTGATTCATGTCAGGCGTTTTTTGTTCATGTTTGTTTCCGTTCCAGAAAACACGTTTGCTTATCTTCTCCACGAAATCCGGGCGAAACAGTATAATTTCCTTTTACAGTCCGCAAGGATTTCACCCGTTTTCATTATCATTCAAATACAGCTTTTCTACTTTCATGCTCGCTCAACAGAAACAACAGATCACCCTTTTATTCCAGAATGCGGTCAGCTCCCTGACTGAAGGACAGGCTCTTGCCAAGCAACCCGTCATCTCGTTCGAAAGACCGAGAGATGCGGCTCACGGAGATGTCGCCAGCAATATCGCCATGCAACTGGCAAAACCATTGAAAAAGAATCCGCGAGAAATCGCACAGACTATCCTTGACTCTGTCCTGACAGCACCGGCACACAAAAACCTGATTGAATCAGGTGAAATCGCCGGCCCCGGTTTTATCAATCTGCGTCTGACCGCTGCAGCCAGACAAAGTGTTGTCAAAACGGTCATGGAACAGAAGGGAAAATATGGTTACAGCAATCGTGGAGCCGGGAAAAAGGTCATGGTCGAGTTCGTTTCCGCCAACCCGACCGGACCGCTTCATGTAGGACATGGACGCCAGGGCGCTCTGGGGGATTCCATATCGGCCCTGTTCGAAACACAGGGTTACGATGTTACCCGCGAGTTCTATTACAACGATGCCGGTGTACAAATCGAAAACCTGACCCGATCCGTTCAGGCACGGGCAAAAGGGCTGAAACCGGGAGACGCCAACTGGCCGGAAAGCGCCTACAACGGTGACTATATCGCGGACATAGCCGCTGATTTCATGGCGAAAAAAACGGTAGCGGCAAGAAACTGTTCGCCCGTTACCGCTTCGGGAAATGCCGACGATCTGAAATCGATCCGTGAATTTTCCGTTGCCTATCTCCGAAATGAGCAGGATAACGATCTGAACGCATTCGGTATTCATTTCGACAATTTTTTTCTTGAATCATCCCTGTATCGTGACGGGAAAGTCCAGGAGACGGTTGAAACGCTGACCCGTGAAGGAAAGACCTTCGAAAACGAAGGTGCCCTGTGGCTCAGAACAACGGAATACGGAGATGACAAAGACCGTGTCATGAAAAAAACCGATGGTACCTATACCTATTTCGTACCGGACGTCGCCTATCACATCAACAAATGGAAAAGAGGATTTGACAAGGTCATCAATGTACAGGGCAGTGACCACCATGGCACTGTCGCCCGGGTCCGCGCCGGATTGCAAGCAGTCAATCAGGGAATTCCTGCAGGTTTTCCCGATTATGTCCTTCATAAAATGGTGACCGTCATGAAAAATGGCGCGGAAGTCAAAATATCCAAACGTGCCGGTTCCTATGTAACGGTCAGAGATCTTATCGAATGGTCTGGCGCTGGCGACATCACCCGTGGAAGAGATGCCGTCAGGTTTTTTCTGATTTCCAGAAAGGCAGACACGGAATTCGTTTTCGACATCGACCTGGCTCTTTCTCAATCCGACGAAAACCCGGTTTATTATGTACAGTATGCGCATGCACGCATCTGCTCTGTTTTCATGCAATGGGGGGGAGATGAATCCATTCTTGAAAACGTCGACCTCTCGCCTCTGGTTTCTTCACATGAAAACGCCCTGCTGACCAAACTGGCCGATTATCCCGACATACTGGTTCGTGCGCAAGATGAATTGAGCCCCCATCTGGTCGCTTTTTATCTGCGTGAATTGGCCGGTGAACTCCATGGCTATTACAATGCGGAGCGATTCCTTGTTGACGATGAAAAAACCAGGCTGGCACGACTGGCCCTTCTGCAGGCGACCCGACAGGTTCTTCGTAACGGACTGACACTTCTCGGCGTCTCCGCGCCGATAAAAATGTGAGCTTTATATGGCGACTTCGAAAAAACAAAAAGGCGGTATCGTTCTCGGTTTCATTATCGGATTGATAACAGGTCTGGTCATTGCGGTTATCGTTGCATTCATGGTAACCAAAACGCCCATTCCTTTTGCAGGCCGGAAAGACAAACCCGAAAATACACCTGTACCGGCAACAGCCAGTACACCTGCCGGTGATCCCAACCAGTCACTGTATGGCAAGGAAGCTCCCAGACAAGCAGTACCCGCGATCACAGACAATGCCGCAAGCGTACCTGCCCAGCAAACGATAGCGGTTGAGCCACAGCAAACATTGCCTGAAGACAAAACCGTTTATTATCTTCAGGCAGGTGCATTCCGGAACAAAAACGAAGCTGAAAACATGCGCGGAAATCTCGCTCTTCTGGGTTTTGAATCCATCATTTCTGAAACCACATCAAATTCCGGAAATATCTATCGTGTACGCTTGGGACCGTACAAAGGCAACACGGCAAACAATGTACAAAACAGACTGAAACAAAACGGAATCAGTACAACGGTCTCTCGTTCGGTTAAACAATAACATGATCAAACTTCTCTCGCGCTGGTTAACGGTTCTGCTGGTCAGCATCATGGCAACATCTGTCATGGCCTCACCATCCCATCCCCAAAAAAACGTCGATTATCAGGTCCTGAAAGTTCCACAACCGACCAACTCCGGCAACAAGGTAGAAGTCATCGAGTTTTTCGGTTACTTCTGTCCCCATTGTTACGCTTTCGACACAGCACTGACAAACTGGGCAAGAAAACACAGGAAAGATGTTGTCTTTAAAAGAGTCACGGTCAAATTCAGTGAATCAATGGCACTTCATCAGAAAATGTTTTATACCCTCTCTGCAATGGATGTTTTGACGAACGAGCTTCATCACAGAATTTTCGACGCCATACAGATCCAGCGGGTTCCCCTGAGAACAGATGAACAAATATTTGAATTCGTCGGGAAAAACGGAATTGATCGTAAAAAATTCATGGAAATGTACAACTCCTTTTACGTCCAGATGCTGGGCAACAAGGCAGTGGAAATGCAATCCACCTATGAAATCGAAGGTGTCCCCATGATTGTGATCGACGGTAAATACCTGACGTCACCGGCAATCGTCAGCTCGGGAAACGAGATGGACCTGTCCGAAGAAGAAATGCACATGCAGACGCTGAAAGTCATGGATGCACTCGTCAAACAGTCCCTGAAAGAAAAATCCCCGGTCCAGAAAGCGACATCATCCAAAACGAAATAATATCCGGGCGAACGAACCGGTTTTTTTGTAACATGCACCAGAAAAAGATACCGACCATATTTTTCTTGCATTTCCTGATGCCAGTCCGAATCCCGGGTCAGTATAATGAACGTATGATTCTGGATGACCTGTGCAAGCAGGCACTTGCCTTGTTTTTACAGCCGGTAAACAATTACACTTGTTTTTTCTGAACGTCAAACTACTTTTTAACAGGATAAATCGATGGAAAATACACAAAAAAATCTTCCAAAAACACTTTTCCATACGCAAATATTAGAATCCGAATTAAAACAGCTGGATCTGAATACCCAGAAAAATGTATTGCAAGCATGGGTCAGCGGCGTTGACGAACTCCATCAAAAAGACAAGGCAGCCCAATCCTCGGCTTTCTCAGCCGAAATCCTTGGAAAACTGCTCGGCTACAGCGCGTCCGGAAACATCGTTACCATTCAGCCCGATGCAACTCCCGACCACTTTTTCGACCTGAGCCTGGGCCAGTTCCAGCCTGCCGGTCAGAAGGCCGTAGCCGCCCTGAAGCTGGACACGGAATCAGGCATATCTCCCGAAACTGAAGCGACCTTCAGGGAAGAAGCATGGAAATTCACCGAATTGCAGGACGACGGTTTTTACCTGCTGGCCAGTCTGGATGAACTCAGGCTGTACCCGAGACGCAGCAAGGAAAAAGTGTACGAACGTTTCGTTTTCGTGGAAATGCTGCAGGACGACATATCCCTCTCCCGTTTTTATCTGCTGTTAAACGCCATCAATTTGCTGTCGGGCAAAACGACACACTGGTTTCATGAAAGCGCTGTACTTTTCCTGAATGAAAAACTGAAGGGCTCTTATCAGACCCTCAAGGAAATGTACGGTCCGGTTCACCGCGGCATTACGACCGGACTGGACGAGGCCTTCATCATCGACGAAGCCACCAAAGACAGGCTTGTCAAGGAAGATCCCCGTTCAGCGGATATTCTCAAGCCTTATGTCGAAAAAGAGGATCTGGACAAATGGACAACAGACTCCCGATCGCTCTGGCTGATCTACACACCTGAAAATCTGTACGATATCGAAAACTATCCGGCAATCAAAAATCATTTGATGCCTTTCAAACAGAAACTGGAAGACAGACCGGGTACGCAGAAATGGTACGAATTGCAGCATATCAGTGCGCATCCGGAAAAAATGTTCAACACAAAACTGGGATTTTCGAAACAATCCCACGATCCGACCTTTGCGATCGATAAAAACGGAGGAGTTTACGATCATTCCAGTTTCTATACGACCGAGTTGGACTATTATCTCGTCGCGCTTCTGAATTCTTCCGTTTTGTGGTATCTGATCAGAAACTGTTCGACCAGAAAACCGGATGGAACCTATGAATTGTCCGCGTCCGACATCGAAAAATTACCCGTTCCGGATGCACCCGGACTGATTCGCGGCCGGATGGGACAACTCTCCGATTTCTGTCATGATACAGTACTGACCAGAAACGACCTGATCAAGCATTTCCGCGGTATGACGGCCTATAATCTGCTTCCCGACGGTCTGTCCTCCAAATTGACCCAACGGCTGCACAACTGGTTTTCCCAGGAATTCGACTCATTCCGTTCAGAAATCATTGATTCCTTTAACACGGACATTCCGGCAGATGATCTTCAACTCTGGAACGATTATTTCTATCAGGAAAGAAACAAGGTTTTCAATATAAATGCGGATATAGCCAGAGCCGAAAAAGAAATTGACTTGATCGTCTATGAACTTTTCGAGTTGGGCCCAGACGAAATCGATCTGATAGAAAGAACCGTCTGATCCGATGACACTGTAAAAAAGCGGGAATAACTATTTCATTCCCGCTTTTCTTGCCTGCAGATCGGCATGATAACTTGACCGTACCAAAGGACCTATCGCAGCATGGACAAATCCCATCTTGTGTGCGATCCTTTCCAGTTTTTCAAATGTTTCCAGGCTGACATATCGCAAGACAGGCAAATGGTCTTGGGAAGGCATCAAATACTGTCCGATCGTCAGCATCGAAACATGATGGGCACGCAGATCTTCCATGACCTGCACAATTTCATCATCGGTTTCTCCCAGCCCCACCATCAGACCCGACTTCGTTGGAACATGAGGACACCGGTTCCCGAATTCCTGCAACAGTTTCAACGAGAAATCATAATTGGCACCGGGTCTTGCCTGCAAATAAAGACGGGGAACTGTTTCAAGATTGTGATTGAATATATCCGGAGGAAAAGCGCACAACAGATCCAGCGCCCTATCCATCCGTCCCCTGAAATCAGGCGTCAGTATCTCGATTCTGGTACCTGGAGAAACCGCCCTGATTTCCCTAAGACAAGAGACAAAATGAGACGCACCGCCATCCCTGAGATCATCCCGGTTCACCGACGTCAGGACAACATATGACAATCCCAGCAACGATATCGTTTCCGCCAGTTGCCCCGGTTCATTTTCATCTAGCGGATCAGGTCTGCCATGAGCCACATCGCAAAATGGACACCTGCGCGTACATCTGTCGCCCATTATCATGAAAGCCGCTGTACCATTTCCATAGCATTCCCCACGATTGGGACAACTGGCTTCATCGCACACCGTTATCAGCTTATGCGATGCGATCAGATCCCTGACTTCAAAAAAACGCGAGTGATAGGAACCAGCCTTAACCCTGATCCAGGATGGCTTCGGCAATTTTTCGGCAGGCTGGATCCTGACGGGTATTCTGGATGTTTTCTGTGCTCCCTTCTGTTTTTTTGAAACAGAATCTGTCCCGACACTGTCGGCATCATCAGCTGTCATGAATCACCTCTTCATTACTCTCTGATACAATCCTGAATCCCAGCTCGGAAGACAGCATCTCCAGCAGTTTTTCCTGAACGTCCCGCATATTGCCCGAATATCCCATCGATCGCATATCTGTCGTGGCAAGCCCTTCATATCCACATGGATTGATCCATCGGAAAGGCCCGAGATCCATCGCTACATTTAACGCGAAACCATGATACATGCAGCCATTGCTTTTGATCTTCAATCCCAGCGCCGCAATTTTCGCGCCCTGATTGCTTCCATAAACCGGCTGGTGGGGAATATAGATACCGGGTGCCCCCATATGACGTTCACCGGTGATATCAAATGCAGACAAGGTGCGGATAATGACCTCCTCGATCCGGGAAACAAGTTCACGAACACGCAATTTGCCGAAACGGCGCTTCAGATCCATCAGCAAATAGACAACAAGCTGACCAGGTCCATGATAAGTCACTTCGCCGCCACGATCCGTTTCATATACCGGAATCTGGTGGGCATCCAGAATATTGGTTCTGTCCGCAGCCAGTCCCAGCGTAAAAACCGGATCATGCTCCACGATCCAGATTTCATCGCATGTCAACGGCCCCCTTTGCCGGGTGAATTCAACCATTTCGCGAAAAACAGGTCCGTATTGAATCCGCCCGAGCTGCCGTATCAATACCACATCAATCTGCATACCCCTGCAAGATCCGTACAAAATATGTTATCAGAGCACCACTTTCACCATCGGGTGGGAAGACAGCGCCCTGTAAAGATTATCAAGCTGCTCGCGACTGGTTGCATTGACAGTTGCTGTCAGACTCAAATAATTGCCTTTGGAAGAAAGTCGCATTCCAAGTGTCGCGGCATCAAACAAGGGATCGTGCAACCGTATAACATCGGCGATAGTATCCGCAAAATCGTCCCTTTTCTCTCCCATAATCTTGATCGGGAAATCGCAGGGATACTTGATAGGGTCTTCGTCGCCAAGAAAACAACTCATTACAAGCTCCTTTTCATTTGAACCACAGACAGATGGTATCCCACAATCTGCCCAGAAAACTGGCCACATTGATCTGTTCCAGTGCAAAAACCGGCAATTCGGCAATGATCCTGTCGCCTACCATCACCTTCAGTATTCCGATTCTGGATCCTTCATCGATCGGAGCAATGAGAGGATCCTTCCGGACAAGCACAGACCTTAGCTGGGAAGCGGTACCTTTCGGTATGGAAATATAAGTATCCTCATTGAACCCCACTTCGATATTTCCCGAAGAACCCTTCCAGACTTCAGGTTCCGCGATGACCTCATCCTTTTCAAACAACCGTATCATGTCGAAATTCTGAAATCCCCAGTTCAATAATTTCAGACTCTCCCGCGTACACGCTTGATCGGACGCCGCACCTGATACAATCGACAGCAATCTTCTCTCGCCCAATACACTCTTGCGCTTCGCCGAGGCAACCAGTGTAAAAGATTGTCCGGAACTGTTCGTTGCGATCAGACCGTCAACGGCGGAATCAAGCCAAAGCAAACGATTCGGATTTCTCATCCTGATCCGGTTATAAGACAATTCACGGACGGAAAAACTGAAATAATAGACGGAATAATCCCGTATCAGGCCTCTCGCCAGAATAGCCAGATCAGAAAGTGTCGAATAGCCTTTCTTGCCAGAACCGGAAAGATCCACAAACCGAGTCGATTTCATGCCAATTCTTGCGGCTTCCTGATTCATCAGTCCGATAAACGCCTTTTCATCACCCGCTACTGCCTGAGACAGAACAAACGCGGCATCATCCGCGCCATGAACCACCAGACCGTACAACAATTCCCCTACTGTTATCTGTCCTCCGGCCTGAAGAAACATTCTGGGTCCACCGGAATCCAAAACGGCCACTTCATCAGGTATGACGACAGACTGGCCGAAATCCAGCTTCCCCTCCTGCAGCGCTCCGAAAACCAGATAGGCTGTCATCAATCTGGAAGCGGCTCGTGATGCTACTTTTTCATTGGCATTCCGTGATGCCAGAATCTGATTGCTGACGACATCCATTAAAAGCCACGATTTGGCTCCCAGAACAGGCATTGTGGCTTCTGATGCACAAACAGGCCCCCCCAATACCAGAAAAAAAAGAATACAAACGGACAGAAAGCTTTTTTTCATCAAAATACTTCGAGCTGAATCAAAACAATTCCGGTTTATTGCTGATGCTGGAAAACGGCGGTAATGATATTACGAATATGATGCAACTTGTGATTGAACAAATGATCTGCTCCGGTGACAACGACAACAGACAAATCCTGGGGACGCGCCCATTCGAAAACGTCGGACAACGGAACGACCTCATCCATTTCCCCATGAATGAGAAGTGTATTTTCCGGTACCTTCTCAACCGCCCACTTTCCTGCAGTCGTACTGACGAAAACCATGCGTCCGGGTGGATTGCCGCTTGAAGCCATCTGTTGCTGTAACCGTGACTGGACATAAGTCCCAAATGAAAACCCTCCCAACATAACCGGCAACCCCGGATATTTTTTCTGCACAAATTCCGCCAGACACGCCATGTCATCCGTTTCGCCGTTTCCGAAATCATGCGTTCCTTCCGACCGCCCGACACCGCGAAAATTCATTCTGACAGACAAATACCCCAGACCGACAAAGGTTCGCGCCATCATCTGTACCACTTTGTTATTCATGGTACCCCCATAAAGCGGATGAGGATGGGCGAGCAGGGCAATACCAACCGGTTTTCTCTTTGGCAAATCAAGAGCGCATTCAAGATTTCCGGCTTTACCGGTCACAAAAAATATTTCGGTATCCGCATTCATCGAACTCTCCCGTCACTGTACTGGTCAAATCGGCAACGATGGCTGCCCGCCTGTCCTATTATCCCATGCCATCATGCATTTCAGAATCACAAACCATATATCCAAAAACAAAAAAACCTGTCCGTACATCAGACAGACAGGTTCGGATACTTTTTCCGGAAATTACCGGCGATTCATTTCCGCCAGCCAATTCATTATTTCCACAATCAGCTCGTCACTATTTTGTGCCATCGCCCTTGCGCCACCTTGTGCATCAGCCGTTTGGGAAGCAACATCCTTCTGAAATCTTTTCTGCGCAATCAGGTCATGCCCATTGAACAATGAAGCCCGAAGAGCGATACGGCTGACACTATCGGACGGACTCGTGAAATGCTGGCTGAAATCCTCCAGATAAATCCGCAGAACCAATGCGGATGAAGACATTTTCACATCGGCCACGGCATTGCCCGTTGCGACAAGACAGGCATCCAGCCGGTTCCTGAACAGCCGCGACGGTGATGTATTCCAGCTGCTTTCCGTATAAAAACGGATCTGCTGGTCATTAATGTAATCAAGACGGTAAAACATCGAATTTTCATTCATCCAGTCCGGCGCATGCACTTTCGTACTGATGACAGGTATATGGACAGGCAAATTCCCCTGATTCTCCAGTTTCAGGGGCCCCAAATCATACTGCACTGCCGGCGGGCGTCCGTCCCCCAATGCACATGCAGCCAGAACACAGACTGTCGCAACAGCGACAAAACAGAATTTGATCTTTCTCAACATGACAAGTCCCATCGACAACATTTCCATTACCGTCCTTCAGTGCTGAATCCGGATTCTCCCGGACCCGGCGCAGGCCCGGTAGCGCCAAAAAGCAGGCCAGACGGCCTCTGTTTGTACTGTTCCAGTACCTTGTTCAGATTATAGAGGGTCATTCTGGCATCTTCGGTCAGTGATTCCAGATGAGGAATCGCATCATTGCCCGCATTATCTGACATGAACGTATTCGCTTTCTGGCTCAGACTCCTGAAATCTTTCGACAACTCGGTAATGGACTGCATCATTTTCTGCGCATCTTCCGTAGCCTGTGGCAATTGACGGAGAACAGGCTCAAGCTCTGAAGGCACTTTTTCCCAGTTCCGGGCAGTCTTGCTGATATTTTTAAAGGCATCCATCATGTTTCTGCTGTTTTCGTCATTGAACAGAATGGCCAGTTGCGAGGATACACTCTGCACTTCCTTGAGAATCTGGAGACCTCTCAATTGCAATTCAGCCAGCAAGCTGGGCCGCATGGGAATTTCAGCAGGATTTTCTGGCGATGTTTCCAGCTTTTCCATATTCGTTCCATCATCACTTAACTCCACTGAAGCGATGCCGGTCACTCCCTGATATGTCAACGTGGCGAAAGTCGACTTCGTCATAGGCGTATCTTCTTTCACTTCAAAACAAATCAGAATTTCACCCGGTTTCTTCGGATTGAATCCGATACTGGTAACGCGACCGACATCCAGCCCGCGAAACCGGACCGTTGCCTGAGAATTCAGTCCGGGGATAGACTGGTTTGTCGCAATTATGTAAGGCATTCGTACTGTCCGGTCCATATTGAGAAACCAGACAATCAGCAAAGCTGCCGCAACCAGGCAGACCGTAAACAAACCTGCGATAAACGCATGGGATTTATTTTCCATCACTTCCTCTCGATACTTCGGCAATATCCGAACGCAACGTGCCCGCCAACACTTTTCTGCCTCTATTGCCCAAAAAGAAATCCTCAATAAAAGGATGACCGACTCCAAGAACACTCTCCGGCGAACCACTGGCTATGACTTTCCTGTCTGCCAATACCACTATTTGTGTCGATAAATCCAGAATCGTATCCAGATCATGAGAAACCATGACAACTGTCAAATGAAGCTCGTCGTGCAATCCGGAAATGAGTTCCACAAAGCTGTCTGACAGAGCCGGATCGAGACCCGCCGTCGGTTCGTCGAGAAACAGAAGATCCGGTTCAAGCGAAAGTGCGCGTGCCAGCGCCACCCTTTTTATCATGCCACCGGACAAATCCGCAGGCATTTTAACAGCATCATCCGGAGACAATCCGGCCATCTGAAGCTTCAGCAAGACTGCATCTGCAATCAGGGATTCCGGCAATCCATGCAGTTCACGCATCGGCAATGCAATATTGTCGAATACCGACAAAGCCGAGAAAAGTGCGCCTTGCTGAAACAATACACCCCAGCGATCGTTCAGTTTCCGCATTTCCTGCATACTTGCCTTTGCAATATCGACCCCCAAAACCTTTACCGTTCCGCGAGACGGTTTCTGCAACCCTAAAATCTCACGAAGCAAAGTGGTCTTTCCGGAACCGGATCCTCCGACAATGGACACAATTTCCCCTTTTTTCACGGTCAGATCCAGATCCTTGTGAACAATATGGCTGCCAAACTGTGTCCATAATCCACGGATTTCAATGGCATTCATTTCCATCAGAATCCCACTCCCTGAAGAACAATCGCAAAAATGGCATCAGCCAATATAACGACCGTAATAGACGTCACCACGGAACTGGTTGTTCCCTGTCCGAGACTTTCCGTGTTCGGTTTGATTTTCATTCCATAATAACAGGCAATCAACGCGACCAGAATGCCGAAAACAAATCCTTTTCCCATACCGATCCAGAAATTTGCGACAGGAACCGCACCGGGTAATGCGGACAGGAAATAGGGAATCGACAAGCCGATTTCAAAACTGGCTGCCAGCATACCTCCTAGCAATGCCAGAATATCCGTCCATATGATCAGCAATGGCATGACAATGGACAACGCAACGACTTTGGGCATGATAAGCCGGAATCCGTGAGGCATGCCCATCACCTGCATCGCATTCAGCTCCTCCGTAACCCGCATGACACCCAGCTGTGCTGTCATGGCCGACCCCGAACGGCCTGCTACCAGGATAGCCGCCAGCAAAGGGCCCAGTTCCCGTACCACACTCATCCCAAGAAGATTGACAAGAAATACGTCGCCGCCAAACATATGAAGTTGCTGCGCCGACAAATAGGACAGAACGACACCGATCAGAAAACCGACCACGGCTGTAATACTGAGCGCCTGGGATCCTGCTCGATAAATATTGGCGGAAATTTCCTTCCATGGGCCATTATGGGGTGCCATCACAAAACGAAGCAGATCGATCATCAACTGGCCAACCAACCTGACTGCCCCAGAGAAATGTTCGGTAACAATATGGGGAAACTTTCTTACCCGTTCAAAAAAATGCCCGTGGAACAACTGCGCTTTTGGCAATTTCAATATGCCGACACGTTCAAGCCGGGAAAAAAACCTGTCCTGCTCATTTGTCATCACAAGTTTTTCTGGCCTGGTTCTGCCCCAGTTATCCCACAATAACTGTGCACCGATATAGTCCAGTTCAAGAATCTGGCTCAAATCCCATGTAATGGCAGTTTTCTCCGCAAAAGAACGAATGGTTGAATGAATGCGGTCAATGTTTCCGGATACAGCCAGTGCCTCAACCCGCCAGCATCCACAGACCACGACACATCCGGTGTCTACAACTTCAAGTCTTGGCGTTCGATCCTTGTCATTCAGCATATATTTGTTGTCACCTGATAAACCATGTTCTTTCACAATACTTCAACTATTGTACAGAATCGAAAAAAACAGCATAGGTAATTTACTATCAAATCAGATAAACTTCATTTGCTGCTTTTGTCATTCCACAATCGGTAACCGCCGGAATATACCGGATATTGAAGCCGATTCCCTTATTTCGGTATGATACACACAAGAACAGAAACAAAAAACAGCACTCTGACTACTTGTTGCGGCATACTGCCCGGCGTGCAATAGCCCGGCCGGAACAGAACTGGTAATATTTTCCCTCAGCCGAAATAGGATTTTGCAATTATGCTGTTAATAGACGCTGGGAATACTTTTATCAAATGGGCACGCCCCCACCCCGACCAGACATTCAGCCTGGAATCCGCTGTCTGGAAAGACTTCGGAGCCGTCAGACACCATGAACTCGCCGCTCTGAAAAATGCCTGGGAAAAACTGCATGATGAAATGCCGATCCGGCAGGTCCTGATTTCCAATGTCGCCGGTCCATATCTTGGCAACGCCCTGTCCGAATTTCTGACAGCACTCAGGCCGAAACCGCCGAAGATCGAATGGTTTTATTCCGAATCCGTATTGGGAGGCATCAAAAATACTTATCTGGATTACAGAAAACTGGGAAGCGACCGCTTTGCATCAATGATCGGTGCCCACTCCCTTTTTCCGGAAAAAGCGCTGCTCGTCGTCACCGCCGGTACCGCCACAACAATTGATACCCTGTCGCCAGACGGAACCTTTCTTGGCGGCATGATACTTCCCGGACTGAAACTGATGGCCGAATCACTGGCCCGAAACACGGCACAATTGCCGGATATCAACCGGATAAACAATGAACCGACCGTTTTCGCCAACAATACAGACAGCGCCATACTGAGTGGATGCCTGAATGCACAGGCAGGCGCAATCGAACGGGCTGCAAGAACGCATGGCCGGCATTTTGCCGATGTTCTGTGTCTTCTGTCCGGCGGAGCAGCCCCTTATATCGCACCAAACCTTTCTATACCTTTCAGAATAATAGATAATCTCGTCCTGATAGGTTTGCATACATCTTCAGTTCAAAAGACCTCCTGAATTTATGGTAAAACTCGTTTTCTGGCTTCTGCTGGCCATTAATATCGTTGTATTTGCAACAACACTGGATACTCCCGATACCGCAAAAACGTCAACACAAATTTCAACTCCGGCCCCGGTCAGACAGGAAAAGATCCTGATCCTGTCTTCCTCCCCGTATCCATTGCCCGGTACCGAGCCGAAACAGAAAGACGAACAGCCGGCGACGACCTGCATCGAAATCGGAAATTTCAGTCCCCGGGACGCCGATATTTTCGAAGAGAAAATGGCCCTTCCACCAGACAATGTGAACCGGATAACAACCAGTACCGCGTCAAGCTATATGGTTTACATTCCGCCATCCGAAAACATGAAAACCGCAAACAGAAAAATTGCCGAATTGAAAGAAAAAGGTATTGCCAACCATTTTCTCATCCCGGAAGGAAAATTCCGGCACGCCATTTCACTGGGAATCTTCAAAACCGAAGATTCCGCCAGAAAACTGATTACCGAACTGGAAAAACGTGGTATCCATGATGTAGCTGTTGCCGGCCGTGGAAAAATGACCCAGCACATTGTCTTCAGGATAAACAGCCTGGACAGCCGCCAGCTGGATCATATAAACAATCTGCTTGCGCAATATCCGCAAACAGACCGGAAAGACTGCCGGCAACCTGATGAAATCTCCCGATAAATACCATTTTCGACCAGGCGCCGCTCAAACCGGAAAAGTTGGCTATAATGTCCCCGTTTTTTATATCTTCCAAAAATGGAAGCAAAACAATCACTTGAGCCGGTTTGACCAATCCTGTTTTCCAACCCAACCTTTAATTGTGAGCAGCCATGAAGTTTCAAATCATTCCTGTTACTCCTTTCCAGCAAAATTGCACCCTGATGTGGGACGAAACGACCAATAAGGCCGCAGTTGTTGATCCGGGCGGCGATATCAACAAAATCAGTGAAGCGCTGAAGCAGCGCAATCTGACTCTGGAAAAAGTTTTCGTGACCCATGGTCATCTGGACCATTGCGGCGGGGCAAGAAAACTGGCAGACCTTTATAATGTCCCCATTGAAGGACCCAACAAGGAAGATGCATGGCTGCTGGAACAGCTGAACTCTGACCAGACCCGCATGTGGGGCCTTCCTCCCGGCGATCCGTTCACACCTGACCGCTGGCTCAATCAGGGAGACGAAGTAACTGTAGGCAACGAAACCCTGCAAGTATTCCACTGCCCGGGACATTCGCCCGGACACGTTATTTTCTTCCATGCACCGACGAAAGTCGCCATTTCCGGCGACGTGCTTTTTGCCGGTTCCATCGGCCGTACAGATTTGCCCAAAGGCAGCTTCAAGACCCTGGAAAAGTCCATTCGGGAAAACATGTACACGCTAGGTGATGATGTCCAGTTCATCCCCGGACACGGCCCGGTCTCTTCCATCGGCCAGGAGCGACGTGGAAACGCCTTTGTAAGGGATAAAAATTAATCCTGATATTTTCCATTAAATGTTTACCGGAACTCCCTCTTTTTCAACAAGAAAAATCCATTTCCGGAAGTTTCAAATAAGAAATAAATTGCATATTTTGTAGGCAAAATTTCATTGACCGCAAATTTGTAACACAAGTATAATTCGGGGGGTTTGATGTTGAACAGAATGTCGATCTTTTCAGAAATGAAGATTTCGTACATTCTGTTGGCACGTACCTGAATTGATAAAAGCAACCAATCGAGATCAATCATGGTACGTGTTCTTTTGTGGCAGTTTGTTATTGCAGTAATCATTGCGCTGATTGCCGTATTGATAGGAGGTCATTCATCCGGAATCGCAGCAATGCTGGCGGGACTGAGTTGTGTTGTTCCAAACGTGATTTTTTTTCTGGGCCTGTTTTTGGCACAAAAAATCTTTCGCAAGATCATTCCCGCCATGTTTTTTGTAATGGAGTTCCTGAAAATCGTTATCTCGATTTTGATGGTGATTCTGGTTTTCTGGTTCTACCGGGATATAAAGTGGATAGCGTTCATTGTGAGTTATATCCTGGTTCTTAAAAGTTATGTTTTTTTACTATCGAAAATGAAGAGTTGATCATGTCTGCAGATGCTCATACGCCAACACTGGCAGAATACGTTACCCACCACCTTCAAAATTTCGGAACAAGCCATCAGGAAAAGATCATTGATTTTTCCATTATCAATCTTGATACCGTCTTCTGGTCTGTTTTCTGTGGCGCTTTCGCTTGCATCTTCATGTACATCGTCGCAAAGAAAGCAAGTTCCGACACTCCGAATCGTGTCCAGTCGATCATCGAGGTTCTGGTTGAAATGGCAGATACCCAGTCGAAAGCCCAGATTCACGGCGACCGCCGCTTCATTGCACCGCTTGCCCTTACCATTTTCGTCTGGATTTCGCTGATGAACTGTCTGGATTTTCTGCCGGTTGACCTGTTCGGGCAGATTTTCACATGGATCGGGCTGGATCAATACATTACACATCATCGCGTCGTTCCCACATCCGACCTGAACGGTACCGTCGGCATTTCACTCGGCGTCGTCGTGCTGATGATTTATTTCGGCATCAAGGTAAAAGGCCTGAAAGGCTTTTTGCACGAGCTGTTCGGCGCGCCGTTCGGACTTGCGCTGGCGCCTGCAAATTTTGCCTTGAATTGTATTGAATACGCATCCAAGATGATTTCCCTGGCCATGCGGTTGTGGGGAAACATGTACGCGGGCGAACTTCTGTTTTTGATGATTGCCATGTTGGGTGCCTACGCATCCCTGTCGCTTGGAGGTTCGTTCCTTTTCTTCGGGCATGTCGTCGCCGGCGCAATCTGGGCAATCTTCCATATTCTGATTGTCTTTTTGCAGGCTTTTATTTTCATGATGCTAACGCTCGTTTATCTGGGCTTGGCTCACGAAGGACATTAAATTTTTTCACCCTTTGTTTTTAATTTTATTTTTTCAATCTGGAAGGAAATATTATGAGCAATATCAGCATGATGGTTTTGACCTGTGGATTCATGATTGCACTGGTGGCAATTGCCGCAGCTATTGGCATCTCTTTTATGGCAGGTAAATACCTTGATGCATCCGCACGTCAGCCTGAACTGACCAACCCTCTGCGTACCAACGTTCTGATTCTGGCTGGTCTGGTTGACGCCGTTTACCTGATCGCTGTTGCTATTTCCGTCATGTTTGCGTTCGTTAATCCTTTTGCAGGTAACTGAACTGTTGGGTTTCGGATGGAAACATCCGAAAAACCTCAAACATGGCGCAATACTATTTTAAAAGGAAAATACCGTGAATTTAAATGCGACTTTATTCGCGCAATTCGTGGTCTTTATTGTTCTTGCCATATTCACGGCAAAAGTAGTATGGCCACCGTTAGTTAAAGTTCTTGATGAACGCGCGAAACGAATTCAGGAAGGTTTGACTGCGGCAGACCGCAGCAAACAGGAAATGATCGCCGTGCAAAAGCATGTTCAGTCCGAAATTGCAAAGGCAAGGGAAGAAGGCCAGAAGCGTGTTCAGGAAGCTGAAACACGGGCGCAGCAGATTGCAGATAGCATCAAGCATGATGCGGAGAATGAAGCTGCCGAGATTATTGCCCAGGCCAAAGCCCAGGCTGACCTGCAGATCAAGCAGGCCAGAGAACAGCTTCGTGCCGAAGTTGCTACCCTTGCTGTCAAGGGAGCAGAGCAGATTCTCAAACGCGAAATCGACGCACAAGCTCACGCCGATTTGTTAAATAAAATTTCTGCTGAACTTTAATTATGGAAATAGCTACTGTAGCGCGCCCATATGCTGAAGCCCTGTTTCAGATAGCTCAGAAGCAGGATCTCGTGCACTGGTCACAACTGATCGAGGCACTGGCAAACATTGGTTCGCATCCTCAGGTTCTCGAGGTTGCGGACAATCCCACGCTGAGAAAAGATCAGATTGCCGAGATTCTTTTTCATATTTTCCGTTGTGAAAATGATGAGCCGGTCAAAAATTTCATCAAAGTACTGGTGGACAATGACCGCGTTTCCCTGTTACCTGAAATCGCCCGGCAATTCGAGGAATTGAAAAACGCAAGCCAGGGCTCGGCAATTGCTCAAATAGTCAGCGCTTTTCCGTTAACGGAAGCTCAAACGAATGAACTTGTCGGCAAATTGGAAAAGCGGTTTGGACGCAAGCTCATTCCCACGATCGAGATAGACAGTTCTCTTATCGGCGGCGTTTGTGTCACTGTCGGTGATGAGGTTCTGGATTTGTCTGTGCGTGGGAAGCTGCAAAGAATGCAGGAAACCCTTGTTTCGTAATCAAGCTGCTTGATGCGGCGCGAACCGATAGAACAAAATTAGGAGTTAGTATGTTACTAAACCCGTCCGAAATCAGTGATCTGATTAAGAATCGGATAGAGAATCTTGGTGATTCTGCCGAGATTCGCAATCAGGGTACCGTTATTTCCGTCTCTGACGGTATCTGCCGTATACATGGCCTCTCTGATGTCATGCAGGGGGAAATGCTTGAGTTTCCCGGAAACACTTTTGGACTGGCGCTGAACCTGGAACGCGATTCGGTTGGCGCCGTTGTTCTGGGTGCCTATGAACACATTTCCGAAGGTGATACTGTCAAATGTACAGGCCGTATTCTGGAAGTTCCAACCGGTCCTGAACTGATTGGCCGTGTTGTGGATGCCCTTGGCTCGCCCATTGACGGCAAGGGGCCCATCAATACAAAACTGACAAGCCCGATCGAAAAGATTGCCCCGGGTGTTATTGCTCGCCAGTCCGTTTCGCAGCCAATGCAAACCGGTCTGAAAGCGATTGACTCCATGGTTCCAATCGGACGTGGCCAGCGTGAACTGATCATCGGTGACCGTCAGACAGGCAAAACAGCTGTCGCGATTGATGCCATCATCAATCAAAAAGGCCAGGACATGATCTGTATTTACGTTGCGATCGGCCAGAAAGCATCGTCAATCAAAAATACCGTTCGTGCCCTCGAAGAAAACGGCGCAATGGATTACACCGTCGTTGTCGCCGCAACCGCATCCGAATCGGCTGCAATGCAGTACATCGCTCCATATGCCGGTTGCGCCATGGGAGAATATTTCCGTGACCGCGGTCAGGATGCCCTGATCGTATATGACGATTTGTCCAAACAGGCTGTCGCCTACCGTCAGGTTTCCCTGCTGTTGCGCCGTCCGCCTGGACGTGAAGCTTTCCCGGGTGACGTCTTTTATTTGCACTCCCGTCTGCTCGAACGTGCGGCACGTGTCAATGAACATTATGTCGAACAGTTCACCAATGGCGAAGTCAAGGGCAAGACCGGATCACTGACTGCATTGCCGATTATTGAAACACAGGCTGGTGACGTTTCCGCTTTCGTTCCGACCAATGTCATTTCCATTACGGACGGTCAGATCTTCCTGGAAACGAACCTGTTCAATGCCGGTATCCGTCCTGCCATTAACGCAGGTATTTCCGTTTCCCGCGTCGGTGGCGCAGCACAGACCAAAGCGATCAAGAGCCTTTCCGGCGGTATCCGTACCGACTTGGCACAGTATCGTGAACTGGCAGCGTTTGCCCAATTCGCATCCGATCTTGACGAAGCAACCAGACGCCAGCTTGACCGTGGCGCCCGCGTTACCGAATTGTTGAAACAGAACCAGTATTCTCCGCTTCCGATTTCACTGATGTCGGTTTCCCTGTTTGCCGTCAACAGCGGTTTTCTGGATGATGTCGAAGTGAAGGATGTTCTTCCTTTTGAAGCCGAACTGCATGCTTACATGAAGGAAAATCACTCCGATCTTCTGAGAAGAATCGATGAAAACAAGAAGCTGGACAAGGATGATGAATCGACTCTCGCCGCAGCAATTACCGATTTCAAACAAGTCCGGGCTCAGAAAGCTGCCTGATTGACGATTTAACTGACGCGACAAGGAGTAAAGCCTCATGGCATCAGGCAAGGAAATACGCAGCCAGATAAGCAGCGTAGAAAATACGAGGAAAATTACCAAGGCTATGGAAATGGTGGCCGCATCCAAAATGCGCAAGGCGCAGGACAGGATGCGTGCGAGCCGGCCCTATAGCGAAATTGTTCGCAATATTGCAGCTCACCTGGCAGAAGCCAATCCGGATTATGTCCATCCCTTCACGGTTGAACGGGAAACGTCCAAGCGAATCGGACTGGTTGTCGTGACAACGGACAAGGGTTTGTGTGGCGGTCTCAATACCAATGTATTGAGAGTGGTCACCAACAAAATGAAGGAAGAGGAAGCCAAGGGCAACAGTATTCTGACCGTAGCGATCGGTACAAAGGGTCTGGGATTTTTGAACCGTATTGGCGCAAAGGTCGTATCTTCTGTTGTTCAATTGGGAGACGCACCGCGTCTGGAACAATTGATTGGTCCCTTCAAGGCATTGCTGGATGAATACAATGCAGAAAATCTTGATGCGATTTATCTGTGTTACAACAAATTCATCAACACCATGAGACAGGAACCGGTAATCGACCAGTTGTTGCCATTACCGAAAGATGCTCTCAAGGTAGAAACAAAAACCTCGACCTGGGAATATATTTACGAACCGGACGCGGTTTCTGTTATTGACACATTGCTGCAACGCTATATCGAAGCACTGCTTTACCAGTCAGTGGCTGAAAATATCGGGTCAGAACAATCTGCGCGAATGGTGGCCATGAAAGCTGCAAGCGACAATGCCGGAAATGTCATCTCGGATTTGCGGCTGGTCTACAACAAGACCCGGCAGGCGGCGATTACAACCGAATTGTCCGAAATTGTTGCCGGCGCTGCCGCAGTTTGATAGTGGCCAGTTAGTATTGCATTAAAACGAATAATTTATATTAAAGGAACGAAAAATGGCGGAAGGCAAAATCGTTCAGTGTATCGGTGCCGTGGTTGACGTGGAATTTCCACGTGAAGATATGCCAAAGGTGTACGATGCTTTGAAAATGGAAGGTTCCGATCTTACACTGGAAGTACAACAGCAGCTTGGAGACGGCGTTGTCCGTACCATTGCGCTGGGTTCATCCGATGGTCTGCGTCGGGGCATGGTAATTCAAAACACCGGTAATCCGATTATGGTACCGATTGGAGAAGCCACTCTCGGTCGTATCATGAACGTGCTGGGTGAGCCAATCGATGAACAGGGTCCGATTCAGACTGAAGAACGTGCATCCATTCACCGCAAGGCTCCGGCTTATGACGAATTGTCTCCTTCTCAGGAAATTCTTGAAACCGGCATCAAGGTTATCGATCTGATCTGCCCGTTTGCAAAAGGCGGTAAGGTCGGTCTGTTCGGTGGCGCCGGTGTGGGCAAAACCGTCAACATGATGGAACTGATCAACAACATCGCAAAACAGCATTCAGGTCTGTCCGTATTTGCCGGTGTTGGTGAACGTACCCGTGAAGGCAACGACTTCTATCACGAAATGCAGGAATCCAACGTTCTGGATAAAGTTGCCATGGTTTACGGCCAGATGAACGAACCTCCGGGCAACCGGTTGCGCGTCGCATTGACCGGTCTGACCATTGCGGAAAGTTTCCGTGACCAGGGTCGTGACGTGCTGTTCTTCGTTGACAACATTTACCGTTTCACACTGGCAGGTACGGAAGTTTCCGCGTTGTTGGGTCGTATGCCTTCCGCTGTCGGATATCAGCCGACACTGGCGGAAGAAATGGGTAAATTGCAGGAACGGATCACTTCCACAACCACCGGTTCCATTACGTCTATCCAGGCTGTTTATGTTCCTGCCGACGACTTGACCGACCCGTCTCCGGCTACGACATTCGCCCACCTTGATTCGACCGTCGTTCTTTCCCGTGATATTGCCTCTCTGGGTATTTATCCGGCAGTGGATCCGCTGGACTCGACTTCCCGCCAGCTCGATCCGCATGTCGTTGGCGAAGAACACTATGAAACTGCCCGCAAGGTACAGGGTATTTTGCAGCGTTACAAGGAACTGCGCGATATTATCGCCATTTTGGGTATGGATGAACTGGCTCCGGAAGACAAACTGGTTGTTGCCCGCGCACGCAAAATGCAGCGTTTCCTTTCACAGCCTTTCACCGTCGCTGAAGTGTTTACCGGTTCTCCAGGCAAATATGTTTCGCTGAAAGATACCATCAAGGGCTTCAAGATGATTGCAAATGGCGAACTGGATCATTTGCCGGAACAGGCGTTCTACATGGTCGGCGCCATTGAGGAAGCAATCGCAAAAGCAGAAAGAATGTAATCGGTTGTGGCCATGATCTGCTGCATGGGAATATATTTCTCATGCAGCGGCAAAAGTCAATCAAGCAACTGAACGATCATAAAGGTTTCAAACATGGCAAACACCATACATGTTGACGTTGTTTCGGCAGAAGAATTGATTTTTTCTGGAGAAGCTGAATTCGTCGTGTTGCCGGGAGAAATGGGCGAACTGGGTATTCTACCCCGTCATGCTCCTTTGATTACCCGCATCAAACCTGGTGCTGTGCGTATCAGAATCAGCGGCAAGCAAGACGAGGAATACGTTTTCGTTGCAGGCGGTGTTCTTGAAGTTCAGCCGCATGCTGTTACTGTTTTGGCTGATACGGCAATCCGGGCGAAGGATCTTGATGAAGCCAAAGCAAACGAGGCGAAAAAACTTGCGCAGGATGCGATCATGAACCGTGATTCGCAAATTGACTATGCCAAGGCACAGGCAGAAATCGCACAAGCTATTGCGCAATTGGCATTGATCAAACGGCTCCAAAACCATCGGAAACACTGATTCATTTTCATATATAAAAAGGGGCATCTGAAGATGCCCCTTTTTATTTCCGCTCTTCAGATCAATGTGAGCGGATCAGGGTACCGAAAGGTTGTTCGGTCAGAATTTCAAGAAGAAGGGAATGTTCAATCCGGCCATCAATGATATGAACAGAATTCACACCTGATTTGGCTGCATCCAGAGCTGATCCGATTTTCGGCAACATGCCACCGGAAATCGTCCCATCGGCAAACAATGCTTCTATCTCATGCGCCGTCAAGTCGGTCAGCAACTTTTCCTGTTTATCGAGCACACCCGGCGTATTGGTCATCATGATCAGTTTTTCCGCTCTCAGAATCTGGGCAATTTCGCCGGCAACGACATCCGCATTGATATTGTATGCCTGACCATCGTCGCTGAACCCGATAGGTGAAATAACAGGAATAAACGCATCGTCCTGCAAGGCTTTGACAACTGCCGGATTGATCGAGGTAATTCTTCCGACATAGCCCAGATCGATAAACTTGCCAGGATTGTCCTTGTCCGGCATCTGCATTTTTTCGGCATGTATGAGACCGCCATCCTTGCCTGTCAATCCGACAGCCTGACCGCCATACTGGTTGATGAGCATGACGATATCCTGTTGCACTTCACCTCCAAGTACCCATTCGACCACTTCCATAGTCTCTTCGTCCGTAATTCTCATCCCTTGAACAAAAGTGCCGCTTTTGCCAACCTTTCTCAAAGCATTGTCAATCTGGGGACCCCCTCCATGCACAACGACCGGATTCATACCCACCAGTTTCAACAGGACAACGTCGCGGGCAAATCCATGCTTCAGTCTTTCTTCTGTCATGGCATTGCCACCATATTTGATAACAATGGTTTTTCCATGAAATTTCCGGATATATGGCAAAGCCTCGGCGAGGATTTCCGCTTTTGTTTTCGGTTCGAGATTGCTCATTGTGACCTCACGACATGTTAGAGCGATGGCAGAAAAAACGATGCAAAAAAGAAATCAAGCTGTTGAATTTTACCGTTTAATCACGCAAAGAATTACCGGTTTGTGACAGGACGGCCAAAAATATCCCGGTAAGTGGGATAAAAGGAACAATACATCCATACCGACAATACGACAGACAATATGAAAACAATAAAAGTGGCAACAGACTGTCCGAAAAAAATATTCAGAACAGTCGCTGACAGATAAGGTAACAAAACACCAAGTGCAATCCAACCGGCCATATAAACCACAAACGGCTTATATTCCCTGGCAACAGTAAAAAAACTGTAAAAAAGCGCTTTTCCAAGGCTCATGTTTTTCCAGCCGATCAGCGGAGCAACAAACCACATCGCCATGGCAAACGGAATATAGGCCGCGAAAATCAGACCCAGTGCAATAAACATGCTGCCCAATCCGGAAACGGGCAATTTATCAGGTTCATTCCGGATAAAAAGAGAAAACAGATTGCCGCCTTCCACAAGAAAAGACAATCCGGTTGCAAGCAGTGCAAAGAACAGATAACACCCGCCGGCTGACATCAGCCGCAATATGACCGAGCGATCCAATATGCCGAAAAGTTCACGAAAAGTGACCGGTTCTTCCTCGTCAATCATAAAACAGGCCTGCATAAACAGGAATGTAAATACAGGTGTTATCAACACAGGAAAAATCTGTCCTGCAAATGGAATCATACTCAGTAGGATCATGCAAACCAGATAAGCGAAAAACAGATTGGTCAGAAAAAAGGGCCTTTTCCTGAATAATGCCAAGCCATTCAGGATCCATTCCCAGCCGGTTCTTGCTTTCAGCGAATTCATAAGACAAGTTCAGGTACGGGTTCTGCAATCCGCAATTTCAAGATACGTTCGAAATGGCGCGGGTCGTGCGGAGTCAGCATTTCGGCTTCACGCGGCAGATAAAAATCATAAAGGCGTGAAATCCAGAACCGCAATGCAGCTCCTCTCAATATGGTTTTCCACGCAGCACATTCATCAAGCGTAAAAGGGCGAATGGCATGATAGGCCCCCAAAAATGCCCTGACACGATCCGGATCCAGTTCACCTGACTCCAGATCGATACACCAGTCATTGATGGCTACAGCCACATCGAACAACCACGTATCGTCACCCGCAAAATAGAAATCGAAAAAACCGGTCAGTCGGGTACCATCGAACATTACATTGTTACGGAACAAATCGGCATGGATAGGTCCGCGGAAAAGTTTCCAGTAAAGACCTGTTGCAGCAAACTCTTCCTGAAAACGCAATTCATCCTGAAGCAGGAACGACGAATCAGCAGGCAAATATGAAAGCACCAGCGGAACCGTTTTTTTCCACCATTCGAGGCCTCGGGGATTTGGCTGTTGAAGTGGGTAGTCCTGTCCGGCAAGATGCATTTTCGCCATCATGTCCCCGACCTGCGCGCAATGGACGGTTCCTGGTTCCGGTTGCCAGTCACCTTCCAGTTTCGTGACAAGACACGCCGGTTTTCCGCATAATGAATGAAGAATCCTGCCTCTATTGTCCGGAACAGGTGCTGGTACCCTGATTCCCTTTCGGGCAAGATGCTGCATCAAATTGAGATAAAAAGGCAGTTCATCAAAAGTCAGCCTTTCAAAAAGAGTGAGAACATACTCTCCTTTTTCCGTGGAAACAAAAAAGTTGCTGTTTTCGATTCCTGAACTGATTCCCTTGATACTTCTGACTGAACCTAAAGAAAAAGATGAAATCCAGGGGGCCAGATCCTGCAGGCTGACCGGTGTAAACACTGCCATGAGCTCTATCCAGACGATTAAGCAATAATAATGAAGAAAGTGCCTGCGCCTTATCTGTCAGTTCATTGACGGAGGCGGTAATGCCGGAGCATTCAGCGGCTCAACGGCTTCTTCTGTTTTCTTATCCTGTTTGGATTCCCCGATGTCGAATTCATGTATCTTCCACAATGCCGGTCTCACTTCATTGCTTTCAAAAGAACCCGGAACGCCACTCGGTCCATTCGGAAAAAGGTAATACGTACTTGGTCCGCTTTTGACCTTGATTTCTTCCACAATTCCACCCTGACGCTTTTCTGTAATTTCACCCGTCATATCCGGTTTACGAATGGTAATGGCAGGCTGATCGACTTCATCGATAATTTCCAGTTCCTGTACCTGTGGTGACTGTTGTGTGTCCTGTCCCACTGCCACAGATGTAACCGCCAAAGCAGCTAGCACGATGGTTTTTCTGAAATGAAAAAATGATTGCATGGTGGTTGGCGCCAATATAATGAATGGATAAGATATTGTAACAAACGGATCCTGTTTACAGGTAAAGCATTTTCTGTCTTTCTTCTTCGGATGGCCCCATCGCACGTTTTTCGTAAAACGAGAAAATCGCTTCGAGAACCTTGTCGGTTTCATCGATTATCTGCATCAACTCGATATCCTCGCGATTCACCATTTCTTCAGCCAGCAAAGAACCATATAACCAGTCGATAAATCCCTTCCAGAATTTGCTTCCCACCAGAATAACCGGAATGCGGCGTGATTTCCCTGTCTGGATCAAAGTCAGTACCTCACTCATTTCATCCAGTGTTCCGAATCCGCCCGGAAACAGGACAAAAGCATCGGCATATTTGACAAAAGCCACTTTTCTGGCAAAAAAATGCTTGAAATTCAGGGAAACATCCTGCCAGCGATTAGGCGCCTGTTCATGCGGCAATTCGATATTCAATCCGACAGAAAGCGATTTTCCTTCATAGGCACCACGGTTCGCCGCCGCCATAATACCTGGACCACCACCGGAAATAACGGCAAAACCGGCATCGGACAACCTTCTTGCCAGCTCCATACATTGAATATAGTAGGGACTGTCCGGATGAACACGGGCCGAACCGAAAATCGTGACCGCCGGATTTATTTCCGAAAGACGTTCTGTCGATTCGACAAATTCTGACATAATGGAGAACATGCTCCAGGATTCTCTGGCCTTGAGAATCGTTGCATAATTGACGTCGGTGATTTCGTGCAATTTGAGCACGCTTTTTGCGTTTTCTTCCATATGAACAAGCTTCTGTTACTAGTTGACGGTTCCAGTTACCTTTATCGCGCCTACCATGCCCTGCCGGATCTGCGCAATGCCGAAGGTGAACCGACCGGAGCCATTTATGGTTTTCTGAATATGCTGCATCGCCTGCAAAAGGATTATCCCACAGCCTACGTTGCCTGTATATTCGACGCAAAAGGCAAAACTTTCCGCAACGAGCTCTATCAGGAATACAAGGCAAACCGTACCGCCATGCCCGATGATCTGGTCAAACAGACGGCTCCTATCCATGAACTGGTCAGAATGCTCGGCTGGCCGGTTCTGTCTGTCGAAGGTATTGAAGCGGACGATGTCATAGGTACTCTTGTCACCATTGCAAGCCAGGAAGGATTTAATACCGTCGTCTCGACAGGTGACAAGGATATATCGCAACTGGTGAACGATCGGGTGACACTGGTCAATACCATGAACAATGAAATCATGGATACGGAAGGCGTCATCAAAAAATTCGGTGTTCCGCCAGACCGGATAATCGACTACCTTTCCCTGATTGGCGATACATCGGACAATATTCCGGGTATCAGCAAAGTCGGTCCGAAAACAGCTGTCAAATGGCTTGCACAGTATGGTTCTCTGGACGGCGTGATTGAAAATGCGGAAAACATCAAGGGAACAACCGGTGACAATTTGCGGAAATCACTTGACTGGCTCTTGCAGGCTCGAAAACTGGTTACCATCCGGACAAATTGCGATCTGGGCCGTCAATTCCGGTCAATCAATGAAACACTTGTCAAAAAACCGGAAGATATCACAGGGCTGAAAAAAGCCTATGAACGCTACGGTTTCAAAAGCTGGCTGCGGGAACTGGATGCGGTTCACCAGGAAAAAAACGGAACTCAGGATCAATTCGAATTATTCGGCCATTCCGCTTCAAAACCGGACAGATTTATCGGAAAACAGGAATATGAAACCGTATCGACCGAAAAACAGCTTGAAGACTGGATTCACCGGATCGATACAGCCACGCTGACTTCGCTGGATACGGAAACGACATCACTGGATTCCATGAAAGCAAGGCTGGTAGGTATTTCCCTTTCTGTCAAACCGGGTTATGCGGCTTATATACCGCTTGCCCATCATACGATCGAACCTGTCAGACAATTATCCATCGATTATGTTCTTGGAAAACTGAAAAACTGGCTGGAAAATCCCGGCAAAAAGAAAGTTGGCCAGAATCTCAAATACGACAGCCATATTTTCGCCAATTACAATATCCGCCTGCAGGGTATCGAGCATGACACCCTGCTCGAATCCTATGTGCTGGAATCGCACAGACGCCACGATATGGACAGTTTGTCTGAACGATTGCTTGGGCACAAACCGATTGGCTATGAAGAAATCTGCGGCAAAGGCGCTTCCCAAATCGGTTTCGACCAGATCGAACTGGATTGTGCAACCCGATACGCTGCGGAAGATGCCGACGTTACGTTGCAATTGCATGAAAACATGTGGTCCCGAATTGAAAAGAATGAGGATTTGCGTTTCATTTATGAAAAAATCGAAATACCAACTCTCGTCGTTCTGCAAAAGATGGAACGTAATGGTGTCCTGATCGATCCCGAACGTCTTCTACGGCAATCTTCGGAACTCGGCACAAAAATGGACGAACTGGAAAAAAAAGCCTATTCGGCCGCAGAACAGACTTTCAATCTGAATTCACCCAAACAGCTGGCCGAGATTCTTTTCGACAAACTGCAACTTCCGATGGTCAAAAAAACACCATCGGGTGCACCTTCGACCAGTGAAGAAGTCCTTGAAAAACTGGCATTTGATTACCCTTTGCCCAGAATCATTCTGGATTACAGGGGAATGGCGAAACTCAAGTCGACCTACACGGACAAACTGCCCAGAATGATCAATTCAGAAACCGGACGGGTCCATACCAATTATGCACAGGCCGTTGCCGTTACCGGACGTCTTGCATCAAGCGATCCCAATCTCCAGAACATTCCTGTCAAAACGGAAGAGGGCAGAAGAATCCGGGAAGCGTTCATAGCACCCGAAGGCTGTTATATCGTTTCAGCAGACTATTCGCAGATTGAACTGAGAATCATGGCGCACCTGTCTGGCGACACCAACCTTCTCAAGGCTTTCCATGACGGACAGGATGTCCATCGTGCAACGGCAGCGGAACTGTTCGATATCACTCCGCTGGAGGTCAATTCCGAACAACGCCGTTACGCCAAAGTCATCAATTTCGGTCTGATCTATGGTATGAGTGCCTTTGGCGTCGCTTCCAATCTCGGAATCAGCCGGACCGACGCCAAAAATTATATCGACCGCTATTTCCAGCGTTATCCGGGTGTTGCGCAATACATGGATGATATCCGCCGGACTGCCAGAGAACAGGGATACGTCGAAACCGTTTTTGGCAGAAGACTCTGGCTTCCTGAAATCAATTCGCCGAACGGACCTCGCCGCCAGGCCGCAGAACGGGCTGCCATCAATGCGCCCATGCAGGGCACGGCAGCGGATATTATCAAGTTATCCATGATAGAAGTGGAAAACTGGATAGAAAACAGGCAACTTGAAACGAAACTGGTTATGCAGGTTCACGATGAACTGGTTTTGGAAGTTCCTGAAAAAGAACTGGATCTGGTCAGAAAAAAATTGCCGGAATTAATGGGCAGTGTCGCACAACTGAAAGTACCGCTGATTGCTGAAGTCGGGTTCGGAAAAAACTGGGATGAAGCACATTGATTCGGTTCTCATCCGGTTTTCCGTGTTATTGTCTTTCTGGCTTCTTCATAGGTTTTCATGGTAGAAGCCATCTTGTGGCGGACATCGAAAAAGGTTGTGGAAATGCCGCTTCCCAAAATGACGATGATGCCCAGCCAGCCCACCCATCCGAGAAAATCTTCCCATATCAGGATTCCCCAGATACTGGAAAAGACAATACCGGAATATTGCAGATTGGCAGTAACCAGCGTTTTTCCAAGATGATAGGCACGCGTCATGGCCATCTGGCCGACTGCAGCGAATATTCCGATCAATGTCAGCAGCACCACTCCCCGGACACTATGACTGTGGAATGCAATACCGTCACTTCCCGGCAAATGTGCACATAACACAGAAATAACGGCACCGCCCACCGTACCGATCATGCAAAAATAAAATACCACGCGATATTCCGGTTCACCAAGATTGCCGAGATGTCTTACCTGAAGATACGCCAAAGCGGCAAGGACACCGGATACAAGAGCGACCATTCCTGCCTGCCACTGATCCGCACTGATTGTCGGCTGCAATAACAAAATGACACCCGCAAAACTGGCAACAATGGCACAGACCAGCTTCCATTCAAACCGGACCCGTCCGTGATACAAACCGATACCGAATAAAATGCCGGCAATCCAGATCGGCGACATGTAATTCAACGTCATCGCCGTCGCAAGCGGCAATCCCCTGAATGAAAAAAACCAGAGACCGAAAGCGGTCGCACCGACAACACCACGCCACAAATGCTGGAAAGGATAAGCGGTCCTGAAAGAACCTCCTCTGGCACTGACCATGCAACCCAGAAAAAGGGCGCCGACCAGACTTCTGTACATCACGATTTCAGGAGTTGAATAATCTTCAGATACCAGCTTCACGCAAACTCCCATCAGGGAAAAAAGAAACGTTGCGAAAAGCATCCAGAGAGACTGCATTTAAAAAACCTGCAAAGAACGGCGACAATACAAACGATAATACCTGTGACGGAAAAATCCGGTTATACGGCATTTTGTCCTGAAAAGAAGCCGGAATACCGCACACCGGAAAACCTGTCAAAACGGCTCATGGCGTATAATGACAAATTCGGGCAAAAATAATAACGTCTTATTTTCATTGAATTTTACACCTTCTTTACAACAAACCTGCGATATCTGCTTCTTATGCCTAATGACAATCATGATAAAAAAGACCTTTCCTTCGAACAGGCTCTTGCCGAACTGGGGCAACTGGTAACGAAACTGGAAGCAGGTGAACTTTCACTGGAATCATCTATCGACGCATACAGAAAAGGAGTCGAACTGGTCAGGTTCTGTACAGCCCAGCTGGACAAAGTCGAAAAACAGATCCAGATACTGGATGGAGAACTTCTGAAACCCTTCACTCCCGAAAACCGGAACGGAGATGAAAATGACTGAATCTTTTGACGTCTGGATGCAATCCGTACAGTCGGTCATGGAAAAAAGCCTTTCCGGACTGTTACCGCAGGAAAACAGGATTCCCCAGCAGTTGCACAAGGCCATGCGTTATGCGGTTTTAGATGGCGGCAAGCGAATCCGTCCATTGCTGGTTTTCGCGACCGGGACATTGTTCGATGCCAAACCGGCAGTCATGGCACAGATTGCATCGGCCGTTGAAATGATTCATGCCTATTCTCTGATTCATGATGATATGCCCTGTATGGACAACGATGTTTTGAGGCGCGGAAAACCTACCGTTCATGTCAAATTCGGTGAAGCAATGGCGCTACTGGCCGGAGATGCCCTTCAGGCACAGGCTTTTGTTGTTCTGTCAAATGTAAATGACAATACGGTACTGGCTGTAAAGCGGTATCAGGTACTCTCGGAAGCAGCCGGTTCCCAAGGAATGTGCGGGGGTCAGGCCATCGATCTGGACAGTACGGGAAAACAGCTTGCCATCGGACAACTGGAACAGATGCATCGCCTGAAAACAGGCGCTCTTCTCAAGGCATCGGTCATGCTCGGAGCGTTGTCCGCAAAAATACCTTCTTCCGAAGAAAGCAGGGCGCTGGAAGATTACGCAAAGGCAACGGGACTCGCATTTCAGGTAGTTGACGACATTCTGGATGTAACGGTCGACCAGAAAGAACTGGGGAAAACCCCTGGAAAAGATGTCATGAACAACAAACCCACATATGTCTCATTGCTCGGGCTTGAAAATTCCGAAAAACTGGCCGAACAGTTACGCTGCCAGGCACACGATGCCCTGAAATGCTTCGGAAAAAAAGCGAACTATTTAAGAGAACTCGCCGACCTGATAGTAAACCGGAAAAAATAATGGAACTGTTAGATACCATAAACAATCCGGCAGATCTCAGAAAATTGCCGTTCTCCGATCTGGAAAAACTGGCTGCAGAACTGCGTGACTATATTATCCAGTCCGTTTCGAAAACGGGCGGTCATCTCTCATCCAATCTGGGTACCGTGGAACTGGCCATTGCATTGCATTATGTATTCGATACGCCGACTGACAGACTGATCTGGGACGTTGGCCATCAAAGTTATGCACACAAGATTCTGACTGGTCGAAGGGACCGCATGAAAACATTGCGGCAATGGGGAGGCATGTCCGGTTTCCCGAAAAGGGATGAAAGCGAATATGATGCTTTCGGAACGGCCCATTCGTCCACATCCATTTCCGCAGCGCTTGGCATGGCTCTCGCAGCCAGACTGAAAAAGGAAAACTATACGTCAATCGCAGTAATCGGTGACGGAGCCATTACAGGTGGAATGGCATTTGAGGCCATGAACAATGTCGGTATCTATAACGATATCAGACTGCTTGTCATTTTGAATGACAACGACATGTCCATATCGCCGCCGGTCGGCGCCCTGAACCGCTATTTCGCCCGGCTGATGTCCGGAAAATTCTATGCCACAGCCAAAAATGTCGGAAGAACCGTCTTGCGTGGTCCCATGCTTGAAATCGCCAAACGGTTCGAGGAACATGCGAAAGGACTGATTGCTCCTGCAACCCTTTTCGAGGAATTCGGATTCAATTATGTCGGACCTATTGATGGCCATGATCTGGAATCGCTCGTTCCGACCTTGCAAAACCTGAAACAGCGGACAGGCCCACAGTTCCTTCATATTGTCACCAAAAAGGGACATGGCTACAAACTGGCAGAAGCCGATCCGATCCTGTATCACGGCCTTGGAAAATTCAGTCCCGAAGAGGGCATAAAACCTTCTTCCGGTCTGAAACCGACTTATGCCGATATCTTTGGCGAATGGCTGTGCGATATGGCGGCAACTGATGGAAAACTGATCGGAATCACTCCCGCCATGCGGGAAGGATCGGGAATGGTCAGATTCGCGAATGATTATCCGGACCGTTTTTTCGATGTCGGTATTGCGGAACAGCATGCCGTCACTTTCGCAGCCGGATTGGCCTGCGAAGGATTCAAACCGGTAGTCGCGATTTATTCGACTTTCCTGCAAAGAGCATACGACCAGCTTATCCACGACGTCGCCTTGCAAAATCTCGACGTGACGTTTGCGCTTGACCGGTCCGGTCTGGTCGGTGCCGACGGTGCAACACACGCCGGAAACTATGATATGGCCTATTTGAGATGCATTCCGAACATGGTCATTATGGCTCCTTGCGACGAGAACGAGTCACGCCAGATGCTGACAACTGCATTTTCATACAATGGCCCCGCTGCTGTGCGCTATCCCCGTGGAACAGGTATCGGAATTCCCGTACAGAAAAAATTCACTTCCCTGCCGATCGGAAAGGGAAAAATTCTCAGAAAAGGCAAACACGTCGCCATTCTCGCATTCGGTACCATGGTCGCACCCGGTCTGGCTGCAGGAGAATCAATAGACGCTACGGTTGTCAATATGCGCTTTATCAAACCGATTGACAAAAATCTCATACTTGAAATGGCGCGAACCCATCATGCTCTCGTAACAGTCGAAGAGGGAACTGTTGTCGGAGGTGCCGGTTCCGCTGTCATGGAAGCACTTGCGGAAGAGGGAATGACGAATTCCGTTCTTTTGCTTGGTCTGCCCGACAAATTCATAGATCACGGAGATGTAAGCCAGTTACTTGCCATGCACAAACTTGATAAAAATGGCATCATTACATCAATTCAGGAACGCTTTGGAAAATTCACCGATTCCGATTTCGACCGTATCGGATGATTTTCTGTATGGCGCTTTTTAAGGTTAAATAATGAATTTCAGAGATACCCACTCTTTTGATTATAACTGGGATAATTGTTCAGATATCCATACAACAATAACTGCCAGCCCATCAGCTACAAAAATGAATTCCGATATTCTTTCCATTCCGGACGTTCAAAGTACTCTGGATACCAGACACATCGCCATACAGAAAGTCGGTGTCAAGGGGGTCCGCCATCCTTTACGGATCCAGACAAAAAACGGAATCCAGTCATCTGTCGGTACCTGGAACATGTATGTGCGTTTGCCCGACCAGAAAAAAGGCACGCATATGTCCCGTTTTATCGCTCTTCTTGAAGAATTTACAGGTTCCGGCTCAGAACCGTTGGATATCGGGATTTTCAGCCAGTTGATCCGCGATATGCTGAAACTGCTGGATGCAGAATCCGGATGCATTGAACTGTCGTTTCCCTTTTTCATGACGAAAACCGCTCCTGTTTCCGGAGTCAGAAGTCTGATGGATTACGAAGTCGGGTTTACAGGCGAAATAAAAGACGGTGTCCTTGAAACGACTCTGAAAGTGCTTGTTCCGGTTACAAGCCTTTGTCCCTGTTCCAAGGAAATTTCTGCTTACGGAGCCCACAACCAGAGATCCCATATAGCGGTCAAGGCTCTTTTGAAGGACGATCTTCCCGTAGAAGATCTCATAAGCCGCATCGAAGCGCAGGCATCCTGTGAACTGTTCGGCCTTCTGAAACGTCCGGACGAAAAATACGTTACCGAACATGCCTATGACAACCCGAAATTCGTCGAGGATCTGGTACGCGACGTTGCATGCATGCTGAACAAGGACGACCGGATAATGGCATACACCCTCGAAGCGGAAAATTTTGAATCGATCCACAATCATTCCGCTTATGCCTGCATCGAATTCGACAAGCGGCTCTGACAAAACCTATCTTTTCCAGAAAACATCGGAGCGGTTGGCCGACTGATTGGCCAATCGTCCAAAAACAAAAAAAAGATCGGACAGACGGTTGAGATAACGTATCCACAGAGGCGATATCCCTTCTTCTCCTGAAAGAGCGACGACACTCCGTTCCGCACGCCGGCATACGCATCTTGCAAAATGCAGCAAGGCAGCGGATCGTGCTCCCCCCGGTAATATGAACTCTTTCAACGGCGGTAACGTCCTGTTCCCGGACAGGATTTTCTGTTCAATACGTTCGATCTGTCTTTCATCGACAGAAGCATCCTGCCCCGTTGCCATTGCCAATCCGGCACCAAGATTGAACAGTTCGTTCTGGATCAATACCAGTTCAGCACTGATGTCCCTGGAAACATTTTCAGATACAACCAGACCAATAACCGAATTCAATTCATCGACATCGCCAAGAGCATTTATTCTCAAACTGTCCTTCCTGACCCGGCTGCCGTTTGCAAGACCCGTTTCTCCCTTGTCACCTGTTCTCGTCATAACGCCTGATATACGGTTACCCATCTGAACACCCTGTCCCGAAAAATAATCAGATAAAATAAAATTTTCAGAAACAAAATTCTCATTATGCCGCAATCATATATGCAATCATTAACGATTATCCAGCCGGATGACTGGCACCTTCATCTCAGGGACGGAAATGTACTCGATTCGACCGTTCCTCAAGCCGCAAAACAGTTCAGGCGAGCTATCATCATGCCTAATTTGCGCCCCCCAGTCACAACGACAAAAGACGCCATTTCATACAGGCAAAGAATAATGGATTCCCTCCCGGAAGGAAGTCAGTTCGAACCACTCATGACCCTGTATCTGACCGACAACACACGACCGGAAGAAATAAGAACTGCCAAGGCAAGCGGAATCATTCATGGCGTGAAACTTTATCCGGCAGGTGCAACGACCAATTCCGATGCCGGTGTAACATCACTTGATAAATGCATCGAAACTCTGGAAGAAATGCAAAAGCAGGGTATTCCGCTTCTGATGCATGGTGAAGTGACCGATCCGGAAATCGACATATTTGACCGGGAAGCTGTTTTTATTGACAAAATCTTGATACCACTTCGGAAAAAACTCCCAGACCTCAAAATCGTTTTTGAACATATCACAACCAAAGCAGCAGCCGAATATGTGGCGGATGCAGAAGGATATATCGGTGCAACCGTCACGCCACATCATCTGCTGTTCAACCGAAACAGCCTGTTTGCAGGTGGTATCCGTCCTCATTACTACTGCCTGCCTGTTCTGAAACGGGAAGAAAACAGAAAAGCATTGATCAGGGCCGTCACCCACAGAAATACCCGTTTTTTTGCCGGAACGGATTCTGCCCCCCATGCACGTGATGCAAAGGAAAATACCTGCGGATGTGCCGGCTGCTATACGGCATCACATGCCATCGAATTGTATGTGAAAGCTTTTGAGGAAGCCGGACAACTGGACAAACTGGAATGGTTTACCAGTATCAATGGACCAAAATTCTACAATTTGCCAATCAACAGAAACAAAATCACCCTGATAAAAGAAAAGTGGCAAATTCCGGAAGATTTACCCTTCGGACAAAACAGAGTTGTCCCACTTATGGCAGGTGAATTCCTTAACTGGAAACTAAAATGAAAAGAGTGGATTCTTTAGCAAACTGATCATCTGGGTAACGTAATTTCAGATAAGGTCTGTAATCTATCAACAGAACAATTCATATAGATCGGAATGGAGCCTGTAACGCATTCTGTGGACATTTATCAGAGAAAGGAAGAAACCCTGTCTCCGAATTCGATGC
>CAVKGJ010000002.1:0-7367 GCA_963655605.1 Oscillospiraceae bacterium
GGCCAGATCCGGCAACGTTGTGGCAGCCGGATTACGGTCTTTCCGTTCCGTCAGATCATCTGAACTCCTGCAACGGCAATCCTGTAGGCCGGAACGGATATTGTTTGGTAATTGACGTGCATTTTACTTTTACTGTTTTTTTACTGGAACCGGTTTTATCAGAAACGCTCATAAACAGACATGACAGGCCACCGTTTGTTGTGTTGCAGCCCACTGTTTTGGAAAAAAACATGTTATATGTGATTGCCGTGATACTTTTCATTTTGTGGCTTGCCGGATTGCTGACACCCCATCTGTTTAGTGATTTCGTCCATTTTCTGCTGATCGCTGCTGTTGTCGTTCTGCTTTTCAGCCTTTTGACCGGCAAACATTCATCGTGAAACGTAACCGTTTTTTTGTGACTTGCTGTGTCTGTCGGACAGTAATGCCTTTTCAATCGGAAATGTAATGGCAAAACACATGACGAATCGTTTTCAATGGAATATAGTGTCCGCTTCAGAAACATTATCATTTCGGTAGAAAAGTCATGAATTTCGATGTCGTTATTGTCGGCAGCGGACTAGCAGGACTGTCCGTTGCTTTGCGTCTTCCAAAAACATACAAAATCGCCCTGATCTGCAAGCGAACATTGTGGGAAAGTGCCAGCAATTTCGCGCAGGGCGGTATTGCAGCTGTGCTGGATCCGGTTCTGGACAGTATCGAAAAGCATGTTGAGGATACCCTGACGGCAGGTGCCGGACTGTGCGATGAAGTCGCTACCCGATTTATCGTCGAACATGGCGGAGAAGCCATCGACTGGCTGATCAATCAGGGTGTTCCCTTTTCCAGAGACAAATCTACCCAAACCGGCTATCACCTGACCCGCGAGGGCGGACACAGCGAACGGCGCATTATCCATGCTGCCGATGCGACTGGCCATGTTGTCCAGCAGACTCTGGAAAAAATTATCCGGAACAGCCCGAATATCCATCTTTTCGAGAATCATTTCGCTGTTGATCTGATTACGTCGGACAAACTGTATGAGGACAAGCAACCGGTCGAATGTTACGGTCTTTATGTGCTGAACGAGGAAGAAGGAAAAGTCCATACGTTTGCAGCGCGGCATACCGTACTGGCGACAGGAGGTGCAGGCAAGGTATATCTTTATACGACTAATCCCGATACTTCGACAGGCGATGGCGTAGCAATGGCATGGCGTGCAGGCTGTCGTGTCTCTAACATGGAATTCGTGCAGTTCCATCCTACCTGCCTGTATCATCCTTATGCCAAGTCTTTCCTGATTTCGGAATCGGTTCGTGGCGAAGGCGGATTGCTGAAACTGCCTCCTGATGCCGGAACGGATGCTGGCCTGCGTTTCATGCCTGCACACGATCCACGTGCCGAGCTAGCACCGCGCGACATCGTGGCACGTTCCATCGACTTTGAAATGAAAAAACGCGGTCTAGACTATGTTCACCTCGATATCAGCCACCAGAACCCGACCTTTCTGAAGGAACACTTCCCGACAATTTATGCTCGTTGTCTGGAACTGGGAATCGATATCACAAAAGAGCCGATTCCGGTAGTTCCTGCGACGCATTTCACCTGCGGTGGTGTCGTGACCGATACCAAGGGCAGAACGGATATCAAAAACCTGTATGCCGTTGGAGAAACAGCCTGTACGGGATTGCACGGTGCCAACCGCCTAGCCAGCAATTCGCTGCTGGAGTGTCTGGTTATCGGCAAAACGGCAGCGGAACATATCGCCAGCTTGCCGCAGGGGCCTTTTCATACCTTGCCGCAATGGGATGAAAGCCGTGTTTCCAACGCAAATGAGGAAGTCGTCATTTCCCATAACTGGGATGAATTGCGCCGGTTCATGTGGAATTATGTGGGGATCGTCCGGACAACGAAACGGCTCGAACGGGCCCAGCGCCGTATTCATTTGCTGCGGGAAGAAATCGACGAGTACTATGCCAACTTCATCATCAGCAACAATTTGCTAGAATTGCGGAATCTGGTAGATGTCGCGTCAATGATTGTGGAAAGCGCCCTGCTTCGCAAGGAAAGCCGTGGACTGCATTACAATTCGGATTATCCGGCCACTTTCCCGAAAGCCATGCCGACTGTTTTGACTCCGGTCAAAAGAAGGATACCTATGGCCGGATGATCAGAAAGGAAATTTCGGCAGAACGTTTTTCCGCTTTTCGAGTTCCGCCTCTTTTCTGATCAGGTAATCCAGCCCTTTGACGATGTCGGTATTCTTGTTTTCCAGGGCGAAATCAATGGCGGAATAACCTCGCTGGTTTTTCATCGTGATATCTGCGCCATTGTCGTACAGCAATTTGACCGTGTAGATATGGCCGCCACGGGCGGCCATCATGACCGGTGTTGTCGCGTTGGGAGAAGCTGCATTGACGAAAGCGTCTTTGGCCAGCAACATCGTGACGATGGAGTTGTTGCCGCTGGCTGCCGCGTAATGAAGCGGTGTCCAGCCATCCTTGTTGACACGTGCTCCCTTGTCCAGAAGAGCCTTGACCGCCTTTTCATTGCCGTTATAACAGGCGATCATCAGGGCATTGTCTCCATTGAACGCTTCAGCATCGATTTTTATGCGTCTGTCCGCCAGCAGAACTGTCATAACATCCAGCGCATTTTCCCGCATGGCCAGTATCAGGCCTGTATCTCCCCTTTTCGGTTCGATGGAATTGGGATCAAATCCTTGCCGTAACAGTTCCCTTATTTTCCCCGGTTGATCGTTTTTGACGGCGATAAACCAGTCGTCGAAAGAACCCGCGATGGCTACAGCGGAGAAAAAGGACAGGGAAACCAGCAAAAAGACAATCATCCGGCTGGCTGCTTTGCAGGATACGAAAAATTTTGTCATGACAGGGAAAAGAAATCGAATTGGTGTGTATTATCCGGCAAATCGCCATACCATCAAGCAACAGTGAATCATTCCTGCAACGGATGATATGAAATCGGACAACAACAGGCCGGGTCCATAATGATGAAACATTTTCTGTTCCGGCGCCGGCGGTCCGTCACATAAACAGCTTGGCATAACCGGTATCTTGCCGATATTTACATGTAAATCGGATTGAAAAGCCGATTTTTTATTTTCGATTCATCAGGAATAATCCGAACCGGAACAATAAAATATTCACTCCCGGTTAATATGATGGTTTTCAGGTAAATATCATGCCGAATTTTAATTGATGAAAACCAGCTGCACAGTAAATCGGTACAGGTATTTTTATAATTGGAAGGTAATTTTCAGTCGACAAGTTAGCTGGTTTTTTCATATTAACAATATACTGGTTATGCTTTTTTTCGCATATTGCAGTTATTCAGTCAACAGCGATTATACAGGATGAAAAAACTGAAATGAAGAAAACAAGAAATACATATAATAATATTCTTTAAACAAATATTATAATTACATGATATTCATAGAAAAAATTTAACGAAAATTAGAGGGGGATTGCTGCAGCAATCCCCCTCTTTTCAAGAGGCTGCTTGTAATTAAATTGCCTGAATCCAGAGAGTTGTGATAACAACACCGGCTATAACGATAAACAATGCTCTCATTACCATAGAGGAGTTTTTCATGATGAGTTCCTTACAATTTCATTATCAGTTTGTGTGAGAAATGCACCTCTTCTACATATGCCTTTTTGGTATTTCGTACCGTTGGTGCTCACGTTGAAATTAATTCTACTCTCCTTTTTTTAAAGAGGGGTAGTTTTTTTTAATGAATATGTAAAGAAAACATGAATCCGGATTCGATACCGGCTGGTTATTTTCTGAAAAAAGATTCCGGGATATTCCGGTCAATCAAAAGCGATGTTATTTTCGATCTTGAAGAGCCTGAAATAGTTTTCCGACGTATGCCGGGCAATGCGTGAAACGGGCATACCTTTCAGCATGGCAAGCTGTTTGGCAACTTCAACGACAAAAGCAGGTTCATTCGTTTTGCTTTTGCCCCGGAAGGCCTGTGGCGTAAGCCAGGGGGAATCGGTTTCGATCAGAAGCCTGTCAAGCGGAATGAGACGTGCGATCGATCTCAGGTCTTTTGAGGCGGGATAGGTCAGTACACCTGAAAATGAAATGTAAAAACCCATGTCCAGTGCGGCTTTGGCGATCGGCATGGTTTCGGAAAAACAGTGCATAATGCCGCCGAAACCGCCCTTGTCCAGTCCGGCACCCTCTTCCTGAAGGATTTTGATGGTATCTTCCGCTGCTTCACGGGTATGGATGACCAGAGGTTTTCCGACTTCACGGGAAGCGCGGATCTGGGCTCGGAAGCGATCCATCTGCCACTTCTGGCGAGGTTTGACACGATAATAATCCAGTCCTGTCTCTCCGATCGCGACGACTTTCGGATGTCTGGCCAGCTCGACCAGTTTTGTGGTATCCACTTCTCCCACATCTTTAGGATCAGGATTGGGATGAATCCCGACAGTCGAATGGATGGTATCGATCCGTTCAGCCAGTGCCAGTGCGGCCGGAAAATCGGCCAGACTGACGGTGACACACAGGGCGTGACTGACCTGGCTTACCGCCATGTTGCGCAATACTTCGTCCTGGCGTTTCGCCAGATCTCGCAGATGGATATGGCAATGGGAATCGACGTACATAGTGGAGACCGGGTAAAGTGAATCAAAAGGCGCTATTTTACAGAATTTCCTCTGTTAGTGGCGAAAATATCTTCCGGTAATCGAGCAGCATATCTTCCAGTGCGAGCCGCGGTACAAGCGGATGGTCGACCGTTTTCTTGCGCTCGTTGACCTTTTTGAGAAGGTTCAGCAACTGACCGGTATCGGCTTTTTTTGCCATATTTTCCAGTGAAACCCGATAACGCGGGTAATAGCGCAAATCACCGGTCAGGCGAAGCGACAGCAGATCGTAAAGCCAGCGCTGGTGCCATGTCACCAGATCGCCCATCGAGACTTTCTGGAGTTTTTCCGCCGTTTTGAGTATGCCGGCATCATTTGGAGCTGCCAGTTCGTCCAGCAGTACGTTCATTTCTTCACGAGGTCCGTTTTGTGCTTCGGCCAGCGCGATGACAGGAGCGCCCCCCTGTCCGGCCAGCCAGTTTCCGGGATCGTCAATCCCCTGCTCTTTTAGCCATTCTATGGCGACGGATGTTTCCGGCATTGGGAAAGCCCGTTTGGAACAGCGGGAAACAATGGTCGGCAAAAGCGCATCGAGATGATTGGTGACCAGAATGAAAAGCGTTCCGGGTGGCGGTTCTTCCAGCATTTTCAAAAGCGCATTCGATGATTCGGATGTCATGGCTTCCGCCGGATAAACCGATACAATACGCGCTCCTCCCCTGTGAGTGGAAATGTTGATGAAATCAGCCAGTGACCGGATTTTGTCGATGCCGATTTTCCGGGACGGTTCACGGGATGTTTTGCCTGTCGCTGATTCTTCGTCGGAAGTTGCTGTCTGGTCGGTATTCTGGATACCGCGGGCGATCTCCAGCGTTTCAGGCAGAATCTGACGGTAGTCGGGATGGGTATGCAGGTCGAACCAGTGACAGGACTGGCATGATGCACAGGCATGTCCATCTGACATCCGGTTTTCGCACAATATGGCTTTTGCGAATGATTCAGCAAATGTCTCGATTCCGGTTCCTGCCGGTCCATAAAACAGTAATGCATGCGGCAACTTGCCCGCCATCCGTTGAAGGTATTCCCAGTTTTCTGTATGCCATGGGTAGATGGATTTTTCCATATATTCAATTTATTAAACAGTTTTCATGAAAAGATACATTAATACATGGGTGCGGTTTTAATCCATGTTACTGATCAGTTTTTTTAGGATGTCACGGATGGATTCAATGGAAAGCGAACTGTCTATGATTCTGAACCGGTCTGGAAATTCTGCAGCACGACGAAGGTATTCTTCGCGGACACGATTGAAAAAGGCAGCCTTTTCCCGTTCGAACTTGTCGGGTGAACGGACAGCTTCCAGACGCACTTGTGCGATTTCGGGAGAAACGTCAAACAGGAAAGTCATGTCAGGTTGCAGATAGGGGTGCACCCAGTGTTCGAGCTGTCGGAGTTTTTCGCGCTCCAGTCCCCTGCCTCCTCCCTGATAGGCAAAGGAAGCATCTGTAAAACGGTCGGATATCACCCAGTCGCCGCGTTTTATTGCCGGTTCAATAATTTGTTCAAGGTGTTCTTTTCGGGCGGCGAACATCAGAAGCGCTTCCGTTTCCATATGCATATTTTCATGCAGGAGCAATTCTCTCAGTTTCTCGCCGAGTCCGGTTCCACCTGGTTCTCGTGTGACAACAACGCGTCTGTTTTTTCTTTCCAGAAGCGTTGTGACATAGTCGATATGGGTCGATTTGCCGGCACCGTCAATGCCTTCGAATGTAATGAAACGGCCGGGATAGGGATTTTGTCTGGTTTGTGTCATCGTATGTATTTGTCGACAGCTTTGTTGTGTTCGTCCAGATTACGGGAAAAATGACTGGTTCCGTCTCCTTTGGCGACGAAATAAAGTGCATCCGTTTTGGCAGGATAAAAAGCGGCCTCGAGCGCTTCCTTCCCGGGCAATGCAATCGGCGTGGGCGGAAGGCCGTACCGGACATACGTATTGTAAGGAGTGTCGGTACGCAAGTCGATCCTGCGAATTTTTCCACGATATTTGTTCCCCATGCCATAAATGACGGTCGGATCAGTCTGGAGTTTCATGCCGATTCTGAGTCGATTGACGAAAACGCCGGATATCATGTCGCGGTCGGCCGGATGGCCGGTTTCTTTTTCGACAATGGATGCCATGATCAGCGCTTCATATGGGGTTTTGTAGGGAAGTCCGGGATCCCTGTCCTCCCAGTAAGCATTGAGTCGCGTCATCATGGCATCGTAAGCCATTCTGTAAATCCGGATATCGGACGTTCCTTTTCTGAAAAGATAAGTGTCAGGGAAGAAAAGTCCCTCGCCAGCGTGATGGTTCAGACCCAGTTTCTTCATCAGTGCCCTGTCCGACAAGTCGGTCGTTTCGTGTTTCAATCCCGGATGCCTTGCAATGGCCTGCCGCATCTGACGGAATTTCCAGCCTTCGATGATCGTCAGCGATTCCATGGCGAAAATGCCTTTTGTGATCTTCTCAAGCAGTCTGGCAGGCGTTTCTCCTGCCTTAAGTTCATAAGGACCTGCGTGCAGGCCGGAACTGTTGCCTGACACACGGACCAGAATGACAAAAAGTGTATCGTTGATGGAAACGTTCTGTTTTTTCAGTTGGTTAACAATATTTCTGGCTGTTCCGCCCGGAGCGATTTCGAAGGAAACCGGTTTTCCGCTGTCGAATACAGGCAGTTGAGTCCAGCAGAGAAAGACCAGTATGACAATAGCGGCAGCGGCCGCCATCAG
>CAVKGJ010000003.1:0-2100 GCA_963655605.1 Oscillospiraceae bacterium
GAACCGGTTTTATTCGTGATTACGCCAGGGATGGGGCTCTTAAGGGAATCATCCTGTCAGGCGGTCCCAATAGTGTGACCGAGGGAGATACGCCGCGCGTTCCGCAAATCGTATTCGAGCTGGGTATCCCGGTACTGGGTATCTGTTATGGCATGCAGGCTATGGCCGAACAGCTGGGTGGAAAAGTTGAGAATGGCAAGGTACGGGAATTCGGTTATGCCGAGGTGCAGACAGGCAGTCATACCCGTTTGCTGGAAGGGATTGCCGATTCGGTTCTGGCGGATGGCTCGGCGATTCTCAAAGTATGGATGAGCCATGGCGACAAGGTGACCGGATTGCCGCGAGGATTTGAAGTCATGTTGTCCAATGAAGCCTGTCCGATTGCAGGCATGGCGGATGAGACGCGGAAATTCTATGCCGTGCAGTTTCATCCGGAAGTCACGCATACCTTGCAGGGGCGGGCAATCATCAACCGGTTCGTACATGAAATTTGTGGATGCCAGTCCGACTGGAATATGCCGGATTACGTTTCCGAGGCTGTTGAAGCCATACGCAGGAAAGTCGGAAAGGACGATGTCATTCTGGGATTGTCCGGAGGAGTCGATTCCAGCGTTGCAGCGGCATTGATTTACCGTGCAATCGGTGACCAGCTGACCTGTGTGTTTGTCGATCACGGTCTTTTGCGCCTGAATGAAGGCAAAATGGTCATGGATATGTTCGCCCGGAATCTGGGTGTGAAAGTCGTCCATGTGGATGCCACGGAACAGTTTATGGGAAAACTGGCAGGGGTAACCGATCCGGAAGAAAAACGGAAAATCATCGGTCGTGAATTTGTTGAGGTATTCCAGACAGAAGCAGCAAAAATCAGTAATGCCAAGTGGCTGGCGCAGGGAACGATTTATCCTGATGTCATCGAAAGTGCAGGCAAGGGCAAAAAAGGCCAGACCATCAAGAGCCACCACAATGTTGGTGGTTTGCCGGATACCCTGAATCTGCAATTGCTGGAGCCACTGAGGGAACTCTTCAAGGACGAGGTTCGTGAGTTGGGACTGGCATTGGGTTTGCCGCGGGAAATGGTTTACCGCCATCCTTTCCCGGGACCCGGTCTGGGTGTCCGTATTCTGGGAGAAGTGAAAAAGGAATATGCCGATCTGTTGCGGAAAGCGGATGCCATTTTCATTGAGGAATTGTGGAACACACCGTCACCGGCGATCTCTGAAAAAGGCGAACCGTTGAACTGGTACGATGCGACCAGCCAGGCCTTTGCCGTATTCTTGCCGGTCAAGTCCGTCGGTGTCATGGGCGATGGCAGAACGTATGAATACGTCGTTGCGTTGCGTGCCGTCCAGACACAGGACTTCATGACAGCCCAGTGGGCACATCTGCCTCACGAATTGCTCGGAAAAGTTTCCAACCGGATCATTAACGAAGTCAGAGGCATTAATCGCGTCGTATATGATATATCGGGAAAACCACCTGCCACGATTGAGTGGGAATGAATTTCAGAGGTTGAAAAAAGCCTGTAAACACTGGACTTTTTGAGCTTTGATGCCTCTCAAGGCAACGATTTGGCAACAGAATTTCATTATTTACAAGAAAAGAGTTATCTGATTTCAAATGAAGTCGGATGGCTTTTTTCTTGTGTTCATATCAGATTGCCTACAAATTCCCCAATCAAGGTACCAAGGAACATCGAAAAAATCGCCCAAATAAGCTGAATCTACCAAGTTTCTTTGCAGAAATTTAAAATTCCTTGAATAGGCACATCGTAAATTTCTGTCCACTTTGAATTCACTCTCAATGTGTTTTCTCGGGTTAACATGACGAGGTAGGAGCCTTTATCCCGAGAGCCTCATATATTTCAGCCTGCTTGTTAAGTATGTCGCCGATTCTCAATGGATGCTTTGCATCTTCAAAGCATTCCAGAACATCAAGCTTATCAAGCAGTGCCTGCATGGTATAGTTGCTATACAAGCCCGATTCCTTCATTTTGTGATCCAGACAAGAAACAAGAATCAGTGCTACAAATTCAGTAAAGATTTTGCCGAAAATGGACCATGCCGATCCGGAACTGGAAATCAGCACTGAATCGGTTCTGCA
>CAVKGJ010000004.1:0-12255 GCA_963655605.1 Oscillospiraceae bacterium
AGGAAATTGCTAGTGTCTATGGCGACACCGACGACGGTACCTACGGTGTTCAGGTTGGTATCACCCACAAATTCTGATTGTTGATGCAAGGCCGGTGCGAGCCGGTTTTGCGGAAATGCAAGAACATAGGAAAGCACCCCTTTCGCGGGGTGCTTTTTTTTTCGGGGTGTGGACAGGATGTCCCGTACAGGCTGGCAGAACGGCCTGTTTTTACAAACGGTTACAGGTTATTGACGACGACTTGTGATAGGCTATGTCCCTGACTGGATCTTTTTGTAGGGGGTTTTCCTGTCCTGTGTTATCTGGTGGAAGCGGGAAAACCGGATATGTTTACCGGATGAGGTTTTTGATATGTGTGGTATCGTCGGAGCGTTGGCGAAGCGGAATGTGGTTCCTGTCATGCTGGAAGGGCTGAAACGGCTGGAATACCGGGGTTACGATTCCTGCGGGATCGCCCTGTGTGCAGAGGGGCATCTGGAGCGTTCGCGCAGTACGTCGCGGGTGGCGGAGCTGGAAAAGCAGGTCAACGGGCAGCATCTTTCGGGTTTTCTCGGTATTGCCCATACCCGCTGGGCGACGCATGGTGCGCCGACGACCGACAATGCCCATCCCCATTTTTCGGGCAAACGGATTGCACTGGTCCATAACGGTATTATCGAAAATCATGCCGAATTGCGTGAGGCGCTGAAAGTGAAAGGTTACCTGTTCACCAGCCAGACCGATACAGAAGTCATCGCGCATCTGATCGACAGTTTCTATCAGGGCGATCTGCTGAAAGCCGTGCAGTCGGCCATCGTCCGCTTGCGGGGCGCGTTTGCCATCGCGGTCATTTGCCGTGACGAGCCGCAGCGGATGGTCGGTGCCCGTCAGGGGTCGCCGCTGGTGGTCGGTATCGGCGATCATGAGAATTTTCTGGCATCCGATGCGCTGGCGTTGGCCGGTACGACGAACCGGATCGTCTATCTGGAGGAAGGCGATGTCGTCGATATTCATCTGAACGATTTTCATATTGTCGATGCCGAAGGCAAACCGGCCTTGCGGGAAGTGCGTATCGTCGATGCCTATTCCGGCGTCGCGGAGCTGGGGCCTTACCGGCATTTCATGCAGAAGGAAATTTTCGAGCAACCCAGAGCCATTTCGGATACCTTGCAGGGGCTGGAGAGTATCGTGCCCGGCGTGTTCGGCGAGAATGCGCTGGACGTTTTGCGGAAAACGGATTCGATACTGATTCTGGCCTGCGGGACGAGTTATTATGCGGGGCTGACGGCCAAGTACTGGCTGGAGTCGGTCGCGAGGATTCCGACCGAAGTGGAAATCGCCAGTGAATACCGTTACCGGGACAGTGTCCCGTCGGAAAACAGGTTGGTGGTTACGATCAGCCAGAGTGGTGAGACGGCGGATACGCTGGCTGCATTGCGTCATGCCGTGGAACTGGGAATGAAGCATTCGCTGACAGTCTGCAATGTGGCGACCAGCGCGATGGTCCGTGAGTGCGAGCTGGCTTATATCACGAGGGCCGGTGTGGAAATCGGTGTCGCCTCGACAAAAGCGTTCACGACGCAGCTGACGGCGCTTTTCCTGCTGACGCTGGTCATGGCCAAAATCCGGGGAAGACTGTCTCCGGAAGAGGAAGCGGAGCATATGAAACTGCTTCGCCATTTGCCTGTGGCTGTTTCGTCCGTTCTGGCGCTGGAGCCGCAGATTATCGCTTGGGCGGAAGAGTTTTCCCGTCATGACGATGCGCTTTTTCTCGGAAGAGGCATTCATTATCCGATCGCGTTGGAAGGTGCGCTCAAGCTGAAAGAAATTTCGTATATTCATGCCGAGGCCTATCCGGCCGGTGAATTGAAGCATGGTCCGCTGGCGCTGGTGACGGACAAGATGCCGGTCGTGACGATCGCGCCGAATGACGATCTGCTTGAAAAGCTGAAATCGAACATGCAGGAAGTCCGCGCACGTGGAGGCCAGTTGTATGTTTTTGCCGATTCCGATACGAAGATCGTATCGGAAGAAGGCATTCACGTGATTCGCATGCCGGAAAACTACGGGCTGCTTTCGCCGATTCTGCATGTTATTCCGTTGCAGCTGCTTGCCTACCATACCGCTCTGGTCAGGGGAACGGATGTAGACAAGCCTCGCAATCTGGCCAAATCGGTGACCGTGGAGTAATCTTGCTCCGTTTTCTTGAGCCTTCAAAAGCGGGCAGACTTCAGGGTTTTAGTATGTTGTTCGCTGATTATTACATTGATTAATTGTTGCGAAGGATTTATCCAGGAAGAACGAACGAGTCTTGAAGCTATTGTGCGTTCACGTACTGAAGAACGGCGTCGGGTAGAACATGCCATCGTGTTCACGATCTTGTCGGCGTTTGCTATTTTTGAGTGGGAACGTATAGAGGCTCGAATTCGTGAGGTCAAGCAATTCAAGAAGGCCCAGGGTAAGTTCATAGGCGGGAAGAGCGCTTTCGGCTAATGAGCCGCTGTGTCTTTTTGCCGCGGCATATTATCAGAACAACCTGTTATAAAAGGAGCTGGGTCTGCCTAGCTCGTTATTGACGTGCTGAATCCCGTACTCGGATACTAGGGTTTTCTTGTTGGAAAGCAACGAGATGCCAAGGCCTACCCTGTTCTTGACAACGTTTCCTGATTCTGTTGTTGCGTGATAGTCGATTCCCATCGCGTCAAGGATAGTCGGCGCCATATCATAAGAGCTCCAGCCACCGTCAATATGCACAACACCTTTTCGGACGTTATGTGCGTTTAGAAAAACGTTGTAAATCTGCCGGTTCGCGCTTTTCTTCACAAAATTCGTGAATGCTGATTTTTCCGGCATTTGCCAAAGATGGTCGCCGACAATCAAAATGACTGTATTGTCATACCACGGTTGTTTTTTCGCCCACTCAAGAAAGTCTTTTGTCATGATCGACGAAGCGCGTACGGCATCCCGCATGTCGTTGTGTATCCTGAATTTGCTTTTTGCGAACCCATCTGGGAGATGAGTATCAACTGTTTCAAAGACGACGGCAAACGGTTGTTCTTTATTTGATGTGCCGATCAGGTACTCTTTAAATCTTGTCCACAAAAACTCGTCGTTGTATCCCCATATTGCGCCTGAGTTATCCTCGTTCAGCGGATAACCGTGTTCCATGAAGTATTCTTTTGAATAAACTTCCGTGACGCCGTGACTCTTGAAAAAAGCCTCCTTTTGCGTAAATTTTCGAGATGCGCCGGTAAAAGCTGCTGTCCTGTAGCTGTCGTTTTTCAATAAATTAAATATGGACTGATTGTTTTTCAGGAGCGTGTCAAACGATGATGCTCCTTCAAATTTGTGGATGTCGAGCGGGTATCTTATGAGGGGAATGCCGGTCAGCTGGGCGGCGATTCCGCCGATTGTAAATTCGGTGCCGACGGTTTGATGATAATTCCTAAATACCACTCCCGTTTTTTCTATTTCTTTTAACTCGCTGATCAAGTTCTCGCCATAGACGTTTCGATTAGAATAGCCGAGCTCCATTGATTCGAGAAAAACTATAATCAGGTTTTTTCTGGGGGCATTATTGAATTTTTCGGTATTCAGTGTCGCATAATTGTTTGCGATAAAATGGGATTCCGTTTGATTGAAATACTCAATGAACTGAAGTTTTTTATCGAGATAGCGAAATGAAAAATATCCTATGAGGACAGGGAGTACGATTATCAAAATAATCGGCTTATACAATAAATTCGTTACGTATCGGATTTTATCTTTAAATCTGGTGCAAATTGTTTTCAGATCTTCCTCTTTCAATATGAGATAGAAAAAATAAGATATGATCGCAACAACCAAAAGGAAGCATGCCGTGTACTTCAGGAAGCTGAAAACGAGTCCTTTGTTTATGCCACTCCCGCTCCCGCCGACACGAATGTGAAAAACAATTTGTGATAATGTACTACTTCCGAAATTTCTTTCAATAAATTTCAGGATGAACACCATACCTAGCCCGATAAGCGATATCAGGTAAATGACGAGCGCAAAAAGTTTATATGCTGTTTTCATTATCATGGCACAGTCTGGATTATTGCTGACAGCAGAAACGGTTAAATAAACTATTATTTCTTGCGCGGGGGGGGGGGGTAGTCAATTCCTGTCCAACAAATCGGCAATCTGTTATGGAATGGAGGAATCCTGATTGCCGTTTCGCCCCGGAACACTAGCAGAATACATCCGGAATGTGGCTATGTGTCAACAGAGAACCGTCAGACGCAAACCGGATTCCGGTGCATGGTATGCGGCCTTGAGGAAAATGCAGACATGGTTGGAGCAATCAACATACCAAGGGCGGGATATTTGTCCTGTCTGGCGTACAATAGTACCTGTGTGCAGCAGCAAAATGCATGAAGAGAGGTTGTGAATGGATGCCTTCTGGCAGTTTGTCAATAAAAGAAGCGTTCGCCTTGTACTAGCGACATTATGCATGTGTCTGGCCATACAGGGCGGCTACCGGATTTATCTGGCACAGACCAATGTTGACATGTTCCGGGGAGCAGGGGAACTGGTGCTGTGGTTGTCTTGGGCGCTAGTGAATTACCTGCGTTCGAACGGCAGGGTCGCGCCCAAGCTGAATATCGCGGTCAATGTGGGCATTGCCATGCTGGTGGTCAGCTGGTTCATGAAATGAAAGCGGGGTCAATCTATGTCGGGTTCGGAAAATTATGAAGATACGGTCGGCTATACCTTGCATGGCAGCCGGTATTTGAATCTCACCAACCGGTGCGGTGTCCTGCGATGCGCTTTCTGTCCGAAATTCAATGGTGCGTGGTCTGTCAAGGAATATGATATGCGGTTGCATCATCATCCGACGGTTGACGAGCTGGTTGAAGCGGCGGGTAATCCCGCGGACTATCGTGAAATCGTTTTCTGCGGCATGGGGGAATCGACGGTACGTCTGGACGATATGCTGGAAGTGGCGCGGCGTTTGCGTGAGAAGGGCGCGAAACTGCGGCTGAATACGAACGGATTGGGCAACATGATCAATGGCAGGGATGTCGCGCCTGAAATCGCGGCATTGATTCCCACGATTTCCGTTTCCCTGAATGCACAGGACGAGGAAACCTATAACCGTCATTGCCGTCCGAAATATCCCGGCGCATATGCCTCGGTTCTGGGGTTTGTCAAAAGTGCCAAAAAGGCAGGGGCGGATGTTACTGTAACTGCGGTTGACGGGTTGCCGGGAGTTGACATCGCGGCCTGCCAGGCGATAGCTGATAAACTGGGCGTCAGGTTTCGCAGACGTGTGCTGGACGATCTGGTCTGAATCGCGCGATACCGGTTTTCGTTTTCCGGGATGAAGGATTCCGCATTTCCGGTAGCGACGGTTTTGTGTTGTTTTTTGTGAAAAACAGCTGGTTTTCATGTTGGATTTCGGTCGGGCCCGTATTCATGGGGATAGACAGGAATGACGGCCGGTTTCATGTATTCCGTTTCCGTCCGGTCCGTTTGGCGACATGAATGGACGGACTGCACGAATTTTCAAGTTAAGTTATACTGATCAGGCAATGGTTCCTGCAAAAGGATGAAAAGGGAATTTGGTACGTCTACCGGACTATTCCAAAGTTGCCCCCCCACAGCTGTGTGCGGTAGTGACTGTCTGTTAACTGCCGGGCAACCGGGAAGAAGGAAGTCACGCCGGATCCGCAAGCCAGGAGATCTGCCATTGCAGCCATTTTCCAGAAACAGGGCGGGGTGTCTTGGGGGAAAACAGTCTGCCGGAACGACCGTTCCGGCCTTTCGGGTTTATGACCGCGAAAGGTTTTGCCGATTCGTTTTCTTTCCTGCCTCGTCGAAAACAAGGGTACTGAATGAAAACGGAAGAAAGTGTCGTGTCTGATCGGGAGGTTGCCCAGCCGGCGCCTTCCGTATTGCCTCCATTGCCGCAGCGGATCATCAAGCGCGACGGGGCGGAGGTTCCATTTGATGCCAAAAGGATCACTGTCGCCTTGACCAAGGCCGGACGGGCGACCGGAGATTTCGGTGAGGATGAAGCGCAACTTCTGACCCAGAGAACGTTGAAAGTCCTGCGTCACCGTTTTGTCGGCGCACCGCCGACGGTGGAACAGGTTCAGGATGTCGTGGAGCAGATGCTGGTCGATGCCAATCACACGAAAACATTTCGTGCCTATGCGACCTATCGTGACCAGCGCCATCGCCTGAGACAGGACAAGAGAACGCTGGTCGATGTTGCTTCTTCGGTTGAGGAATATGTCGATCGTGCGGACTGGCGTGTCCAGGCCAATGCCAATCAGGGTTATTCTCTGGGTGGTCTGATTCTGAACGTTTCCGGCAAGGTGACGGCCAATTATTGGCTGAGTCATGTTTACCCTCCGGAGATCGGGCAGGCACATCGTGATGCGGATTACCATATCCATGATCTGGACATGTTGTGTGGATATTGCGCCGGCTGGTCGCTGAGGCAGTTGCTGTATGAAGGATTCAATGGCGTTTCCGGAAAACCCGAAGCGGATCCTCCGAAACATTTTTCCACGGCATTGGGCCAGATGGTCAATTTTCTAGGTACGCTGCAAAATGAATGGGCCGGAGCGCAGGCGTTCAGTTCGTTTGATACCTATCTGGCGCCGTTTGTCCGGAATGACGGGTTGTCTTATGACGATGTCAGGCAGCACATGCAGGAGTTTATCTATAACCTGAATGTGCCGTCCAGATGGGGAACGCAGACGCCGTTTACCAATCTGACTTTCGATTGGGTCTGTCCGGAAGATTTGCGCGAGCAGGTTCCGGTTATCGGCGGAAAGGAAATGCCGTTCACTTATGGTGAATTGCAGGAAGAGATGGATATGCTGAACCGTGCCTATATCGAGGTGATGACGGCAGGCGACCGGCGCGGCAGGGTGTTTACGTTCCCGATTCCGACCTATAACATCACTTCCGATTTTCCGTGGGAGTCGGAAAATGCGGAACGGCTGTTTGCCATGACGGCCAAATACGGTTTGCCTTATTTCCAGAATTTCCTCAATTCGGATCTTTCGCCGAATATGGTGCGTTCCATGTGTTGCCGTCTGCAACTGGATTTGCGCGAATTGCTGAAACGGGGCAATGGCCTTTTCGGATCGGCGGAACAGACCGGTTCGATCGGGGTTGTGACGATCAACTGTGCCCGTCTCGGCTATTTGTTCAAGGGGGATGAGAAAGGGTTGTTCGCCCGTCTGGATCATCTGGCCGATATGGCGAAAGACAGTCTTGAAATCAAGCGCAAGGTCGTCCAGCGTCTGATGGATAACGGGCTGTTCCCCTATACGCGTCGTTATCTGGGCAAGTTGCGCAATCATTTTTCGACGATCGGCGTAAACGGCATCAATGAAATGATCCGCAATTTCACCGGTGACAGGGAGGATATTACGACGGAATTCGGCCACGATCTGGCGATTCGTCTGCTGGATCATCTTCGTGAACGGATGAAGAGCTACCAGGAAGAAACCGGCAGTCTCTACAATCTGGAAGCGACTCCGGCGGAAGGGACGACTTACCGTTTCGCCCGGGAGGACAGGAAGCGTTATCCAGATATCATTCAGGCCGGTACACCGGAACATCCGTATTACACGAATTCGTCCCAGCTGCCGGTCGGTTATACGGACGATCCGTTCGAGGCTTTGCGCCGTCAGGACGATTTGCAGATCCGTTATACGGGAGGAACGGTATTGCATCTTTACATGCAGGAGCAGATTTCTTCGCCTGAAGCCTGCCGCAAACTGGTCAGGACGGCATTGACCCATTTCAGGCTGCCTTATCTGACGGTGACGCCGACATTCTCCATTTGTCCGAAGCACGGTTATCTGGCAGGTGAACATGAGTTCTGTCCGATTTGTGATGAAGAATTGATGGCGCAGATGGAAAAACAGACGCACTGAACATTTTTGAAAGGAAAAAACAATGGATAAATCACAGTTGCCGCAGGAAAAAAGACAGCGTTGCGAAGTCTGGACCCGTGTGATGGGATACCACCGGCCGGTTTCGGAATTCAATCCCGGAAAACAGAGTGAACACCGTGATCGCGTTCATTTTGTTGAATCCGCCATTTCCGATCCGGACGGGGTTTGTGGCTGCAGTAAATAATATTGTCCTGCAGGTCGGGGGAATCACGCCGTTTACGACGATCGATTTTCCCGGCAGACTGGCGGCAGTCGTTTTCTGTCAGGGATGCCCGTGGCGTTGCCGGTATTGCCATAACCGACATTTGTTACCCGCGGGGGAAAACGGGAAATATCCCTGGGAAGAGGTATTACGCTGGCTGGAAACAAGGCGAGGCCTTCTGGACGGGGTTGTTTTCAGCGGTGGCGAGCCTTTGCTGCAGAGGCAGTTGCCTGAGGCTGTTGATCAACTTCACCGGGACGGTTTTGAGGTTGCGTTGCACACTTCCGGTGTTTATCCGGAAAGGCTCCGGAAAATCCTGCCGTCTGTTGAATGGATCGGACTGGATATCAAGGCGCCGTTTGACGAGTATGATGTCATTACGGGAGGGGGGAACGGCGATCGGGTACGTGACTCGTTGAGTTTTGTCCTGGCTTCCGGAAAGACACATGAATTGCGTTGTACGCTCGATCCGGATTTCTTCACTGTCGAAAGGGCGGAAAAGATGGCCCGGCAACTGATGGAGCTGGGTGCGGATCATCTGGTTCTTCAATCGTGCAGGGATGAGGTGCATCGTCAAAAACGCCCTGTTTCAAAGGAAATCATCGCTTCATTCGAACGGTTTCTTCCATCTGTGATCTGTCGTTTCTGACGGGCGGGTCTGTTTTCTGTCAAGTCGAGCCTGTACGCATTCTGTAGACATTTTTCAGAGACAGGTCGAACCTTTCTCCGAATTCGATACAGAAGCGGTTCAGAGCAGACTTCCGGTTCCGGATCGGCAAGGTCCATTTTCCGGAGGCATCCATGACAGCCAGATCACCTTCATGGCAGTTTCATCATCCGGGAACATCCTGTGCCGGGTCGTCGCCTTGCAGATAAAGCTGTTGACCGATTCAATGGCGTTGGTCGTATCAATGACTCTCCGGATCTCTTCCTTATTACTGAACATGGTCGCAATCCTGCCCCGGTTCCTGCGCCACATTTCTGCAATCCCCGGATACCGGGACCACTCCTTCCCGAACTGTTCAAGGTTCGCAAGTGCCTCCCGTTCATTGACCGCCTGATAGACGTTTTTCAACCGGGAGGTGATTTTTGTAGTCTTTCCAGGACACCGTTCCGGGACTGTTCCTGACCATATGGAGAGTTCAGACGGCAACTGGAATACAAGCAGGCATGGAGAGGCGGATATCTGATCGCTGTGCCGCCGCAGAACACAAGCCGGACATGTCCTGCATGCAACATGCGTAGCCGCAGAAAATCGCCAGCAGCAGGAACCCACCGAAGAGATCAGAGCGCTTGCGCTCTGACTCTGTAGGAATCTCTCGCCTTCTGGCTGGGGAGGATGTCAATTTTCTGTCCTTGAACCAAGTCAAGATTTTGAGAAATTCTCTGCTGCCTCATTCTTTGAAAAAAGAATACGGGCAAAATCCCGCTTGCAATGCAGTATACGGTCAATATAGATATCCCGGTCATGGTGACGATAGAATACAAGATATTGCCCGCTCACAAGAAAATGGTAACTATTTTCAATCTCCGTGATAGCAGACAGTGGTGTACCGATCTCCGGGAAATCCTCAAGTTTGTCTATTGTTTTAAAGAGTTTTCCAAAGACACTCTTTTCTGCTTCCGGACTTTCGGCAGACAAATAATTCGATATCTCGCTCAGGTCAGTTTTTGCATCAGGCGAAAAGAAAATCCTGTTTTTCATTCTGTCAAAAATTCTTTTTTGATATTTTCAAATTCAATCCACCCTTTTTTATCACCTGATTTTTTTCCTTTTGTTAATTCACTCAAAAGCGTCAGAGTTGCTTTTGTTTTTTCGTACTCATCAAGATCAATGATTGCATAACGTCCCCGCCCGTTTTTCGTCAAAAAAACAGGTGCTCCTACAGACACATCCCGCAGGACTTCGCCATAGTTTCGCAAGTCCGAAATTGGTTTGATGTTGGGCATGGGTTCTCCTTTCGTTTGTCATTGTTCCATTGTATCATTTTCTTAAAATACTTCGTAAAAAATTACAGCACCCTTCCTCTTCCCGTCTGTCTTTCCTCGTGCATGTCCTGAATTTGCCCTAGCATTACGGGGACGCCCGTGTTGTGTTGCCGTTTGGCGGGTTGAAAACAATGAAATCAATGTTATTGAGGTCAGATATGTTGGAACTCATGAAGGAATCGACTACAACAGGATTGACTAGATTCTGTTTTACCGTCCCTGATTGCGAGGCCATTAAGGTCGAGAAAACCATTCTGGCTATTCTGGAAATCGTTGCTGACAAACAGGATGATGAAGTTGACATCCTCCCTAGCCAGAAGGCGAGAGATTCCTACAGAGTCAGAGCGCAAGCGCTCTGATCTCTTCGGTGGGTTCCTGCTGCTGGCGATTTTCTGCGGCTACGCATGTTGCATGCAGGACATGTCCGGCTTGTGTTCTGCGGCGGCACAGCGATCAGATATCCGTCTCTCATGCCTGCTTGTATTCCAGTTGCCGTCTGAACTCTTTCCATCCCTGATCCAGAATGGATTTGTTCAATCCTGTCCTGGCTCTGACGGTTCTTCCCGGGCTCTCCTTTGTCTAATAGGGTCAAAATCTAAAAAACACCGAACAAAATTAAAAAATATGACCGATTCAACTTGCGAAATATAACCGAATATAATATATTTCAACCCAAAGAATTCGGATTGATTAAGGAGTATACTTATACAAAAGGAAAGCTACCTTCCGCGGTTGATAGATAAGACCGTAACAGATTACTTGAGTGCATTCGGTGCGATTGTCATAGAAGGTCCGAAATGGTGTGGAAAGACTTGGACTTCTGCCCAACATTGCAACAGTAAGTTTTTCCTGGGTGATCCTGATGGTAATTTTCAGAACAAGCATCTTGCCGAGATGTCACCCCGTACTGTTTTGACCGGAAGTACCCCACGCTTACTTGATGAATGGCAGGAAGTCCCTCCCTTATGGGATGCTGTGCGCGCTGAAATTGATGCCCGTAATGCAAAAGGGCAATTTATCCTGACCGGTTCTGCTACCCCAAATCGAAAAGGAATTCTGCATAGTGGAGCCGGTCGTATCGGACGGCTCCGGATGCGTCCGATGAGCTTGTTTGAGGCGGGTTTTTCTTCTGGAAGCATTTCTTTGGAAAATTTGTGCCGAGGTAAACTTTCTCCGACAATAACAGGGGAAGTTGAACTTCTCAAACTGGCGCAATATATTGTTCGCGGCGGCTGGCCCGGTAATCTGAACGTGCCTGAAAGGCAAGCCGGATTAATGGCTGCGGAATATATCAACGCTATTTTGGAAAATGACGTTTATCGTCTCGACGGTATAAAGCTGAACGTGCATAAAATGCGTTTGTTACTGAAATCCCTGGCACGGAATGAGAGTACGACCGCCACGAATAAAACCCTGAAAAATGATATCAAGGCAGTGGATGCGGAAGATGTGGATGATGATACCATCAGTACTTATCTTGATGTTTTCCGTCGTCTTTTTCTTTTGGATAATCAGCCTCCTTTCGCACCGGGTGTCCGTTCTTCAATCCGTACAAAACAGGCGGAGAAACGTCATCTGGCAGATCCGTCCCTTGCGTGTGCCTTGTTAAAGCTTTCTCCGATGGGACTGATTCAGGATTTGGAGACTTTCGGTTTCCTGTTTGAGGCGTTATGTGAACGGGATTTAAGGATCTATGCCAACTGTTTCGGTGGAGAATTGTATCATTACCGCGATTACAGGGGTAATGAAATTGACGCGGTTATTGAACTGCCGGACAAGTCCTGGTGTGCATTGGAGATTAAGCTTGGAGCTAATCAGATCGACAAAGCGGCAGAAAACCTGCTGACCGTCAATGAAAAAATCAAACAAGCAGATGGCGTTCCGGCATCTATCCTGATTGTTGTATGCGGTCTTGCCAATGCTGCATATCAGAGACCGGACGGCGTCTTTGTGGTTCCGATTACAGCATTGAAGAACTGAGTCTGTGACGGTTCCCGAACTGGTCGATATGCTTCTCTAAATCCCGGAGAAAAAACGTCAGGAAATGTTACGCAAACATGAGAAAGAGTCTCATACGCCTGCAAGTTTGATTGTTTTCCTTGTCTTGCCGTTTCGGCTGTTTGAGCCTGAATTCCGCTCATA
>CAVKGJ010000005.1:0-2659 GCA_963655605.1 Oscillospiraceae bacterium
GTGCGGTTTCTATCTCACCATGTGAGATGTCATCATCCCGTTTCTTCTCAAGGGCTGATACCTGCGCTTCTGTCAGAACTTCTCCTGTTCGGGCAACATGCTGTTCGAGGTGGGAAAGTCGTTTCCTGAAATTCTCAGGATTATGGCGGAGCCATACCGACCTGACGCCTGATGCCGATATGAGTTCTCTTGGAATGTCTGGAATAAACCTGGCTGGATATGGATGAATGTTTGCCAAGGCGTCCTAGGAGACATCCTGGAAATTCCAGTCAATCGTTTTTAGCTTTGTATATCTGGAATCAAATATCGTGGTATTTGACATAGCATAACTCCTAATCTGTATCTCTTATAGATTGAGCTGTTTCAACGCCAATCCAATCAATCGATCTGCCTGGTCAGCCATAAACAGCGGAATGTTCAGCACATCATCGTCCAGCTTCAGATTATCAAGCGAGAACCGAACACGGAGCTTCACTTTATCCGGGAACAATTCTTTGAATTTTCTGAGGCTCTTGCTTGCTAAATTCGCTTCGGATTTTACTTCAACAGGGAAAATGTCATTATCTCGCTGAATCAGAAAATCCACTTCATAGGGAGGATTATTCTGCGACCAATAACGAGGTAGCACCTCAAACTGCGTAATCAAAGTTTGCAATACATAGTTTTCGGTTAAGGCTCCCTTGAACTCGGTGAACAGGCGGTTACCTTCGCCAAAAGCCGTAGGAGCCAGCCGTGCCAGACGGCGAAGCAGACCTACGTCCACCAAATAGAGTTTGAACGCAGACAGATCATCATAAGCGGCTACAGGAAGACCGGGAGCGCTACTGCGGTAGATCTTATGCACCAGACGGGCATCTACCAGCCATTGCAGAGCATCCTCATATTCACGAGCTCTTGCGCCTTCTTTGACAACTTTATAGATAAATTTTTTGTTCTCTCTTGCCAACTGAGAGGGAACAGATTTCCAAATCATAGAGATCTTTGGAAACTCGGTAAGGTTGGGATGTTTGGCGAAGTCACGCTCGTAAGCGCCGATGATATCGGACAGAGTTTCCTGCATGGCAGATACATCACGGGCCTCCGTCCACATTTTTACCGATTCCGGCATACCTCCGGTAACATAGTACATCTTTAGCTTCTCATATAACGGATTGAAAAAAGCATCAGGAATCGGATCAAGTGTATCCACGCTCTCCAAATATTTCACAAGGTTCTCATCACCGTTTGCGAGAAGAAACTCAATAAATGTCATGGGGTCGATCTGCATGAAGTTGACCTTTCCTACAGGGAAAGAAGATGGCTTAGCCAGGGCAATGCCAAGCAGCGAACCGGCACAGGCAATGTGATACTGTGGAGCATTCTCACAGAAATACTTCATAGCATTGATGACCTTGGGGCAGTCCTGCACCTCGTCAAAAATGATGAGCGTCTTTTTGGGCAAAATCTTATAGCCGCTGGCCAACATCAGATTCTGCAGAATCCGATTCACCTCCTTGGTAGTTTCAAAGAACTGTTTATATTCTTCGTTTTCGTCAAAGTTGAAATAAGCAGTATTTTCATAATAGCGTCTGCCGAACTCTTTCAGAATCCAGGTTTTTCCCACCTGACGCACACCCTTCAGAATCAGCGGCTTGTGATAAGGGGAATTCTTCCATTCAAGCAGTTTATTCAATATCAATCGTTCCATAAAAACACGCATTCACACTATTATTGGAGTTTTAGAGTTTTACAATCACACTATTATTATACTCAGAACTTGTGAACAAATCAATCTGTTTCACAAAATTATTTAATATTTTTGTGCGTGTGGTCACATAAATATAGGCATGCTGATGTGATAGTCTCTGAAATGAAGCCGCCAGCGGTTTTTAACTACTACCCAACCTGTGTAGAAGTTGACCTCGGTGCCAATTGCGGCGAGGTGTTTTTTGGCTTCTGTCCAACTTGGACAGAAGTAGGACTTTGGACTTCCAACCAAATTGGTCGGAGGTGTGTTTACCACATCACGCCAAGTTATCGGAAAGTCGCTTTTGAAAATTCTGCCCAAGTTGGACAGAATTTGTTGAGAAATAATTCGTGCCATGTTGGCACGGATTGTTACCGTTGATTTTTCTTCATCAAATGTCCTAACAGGTAGAGAAAGAATTTTTCTACATCGGTTGAATTTTGCCTTTTGAAATTCTGAATATAATGAGAGAAATTCATACCCTTGACGGTATAGCACATTATCTGTCGGTGCTCCGAAAAGTGCCGAACTGCTCCACCACACCTTTGGTTCTGTTGGCGAGAACTGTAGGAAGCAGAACCCGACTTTGATTTTTCAGAGCCGATTACATAGAACATCACTTTGAAGCGAGAGCCATGCTCCCGCCGATTTCTGATGTTTTGTGTAATCGGCTCTTTTTGTTTTGTCATTTTTCCAAAACACGGTTCAGCGCCAAATGCGTGAACTTGCCAAATGCGTGAACTTGAAAAATCGGCGAAAACGAAAAGGTTGGGTAGCGTAGAGCTAGCGTAAAAGAGCCTGTAAAAGATACTGTGGAAATTCAAAATCTGCTAATTCAGGAGAAAAACCGGAATGGAATTTCCAGCCATGAAGCAGAAAAGATAGACGGAATCATCAGCCAGCCAGGGCTTGACGATATCAAGGCAGAAGAAA
>CAVKGJ010000006.1:0-11646 GCA_963655605.1 Oscillospiraceae bacterium
GTAGGTAGGTAGGTAGGTACATCCCCAGCATGTTTGAACTTTCTTCCCTTTTCAACCCTTTATGTATCTTACGCGCAACAGAAATGCCGTTTTTATCTTTTTTCTTTACATGAAAGAACCGTTCGCCCCAGAAATATCTCTCGAAAACGTCGGCTGTTTTTTCTGTGATTTTTCCGGAGTGAACGGTCCATGGTTCTCCGATACCGGACAACGATGTCAGTTCTCTGCGCCGTATTTGTCGCGATATGCCTTGACCGCTTTCCGGTACTGATCCAGCGCTTCCGTTGTCCCTGCCTTTTCCAGATAACCCAGCAAATCATCCAGATTGGCAATGGAAAGAACTGTCAGACCGTGCGTTTTCTGTACTTCCTGAACGGCAGAAAATTCCGACAGGGTATCGTCCTTGCCGGAACGTTCCATACGATCCAGCGCAATCAATACGACACTGGGCTTGGCTTCCGACTTGCGGATAATTCCGACAGACTCATTGACCGAAGTTCCTGCGGAAATTACGTCATCGACAATCACGACACGCCCTTTCAGTGGAGCGCCGACAATAGTCCCCCCTTCTCCATGATCTTTGGCTTCCTTGCGATTATAGGCGAACGGGACATTTTTTCCCTTTTTCGCCAGCGCCATGGAAACGGCAGCGACAAGCGGGATACCCTTGTAAGCCGGGCCGAATAGCATATCGAATTCGACGCCGGACCGGAGCAACGTTTCTGCATAATAATCGGCCAGCTTGCCAAGCGACTGCCCATCATTGAACAGGCCAGCATTGAAAAAATAGGGAGAAGTTCTTCCCGCCTTTGTCACAAATTCACCAAAACGCAAAACGCCGCATTCAACGGCGAAACGGATAAAATCCTCTCTTAACGCACTCACCTTCGTACTCCCTGAAAAAAGAATGCCGCTATTGTAACTTGCTGTTCCTGCCGCGGATAGCTCAAACGGATGACCTCTTTTCCGGTATGATTCCGGTTTTAAATACAGAAATAACAGGTATGCTTTCAATTACGACTGCCAATCTCAACGGTATCCGTTCTGCCGTCAAAAAAGGGTTTCTGGAATGGATTGTCCACGCAGGTTCCGATTTTGTCTGCATTCAGGAACTCAAGGCTCAAGCCAGCGATATTGCACCCACCGTCGCACATCCCGATGGATTGAAAGGATATTTTGACTGCGCCGTGAAAAAAGGTTATTCAGGGGTCGGAATATACAGCAGATACGAACCCGATCAGGCCATACATGGTTTTGGCAGTACGGAATTCGATGCTGAAGGCCGTTATTTGCAATGCGACTACAAAAATTTCAGCCTGATCTCCCTTTATGCGCCCTCAGGCTCGTCTTCATCCGAACGTCAGGCGGCGAAATTCCGTTTTATGGATGAATTTTTCCCGTTTCTGAAAAAATTGAAGGAAAGCGGTCGTGAATTCATTATTTGTGGAGACTGGAATATCGCCCACCGGGAAATCGATCTGAAAAACTGGAAAAGCAACCAGAAAAATTCCGGTTTCCTGCCGGAAGAACGTGCATGGCTGTCCCGTATATTTGACGAGCTCGGCTGGATTGATGTGTACAGAAAACTCTGTCCCGACACGACAGGTGAATCATACACCTGGTGGAGCAACCGGGGACAGGCCTGGCAGAAAAACGTGGGATGGCGCATCGATTACCAGATCGCCACCCCCGGTATCGCCAGCAAAGCCATCTCCGCCAGCATCTACAAGGAAACACGGTTTTCCGACCATGCTCCCCTGACGATTCATTACGACATGAACCCCTGATCAGTTGATGCCGAGATAATTGGCGATAAAATCAGCATCCTTGTCGCCTCTTCCCGACAGATTGACCAGAATGGTCTTGTCGGATCCCAGTTCCTTTGCAACTTTCATGGCATAAGCGACTGCATGCGAACTTTCAAGTGCAGGAATGATACCTTCGATCCGCGATAACGTCAGGAAAGCATCAAGGCACTCCTTATCGGTAATCGCCTCATATTCGACACGACCGATATCCTTGAGATAGCAATGCTGCGGCCCCACTCCCGGATAATCCAGACCGGACGCAATGGAATAGACTGGCAGCGGTTCTCCTTTCTCATCCTGTAACGTATAACATTTGAAACCGTGCAGGACCCCTTTTGATCCCAGGCTCAATGTCGCGGCATTATCCGGCGTATCGAGCCCCTTGCCAGCTGGCTCGACACCAACCAGTCTGACCGATTCATCCGGTAAAAATTCGGTAAAGATCCCGATCGCGTTCGAACCGCCTCCAACACAGGCCGTTACAACGTCAGGCAACCTGTTTTCACGAGCCAGAAACTGCGCACGCGCTTCTTTTCCGACAATACTCTGGAAATCTCGTACCATTTTCGGAAATGGATGCGGGCCGACAACCGAACCGATGGCATAAAGAAAATTTTTCGGATCTTTCAGATATTCTTCAAATGCACTGTCCACTGCATCCTTGAGCGTTTTGGTACCCCGTGTCACAGATATCAGATTACATCCCAGAATTTTCATTTTGGTCACATTGGGATGTTCTTTTTTGATATCGATTTCTCCCATATGGATTTCACAGGGGATACCGACCAGCGCACAGGCTGTTGCAAGCGCCACGCCATGCTGACCAGCTCCGGTTTCTGCCAGCACTTTCGTTTTTCCCATGTACTTGGCAAGCAATGCCTGACCAAGACAATGATTGATTTTGTGCGCACCGGTATGATTCAAATCTTCCCGTTTCAGGAAAATACGGGCGCCGCCCTGACGTTCGGACAATCTTTTGGCATAAAAAATGGGACTCGGACGACCGACAAAATCGGCATACAGTTCCTTCAGTTCATCCTGAAACGCTTTTGTCCTGCTGACTTCATCATAAGCCCTGGCGATTTCATCCATCACCGCTTTCAGTTCCGGCGGCACGATCTGTCCGCCATATTCACCGAAATAACCATCTTTATCCGGCATTTCCAAAAACTGCTGTGCCATACATTCTCCCGTTTGCTGCTTGTGCCGGTCCAGCCAGAGTCGCTGAACGACAGGTTGGACATCATTCATTTATCAAAGCCTATTGCTCCGGAAACGGACCATAAGCGAATTCTTTCAAAGACGAAAATTTTACACTCAACCGGAAAACTTTTTCGACATTCCCGAACTTATTCCTGCTTTTGCCGCCAGGGCGCCACTTTCGGCAACAGAAGCATGCCCGGCAATGCCAGTACAAAACACAAATTGAAAAACATGAACCAGCCTGTCATATCGACGATATAACCGGCTGATGCATTGATGAACGTTCTCGGAACCGCGGCCAGACTGGTAAACAGGGCAAACTGGGTAGCGGTGTACCGTTCATCGGTTGTCCGTGCAATATAAGCGACGAATGCAGAAGTCCCCAACCCGACGCCAAACGCCTCGAAACCAATGACAAAGGCAAGAAGTACCGGATCTGTACCCTCCAGAGCAAGCCATGAAAATCCCAGGATGGCCAGTGCCTGCACCGCGCCGAAAACCCAGAGAGCCCGGTTGATTCCTAGCCCGATAATCCATATTCCGCCAAGAAGCCCGCCGATCAGGCTTGCCCAGAAACCGGTCGTTTTGGCGATGATTCCGATCTGGGTCATGGAAAACCCGAGATCAAGGTAAAACTTGGTCGCCAATGCCGTCGCCAGACTGTCGCCCAGTTTGTAAAGGAATATGAACGTCAATATGATTAGCGCGCTTTTCCAGCCCGCACGCCCGATAAATTCGGTAAATGGCAGAACGACCGCCTCCCGGATGGTTTTGGGCGGAATACCATGAACGACCGGTTCACGAATGACCAGTGTGCAAATCAGCCCCGGAAGCATAAATGCCGCAGTGATCCAGAATACGGCCGGCCAGCTCATCATATCGGCCAGAATCAGGGACAGTGCCCCGGGAACCATCCCGGAAACACGGTAGGCATTGACATGGATGGCACTTCCGAGCCCCTGCTCCTCATCCGGCAACAGCTCACGACGATAGGCATCGACAACAATATCCTGACTGGATGAAAGAAAGGCGATGAGCGTCGTCAGCAAACCGACCAGGACAAGCTGCCTGCCCGGATCAAGCATTCCGAGCATTCCGATCGAGACAAACAGACCTGTCTGTGTCACAGCCATCCATCCGCGACGACGCCCCAGGAAACGGAAGGAATAACGATCCATCAATGGCGACCAGAGAAATTTCCATGTATAGGGAAACATCACCAGTGCAAAAAGACCCAGCGCCTGGACATTAAGTCCCGATTTGGACAACCATGCCTGCAAAAGGGTCAGAAGAATAAATAACGGCAAACCGGAAGAAAAACCGAGAAAGACACAGATCAGCAGACGCGGATCACATACGGCTTTCCATTTTCTCGGGAGTGCCATTACGAATGAGCCGTCATTTTTTTCTGCAGCCTGAAAATGGCCAGACTGCCCCGCCAGTTCGGAACGAACTTGACAGGTTTTCCACCATGCAATGCAACACAATCGACCACTTTCAGACCGACCTGCTCCGCCAGATTTTCAAAATCCCGTATGGTCGCACAACGGAGATTGGGTGTGTCATACCATTCGTAAGGCAATTCGGTGGAAACCGGCATATGTCCATTAAGAAGAGCGAAGCGGTGCGGCCAATAGGCAAAATTCGGGAATGAGACAATCGCTTCGTTTCCGACCCGAACAATTTCCCGCAACAGATCTTCCACATTTTTCATCATCTGCAATGCAGACAGGCATAAAACCGAATCGAACGTATCGTTTCTGAAAAAGGAAAGCCCTTTTTCCAGATCATGCTGGATAACGCTGACACCCCTGCGTATACAGCCGGGGATTTTCAGATCGTCGATTTCGATACCGTAACCGGTACATTTTTTCGTGGTCTGAAGATATTCCAACAATGCCCCGTCGCCGCAGCCGAGATCCAGTACATGAGCGCCGGTTTCGACCCAGTTCGAAATGAATGCCAGATCGGCCCGCAATTTTTTCAGTTTCGGCACATTCATGACCTGTCATCCTTTCCGATTTCCTGCCAGATATGTTCATAATATGCCCGAACCACTTCATGATAGCGTTCATCATCCAGCAGAAACGCATCATGGCCATGCGGCGCATCGATTTCGGCGTACGTTACCTGCCGCTCATTGCTGATCAGGGAACGGACAATCGCACGGCTGCATTCCGGTGAAAATCGCCAGTCCGTCGTGAACGAAACCAGCAAATATTTTGCCCTGGTTCCCGCAAGCGCCCTGTCCAGATCACCACCATATTTCGCCGCAGGATCAAAATAATCCAGGGCCCGTGTAATCAACAGATATGTATTCGCATCAAAATAGGCGGAAAATTTCTCGCCCTGATAATGCAGGTAGGATTCGATCTCGAACTCGACTCCATAGCCGAACTTGTATTCACCGGAACGCAATTCACGACCGAATTTTTCAGACATGTCGTCATTGGACAAGTAGGTAATATGCCCGATCATGCGTGCAACACGCAATCCGTTTCTGGGAACAACGCCATGCGCGTAAAAATCTCCGCCGTGAAAATCGGGATCGGACAATATCGCCTGCCGTGCGACATCATTGAACGCGATATTCTGTGCAGACAAACGTGCCGTTGAAGCGATCACGACGGCATGGCGCACCCTGTCCGGATACTGCATGCTCCAAGCCAGTGCCTGCATCCCCCCGAGCGACCCTCCCATCACGGCAGCGAATTTTTCGATCCCCAACGCATCGGCCAGTCGTGCCTGTGCATTGACCCAGTCTTCTACCGTCAGAACCGGAAAATCCGCCCCATACGGTTTTCCGGTTTGCGGATTGATGTCCATCGGTCCGGTCGAACCGAAACACGACCCCAAGTTGTTGACGCCGATCACAAAAAAACGGCTGGTATCCACTGCCTTGCCGGGACCGACCATATTGTCCCACCATCCTGTGCTTCTCGGATCGCCGGCATAAACGCCGGCAACGTGATGAGATGCATTCAGGGCATGGCATATCAACACGGCATTGGAACGATCTGCATTCAATTCGCCATATGTCTCATAAACCAGTGTGTAATCGGAGATACTAGCGCCACTTTGCAAAACCAGCGGTTCCGCAAAGTGCATCGACAAAGGTGAAACGATCCCAATTGATGACATGAATATTCTGTTTCATCGAACCGGCTATTTGTCATAACCGGCTCCTTATGAATTGACAATAAAAAAGCCCGAAAGCATCGGCCAATCGGGCTTTTCATTCTAGCTCGCTTTAGCCGTATTTGTTCAGGAAATCCTCTGCGCCCGCAAGCTGTCCCGTTCAAATCGGCGCAACAGTGCAAGCATAACGAAGTCACCTGATATCGTCAAACCGATAAAATCAGGTTTCGCTAACTGTTTCACTGTCAAGCTGCAAATCATGCACCGCCTTTTCAATAGCCTCCTCTTCCACCAGCGTCAAAATTCTATCCACCTTGGGTTTCAGGATTTTCAGATCACTCGACAGGATTTCACGCTTGACATTCAGAAGTTGCGCCGGGTGCATCGAAAATTCACGCAGTCCCATTCCGAGCAGCAATCTCGTCAGGCGAGGATCGCCGGCGACTTCACCACACACGGAAACGGGAATCCCCGCCTTGTCGGCAGCCCAGATCGTCATTGACAACATCGACAGAATGGCCGGATGCAACGGGTTATACAGATGGGCGACTTCAGGATCGACCCGATCTATCGCCAGTGCATACTGTATCAGATCATTTGTTCCGATAGAAATAAAGTCAAGCCGGGATGTGAACATGGGCAAACCCAATATGGCAGCCGGTACTTCCACCATGGCACCGATCTGGATATTTTCGTCGAATTTCCTGTTGGAATCCCTGAGCTGTGTTTTGGCCTGCTCGACAAACGCCAGTGTCTGGTCAATTTCGAACGCATGGACCAGCATGGGAACCAACAGCCTGACAGGACCGAAGGCCGATGCTCTCAGTATGGCTCTCAACTGTGCCAGAAACAGCTCCGGTTCGGCAAGGCAATAACGGATCGCGCGTTTGCCAAGCGCCGGATTCAGCGTACGGGATTCAGGAGTACCTACCGGCTTGTCAGCTCCGATATCCAGTGTCCTGATCGTGACGGGCCGCCCTTTCATCAAAGTCACCGCTTTTTTGTAGGCCTCGAACTGTTCATCTTCACCGGGCATCTTGCTGATACTCCCACTGCGCCCCATAAACAGGAATTCCGAACGGAACAGGCCGATACCGGTCGCACCGTTTTCCAGCGCCGCAGTACAGTCATCTGGAAATTCGATATTGGCAAGCAGCGCAACAGACGTTCCATCAATCGTTATGGACGGAGTTCTTTTCAGTTTTGTCAGCCTTTTTCTGGCTTTTGCCTGAGCAGCCTGTTTGGCACGGTATTGTTCCAGAACAAGCGGTGTCGGATTGACGATAACAATGCCTGCATCGGCATCCACGATCAGCCAGTCATCCTGCCGTATCAGCGACAATGCCCCCGCCAAACCGAAAACGGCAGGAGTATCGATACTCCGGGCAACAATAGCTGCATGCGAGTTTCTTCCACCTATCTCTGACACAAAACCGCAAAACGTATCGTCCCGGAACTGGAGCATGTCGGCTGGCGAAATATCATACGCCACAACAATCATGTCAACATGTCCACTCTCATCGGACTCTGCATTTGCAGGAAGATAATTTGTCGGCGTACCGGTCAGAACCTTCATGATCCGTTCGGAAACTTGTTGGATATCCGCCTTGCGTTCCCTCAGATAAGGATCCTCGATATGATCGAATTTGGCGGACAGCTGTTCGATCTGGGTCAGTAACGCCCATTCCGCATTATAGCGACGGGTTCTGATGATATTGAAAGGCTCTTTCGAAATCATCGAATCCGCAAGGATCATGGCATGCACATCAAGAAAAGCCCCCAGTTCCACCGGCGCATCCGCAGGCAAATTCGACCAGATGGTTTCCAGTTCTTTCTGGACTGTACTCAAAGCCTGTTGCAGACGTTCCACCTCTGCTTCCACTTTTTCCTGCGGAACCAGATAGTGTTTGGTATCCATCGCCGCCTGGGCGATCAGATGAGCGCGGCCGATTGATATGCCGCGCGAGACAGAAATTCCAAAGAGCGCAAAAGATGCCATAATCTTGTCGGTCTATATTATTCCGCTTCACCGAACCGGCTGTTGATCAGTTTCGTCAGTGCAACCATGCACTCGACCTCATCCTCGCCATCCGTTTCCAGAAGAATCTTCGATCCTTTTCCGGCTGCCAACATCATGACCCCCATGATCGACTTGGCATTGATCCGCTGATTGTTCCGCGTCATCCAGACTTCACAGGAATATTTCGAAGCCAGTTGCGTCAATTTGGCCGAAGCGCGAGCGTGCAATCCCAGTTTATTGATAATTTCCAGTTCCGTTTGTACCATGTTCTACCAAATATCAAGATCAAAAAGGCAAATGACAAGAGCCCGGTTCAGACAACCGCTTTAGCAAGGATCGATACGGACCGCACCGTTTTTCCCGCCCGAAAGTGCCTTTTCGATCATCGTTTCCAGATCGCTTTTCCGATAAGTGATTGCCCTTAACAACATGGGTAAACTGACCCCTGCAATCACTTGTACCTCGTGTTCTGTGCTGAGCTGATGGCAGCAATTGGAAGGAGTCCCCCCCAGAACATCCGTCAACACCAATACACCCGAACCATCGTCAAGCCGGCTGATGGCATCCAGCGCCATCCTGTTGACATCGCATATATCTTGATCCGCCTTGACGTCAATTGCCTCAATACGTTCCGGCTCGCCGTCAAACAGATGCATTGCGGTAGTCATGAACGCCTCCGCCAATGGTTCATGCATGAGAAGTAATATGCCTACCATATAATCTGATCAATAAAAATGGACTAAAAAATACAGTTGCATCACAAGCCTTTTCTGGCATTGTAATGAATTCGGCCAATCGGTCAAACCGTTTCTTCCAGCTCGTCCATAAACAGTCCGGCCACATTGAAGCCGGTTTGCTGTGCGATTTCCCGAAAACAGGTCGGACTGGTTACATTTACCTCTGTCAGCCAATCACCGATGATATCTAGCCCGACAAGGAAAAGACCTCTTCGGGCCAGCACAGGCGCCAGAGCTTCGGCAATTTGCATATCTCTTGCGGATAACGGCTGCGCCTTGCCTGTACCACCCGCCGCGAGATTTCCCCTGACCTCTCCCTCTCGGGGAATACGGGCCAACGCAAACGGAACGACCTTTCCATTAACCAGCAAGACACGCTTGTCGCCATCGGCGATTGCCGGAATATATTGCTGCGCCATCACCGCCCGGTCGCCGTTTTCCGTCAGGGTCTCGATAACGGAGCCCAGATTGAGACCATCTTTCCCGATCCGGAAAACCCCTGTTCCCCCCATGGCATTCAGTGGCTTCAGAATAATGTCCCGATACTCCTCATGAAAAGAGCACAGACGACTCACATCGGCGGTTACCAACGTCGGAGCCATGAATTCAGGGAATTGCGCAATCGTCAGTTTTTCATTATGGCTGCGAAGCGCCCCGGGTCGATTGAAAACCCTCGCTCCCTTTTTTTCCGACAATTCCAGAAGATAGGTCGAATTGAGATATTCGGTATCAAACGGCGGGTCTTTTCTTACAATCACGGCATCAAACGTTTCCAGTCTGCGATCTCCTGCCTCACGACTCTGAAACCATCCCGTATCTTCCGTACCCGTCAATTCAATACTATTGACACGGGCATACACGTCCTGCCCGTACATCATCATGTCATGCTGGCAAAACGAATAAATCCTGTGCCCTCTTTTCACCGCCTCTTTCATCAGGGCAAATGTCGAATCCTTCCTGACTTTGAACGTCTCAAGAGGATCTGCATAAAAAACCAGTTCCATATCCGGCCTTCCGTTCTCTTCTCATTGCATATCCGGATCGGTTTTCTCCAGTTCCACCGAAGCTGCCAGCAATGCCAGACGCGCAATCACCCCATACATGTAAAACCGGTTGGGTGCCGCCGTACCCGGCTCCGCACTTCTGTCCGGCAATGTATGCTGCTGTGAAAAAGCCAATGGTACGAAATGCGCACCTGGTGCATTCAGGTTTTCATTGATATCCCGTTTTTCATTGACTCTGTAAAACCCGCCGACGACATACCGGTCAATCATGTAAACGACCGGTTCCGCCACAGCGTCATCCACCCTTTCGAACGAATGGACACCTTCCTGAATAATAACGTCACGGACAGGCAATCCTTCCTTGACGACAGACATTTTATTGCGTTGCCTGCGATTAAGTTCCCTGACTTCACTGGCGTCGGTAACCGTCATGATCCCCATGCCATACGTGCCCGCATCCGCCTTGACGATGACAAACGGTTTTTCCTTGATACCGTACTCCTTGTATTTTCTTCTGATCTTGATCAGTACGGAATGAACGCTTGCGGCAAGACATTCTTCACCTTCGTGCTCTCCGAAATTGACATGGCTGCATTTTGAAAAATATGGATTGATCAGCCACGGATCAATACCCAACATCTTGGAAAAACGTTTGGCCACATCATCATATGCCGCGAAATGATTGCTCTTGCGACGGACAGTCCAGCCCGCATGTAATGGCGGGAAAAGGCTCTGCTCATAAACGTTTTTGAGAATTTCCGGCGTTCCCGAACTCAAGTCGTTATTCAGAAGAATGGTGCACGGATTGAAATCACCGACACCGACCCGTCGCCCGTTGTTGATTCTCACCAGTGGTTCCAGCATCAGCGTGGTTCCGTCCGGCAGAGTAAACGGCGTCGGCGCCTTGATGTCTTCCGACAGTGATCCGAGCCGTACGTCAAGTCCCGTCTGACGCAAAATCCGAATAAGCCTCACTATATTCTGCAAATAATAAATATTCCGTGTATGGCTTTCCGGAATCAGAAGAAGATTTTTGGCATCCGGACAATACTTTTCTATGGCTGCCATTGTCGCCTGGACAGCCAACGGCAACATTTCAACAGACAAATTGTTGAATCCGCCCGGAAACAGATTGGTATCAACCGGCGCCAGCTTGAAGCCGGCATTTCTCAAATCGACCGAACAATAAAATGGAGGCGTATGATCCTGCCATTCCAGCCTGAACCATCTTTCAATCGACGGTGTGGCATTGATAATGGTCTTTTCCAGCTCATGCAAGGGCCCGTTCAATGCGGTAACTAAATGAGGAACCATGAAAATCCTTCAGCATATATCCGTACAGTACAAGCGACCGGCTTCCATACCCGTCACCATCGCCCGTTTTTTTCAATACAACATATTGCCCATTTTACAAGAAAGGCAAACCGTAAAGGATGTTGCCCGATCTATCCCAATCATTTGTCATCCGTCCAGCATCATTTGCACAGGTTCAGTCCGTTCTTGCAAGGCATATACTACCCGTTAATGAGAATTATTGCTTCACCACCTGCTTTTCGTCCTCCGCAAAAGCAAGCGAACCGGAAACGGCATATGGAAAATTATTCCATCAATTATCCGTCATCTGCCATGAATTTCTTCAAGAACATCCTTTATTTTCTTTTCTGACAACCATGTGTTTGCGCTATATCCTTTTTTCGGTTCCGTGGGCGAAAAACTAGAGCCTGTAAAGGATTCTG
>CAVKGJ010000007.1:0-4767 GCA_963655605.1 Oscillospiraceae bacterium
GGATCGGGCATCGGTTGATCGAGGAAGCCAAACGGTTTGTCCACGCGTGCAAGGGGAAACGTCTTCAGGCAACATTGTCCGCTTTTTTCCCCATGGAAGAGGCGATCGCCTTTTTCAGGGCGGAGCGTTTTTATGAAACGGGTGGCCGCAAACACAAGATTGCAGTTTGATGGTTTTCTGCCACTGGCATGAAAAAACCGCAACAGGTTTTTGACCGTTGCGGTTTTTTGCGGAATGAGAACGAAACTATTTGACGCGGATATTCTTGAACTGGAACGGATCTTCCGGATCGATATCTTCTTCAAAAGGCCAGTTCCGGTTTTCGAGAGGGGTCCACTGGCCGTACGAGCCGACGATTTCTCCAAGATAGGGGTGCGCGACTTCTATCATGGTTTCATGGTCGATATCGTCCGGTTCGATCACGCCCAGATTCGGGTGCATGATTGCCCAGATTACACCGGCAAGCACACCTGCCGCGACTTGCAGGCTGGTCGCATTGTTGTAGGGAGTGCTTTTGCGGGCTTCGTCGATACTGAGATGCGAACCGTACCAGTAGACGCCTTTCCGGTTGCCCATCAACAATACGCCCAGTTCGTCCACGCCTTCCTCGATTTCGTCGCGCATCAGGCGTTTGACAGGCTGTTCCCGCCAGTTTTTGCCTGCCAGTTCATGAACGGAAAGGACGGCATCGTCGCAGGGATGATAAGCGTAATGAACGGTCGGACGATAGACCGTTTCGCCATTTTCCCGAACGGTCAGGTAATCGGCAATGGAGATGGATTCGGAATGCGTGATGAGAAAACCGCGGTAAGGTCCTTCCATTGGTGTCCAGCTGCGGACCTGCGTTGCGGCACCGGGCTGGTTGAGATAAATGGCGGCCTGACATCCGAATGAATGGGTTCCGGCATCTTCCGGCCAGTGTTTTTCATGAGTTCCCCAGCCCAGTTCGGCAGGCTGGAGTCCTTCTCCAATGAAGCCGTCTATCGACCAGGTGTTGACGAATTCGTTCCGTTTTTTTCTGATGGATGTATTCTGGGTATCACGTTCTGCGACATGGATGACCCTGATATCCAGTTGCCGTGCCAGAGCAGCCCATTCCTCGCGTGTGGACGGTCTGGCATCGATACCGTTGTCTTTTGCGACGTTGAGGAGCGCCTGTTTCAGAAAACCGGAAACCATGCCCGGATTGGCGCCCTGACAGACGATTGCGGTCGGCCCTTCCGGATGTTTGCGGCCGAATTCGAGTGCCGCTTCACGCAAGGCATAATTGGATCGTTCGGAAGCGGACGTGCCGGCGTCCGTATAACCACCTTCCCAGGGTTCGATGGAAGTATCGATATACAGCACTTCTTTTTCATGACAGAGTTCCATCAGGGCGATACTGGATACGAAAACGGACAGGTTGACCAGAAAGTCCCCTTTTTCAAGAAGCGGTTCCAGTACGGAACGGTAATTGTCTTCCGTCAGACGGATTTGCCGATAGGAAATGCCGTGGTGCCCGGCGATCCGTTCATGGTCCGGATCGGCGGCGACGATCCTGATGCGATCCGGAGTAACCGGTAAATGCCGCAAAAATAACGGGAGAACACCTTTTGCAATGCTGCCGAAACCGATAAAAATGATTTTTCCCGTGAAATTTGCGAGTTTGTTTTCCAATTTCGTTCCTTATTTCAGTGATTTCCCTGCCGGTGTCCGGCAGAAAACGGGTGAGAGAGAATGGCTGAAATGTCTTTCGTATCATATTGCTTTGTGAGAATATGAATACAAAAGACAAGAAGATGAGTTGTTTGATATCAATTTTAACGTCTATTGCATGGTTTGATAAGTCGATGCCGGAAAATAGAAGCGATCCAGACAGTTTTTTGAAACAGATACGTTTTTTTCGTGATTCCAATGAGAATTTTTATAGCTGATACGAGCGGTTTGTCCGTTTCCAGACTTGAACGACCTCTGGCCATGTCCGGATTTTTCAGTGAAACGAGTGTGGTTTCAGAAGAGATTCCTGAAGTTTGGTCGCATTGTCTGGCAAACGGATTCAGGGGAGTGGTTATACTGGGCGCCGGTATTGGCAGTGCATTGAAGAAAACATGGATCGGGCGGTTTCGCGAGGCAGCGGCTGTATTTCCTGTATTGGCGGTTGCGCAGGCTCGGGACAGGGACTCGATCATGTCGTTCAGCCAGGCAGGCATGACGGACTATATCTGTTTGCCGGTCAGGCCGGAGGAACTGGTCACGCGTGTCAGTCTGCTGCTCAGGCAGGCATATCCTGATGATTATGCAGCGAATGTTTTACGGTATGGCCCTTTTGTTTTTTCCCGTTTTCCGAACAGGGTATCGCGTAACGGAAAGGAAATCGCATTGACGGTCAAGGAGTTCGAACTGGCGTGTCTTTTGTTCCGGCATTTCGGACAACCTCTGTCACGTGTGACAATTGAGGAAACCATCTGGTTTTCAAATACGAATGAATTGAGCCGGACGATCGATACCCATATTTCTAGGGTCAGGAACAAACTTTGCCTGAAAGAAGAATATGGTTATCGTTTGCAGCAGGTTTATGGTTACGGTTATCAGCTTATTGAAAGCTGAGGTATTGTCGTCTTTGCAGTTTTCGGGGTTGACCTCCTCCCCTGTCGGAAGGTGTGAGATTCCTGCCGTGGTTAGTCGCAGGCAGCCGACTTGCCTCGACAGGTTCCTGTTGCTGACGACATGACTGCATCATTCACTTTGCCAACAGCGGCGTAAAGCCCTGTCGTACAGCGCGGTGATATAAGCCGCATCAGGTATTGTGATGAATCTTGATTTTCAATGTACTTCTGAAGGATTGATAAAGACGATCCATCGCAACGTGTGACGGGACTTCGTGACAAAGGTCCCATGAGCAAGTGAGGCGAAAACATGGAGTCTTTCTGAGCGAATATCGAAATTTCCCATTGAGATTTCCTCCATTGGCCGAAAATAATACAGGCATGTTGATTGGCAAAGTCTTCCACAGTCCTAAAAAGATCTCGACGGCAGCATCAAACGTTCTTTTCCGGTGATGCCGGGTTTCTGAAATTCCACAAAAATTCGTTTCGACAGACGTCTTCCGCTATCCGTAAAATATCAAAATCAATGAAGGTGACAAGCAGATTCTGTTACCCGGCATCGATTCGGGTGTTGTCAATAGGGAATGAGTAAAAAATGTCTTTATACGCAGCGTTCTATCGGTACTTTTCCTGTCCCAATGTCAGGCAAACCGTTGAGTGCCGATATTCGCGATGTCGCAGCAGCTCTTGATACGATGAGAGAAAACTGCGTCAGAGATACCCGGATCAATTCAGGCGGGCTTCCATAGAAACCATGTCCCAGGTGATAACTTGCCTTTGACATACCTCCAAGATATCCCCATCAAGGTTAAAAAAATCACATTGACTTCCGGAACAACGACCTTATATACTGCGTTATATACTGATTACAGTTTATGACGGCAAATACATTGAAGACGATATAGCAGCAATGCCTGATGCAGACCTGCTGGATGCGTTCCTGACTGAACTTGCCGAACAGGCAAATGCCGTCAATGAATTGACAAAATGGCCCGGAGAATTCAACAGTTCCCCCATGTTTGAAACGGAGGGCATCACTTATTTTCAAAAAATCGGTTACAACCTATACCGTATCAAGCCAAGAGCAAAACGGCTTGGAGCATACCGAATCATCTTTGCCTACAACGGAAGGAAAGATGAAATTCATTTTCTGGCTGTCGTAAAAAGAAAAGAGTACAACTATGAGTCTGACCATAACATATCCTGCAGGGTCTTTCGTGAATACTTTGACTTGGGAATTCCAAGGACAAACTGAAACTACACTCCCTGTTGCTGTTGATAATTTGTTGAGCAAGGCGCAAACAAAAATTCCGCGTGCCATTATGGTAAAAATTCGCGAACAGCAAGATCCTGATTATCGTGCAAGGATGAAGAAAGCCAGGGTAGAACTGACCAACGATATTGGGGATACAGACTCCTTGGCATCACTGAGACTCAGAAAAGGCTTGTCCCAATCCGACTTGGCAGAAATGATTGGTACTACCCAGCCTCATATCGCCAGAATCGAAGCAAAACAGATTTGTCCAAAAACAATAACTTGTCGGAACATGGCACGAGCACTTGGAGTCACGTTTGAAGAATTGAGTCAATACATCAAACTGGAAGAATAATGAATATATCCTGTATTTTTTCGGATGATTTCAGAAGAGAGGCAGATGGGAAATACTCTCTTATGGGTGTTTATGGAAGAGAAATGCTCATAGCAACCCCTTCCTTTACCCTGCCGAAATTAAGCATCACGATTATCGTCAAGAGCAACACCGATGCCGAAGGTGACATTCTCTATATGTCCATTGAGGTTAATATAGACGGCAAGCAGCAACTGAAACAGGAAGTCCCAGCAGAAGCCCTGAAAAAAGTGGCTGATGGTTTTAAGGAGCAAGGATTCAACACTGTGCAGCACACAGCCAATATCTTGATGACCTTGCTACCTGTTAAAACGGGCAATGTTATCGAGGCAATTGTTTCCATCAATGGTAAAGAGATGTTGAGAGACGCTCTATCCATCAAATTGTTACCCACCAGATAATATGTACTAGTTCAGATTACATCTGGCAGTCAAGACCGCTTGAGGGCATCTATCCCGTGGTGTTCATGGACGGAATTGTCGTGAAGGTACGAGATGGCCAGCGTATAGTAAACAGGTCGGTCCATATCGTTTTGGGCATCGACCTGCAAGGAA
>CAVKGJ010000008.1:0-4831 GCA_963655605.1 Oscillospiraceae bacterium
TACCAATATTATGCTGTAGAAGCCATTATAGGAAAAGTCAAAAACGGAAACAGCAATGGATATATTTGGCATACGACCGGATCGGGCAAAACACTCACTTCATTTAAAGCCAGTCAGATAATCCAGTCAATTGAAGGTGTTTCCAAGGTTCTTTTTGTGGTGGACAGAAATGATCTGGATTATCAGACCATCAACACATTCAGAGCCTATGCAGAAGGCAGTGAAGATGCCGTAGATGGAACCAAAAATACTCGTGCCCTGATAAAACGTTTGGTTGATAATGACACAAAACCTATCGTTACCACTATTCAGAAACTGAATAATGCCATCATTCATGAACGTTTCTGTCAGCAAATCGAACATTTGAAAGATGAAAAGGTAGTATTCATTTTTGACGAATGTCATCGTTCACAGTTTGGCGAAACCCATCAAAATATCTGTCGATTCTTCACACGTGCCCAGATGTTTGGATTTACGGGAACACCGATCTTTTCAGATAACGCCAATAAAGGAACCGTTATCAAAAAAGATAGCGTACAGGAAATGATGAAAGGCAGTGGCGCCAACAGGACAACCAAAGACTTGTTTGGTGAGTGTCTGCATAAATACGTCATTACAGATGCTATCAAAGATCAGAATGTATTGCCTTTCTCAGTGGAATATATAGGACGTTATCAGAAAAACGAACCAGATATCACATCAAATATTGAAGTTGAGGCAATTGATACGAATGAATTACTGGATAGTACAGACAGGCTTCGGCAGATAGTCCAACATATCCTGCAAAATCATAATGCCAGAACGCATGACCGGAAATTCACCGCAATGTTCTGTGTCAGCAGTGTTCCGACTTTGATCCGTTACTACGAGCTGTTCAGGCAAGAACAGCAAAAGTTGAAAGAACGGGATAAAACTTATAAGGAACTGAGAATTGCCACTATTTTCAGTTATAGCGCCAATGACGCGAATCCGGATGCCATCTTACAGGCAGCTGAAACTGGCAACATCCTTGAGGAAGAATTCGAACTCGATAGCGTCAAAATGAATCCGCTAAGCCGTGACAAGCTGGAGGAATTCATGGGCGACTATAACGTTCTGTTTGGAACCAACTTCACGACCCGTGCTACAGACAGTGGTGAGGCAAGAGGACAAGGGAAACAGAGATCAGGAAATACCAACGACTTTTATTCGTACTATAAGCACGTTTCAAAAAAAGCGAGAGACGCTGAAATCGACATATTACTCGTTGTCAATATGTTCCTGACCGGATTTGATAGTCCTAGACTGAATACATTGTATGTCGACAAGAATTTGCGTTATCACGGGTTAATACAGGCATATTCACGAACAAATCGAATACTGAATATAGAAAAAAGCCATGGAAAAATTGTCTGTTATCGGAATCTGAAAGCCAGCACAGATGAAGCCATAGCCCTTTTTGCAGATAAAAATGCCAATGAAATTGTCCTTTTGGGAAGCTATGCGCAATACATTGATCGGTTCAACAAGGCAACTGAAGAGCTGAAAGAAATCATGCCGACAGTCAGTTATGTCCTGCCGGATGAGGAAAAAGAATTGCAATTTGTCCGTGTTTACCGGGAAATGCTGAAACTGTTCAATACCATAAAATCTTTTGCCGATTTCAAAGAAAGTGACCTGTTACTGAGTGTTCAGGAAATTACTGATTATGGAAGCCGTTATTTGACCCTGTATGAACAGGTAAAACGACACCAATCCAGAGAAAAAGTATCGATATTGAAGGATGTAGATTTCAGCTTAGAGCTTATGCATCGTGATGATATCAATGTTCGTTACATCCTGACCAAGATGCAAGACCTGAAAAAAGAAATTCCTGAAAACTATGAAATCAAACGCAAGGAAATTACCAGTCTGATTGAAAGTGATGTCAAGTTACGTACCAAAAGAGAATTGATAGAAAAATTCATTGAATACAATTTGCGAGATTTGTCGGCAACAGATGATATGGAAACAGCTTTCAGAGAATTCGTTCGTCAGGAAGCGGAAAAAGCCAAGGAGAAACTTTGTCAGGAAGAAAAACTGATTCCAGAAAAACTGGATGCAGTTATTAACGATTATCAATACACAAATATCTTTCCATCATCCATTAAACTGAAAGAAATGTGGAAAAGCCAGCCTTCGATCAGAGAAATGAAAATAGCGAGAGAGATATTGGAGCAGAAAACAAAAGATTATCTGGATACTTATCAAGATGATCTTTAGGTATAAAAACACTTAGAAAGTTTGATGATAATGATATGAAAGACAATTCCAGAACGGAAAAATTAAGAAAGTGATTGTAATATTAAGATTGTTTTCTATAAAGGTAATATTATGAAGGATACGCAGGAAGTTTTGACAAATCTTATTGGAATGAACAATGTTCAGTTTGTTATTCCGGTATACCAGAGGAATTACAGTTGGCAGAAAAAAGAATGTCAGCAATTATTAGACGATCTGATAAAACTGATGAAATCAGATGATGTTAATAAAAAACATTTTCTTGGAAGTATGGTTCTGAGCGGAGGAACCATAGGAAGCAAAACAAATTATATTGTAGTTGATGGACAGCAACGGTTGACAACAGTATTTATTCTGTTGGTGGCGATGTTTAATATATTAAAAGAAAGAGATGGCGTTCAAAATCAGGATTCACTTTATCATCAAATATGGCAGCAGTATTTGGTAAATCATTTTGAAAAGGACATTGATCGAAAGAAACGGTTGCGTCCACTTGAATCCGATCGAAAGCAATATAATAGTCTGTTTGAATCCGATAACGATCTTGATGAAAAAGAATCCAATATTACCAGAAATTATCATTTCTTCAGAAACCAGATTCTTGTTGATGAAATAAATATAGATGATCTTTTTAACATGCTGGGACGTTTGGAATTGATCTGTATCAACCTTGATGATAAAGATGATCCGCAGCGGATATTTGAAAGTCTGAATTCAACCGGTGTGGCACTGGAAGAAAGCGACAAGATCAGAAACTATATTCTTATGGGAATGTCCATAGAGGATCAGGAAGAATATTACAAAAAGTACTGGCTTGAAATAGAAAGAAGGCTCAAGGCAAATGAACAGTCCCAGATGGAAGAGTTCATGAGGCATTATCTTGTGCTCCATTTTAAAGACAATATTATGAATCGGGAAATCTATTTCAGATTCAGGGAGTATGCTGAGACAGTCGGTGACAACAAAAAATTGCTTGAAGAACTTTACGATTATGCCAAGTTATATGAAACTATTCTAAAACCTGATGATAGGCTGTCTTTCAAGAATAATCTGGTTCGTTTGAATCAGCTTGGGTTTACGGTGATCTATCCGTATTTGCTGGTTTTACTTGACAAGTTCAAAAAGGGTATCCTCTCGGGAGAAGAAGTCAAGGAAATACTGCAAACCATAGAAAGTTATCTGTTTAGGCGAATTATAGTCGGTCTACCATCGCATGGTTACAGCCGCTTTTTTGCGGGCATGGAAGATAGCGTCAAGAAAAAACAAAACAGGAAAGAGGGAAACTATGTCGATATCGTCAAATCGCTTTTCCTGTTGACAGGAAAAGGGCGCAGATTTCCGAATGACAATGAATTTCTTGAAAATCTTATGTCCCGCAATATTTATGAAGAATTGTTACCTGCTTACAGAAAGTATCTGTTTAGTTGTCTGGAGAATGGCGATAGCAAAGAGCAAACCAATGTAATAGCGCGACTGGAAAATAAACAATACACCATTGAACATATCATGCCGCAGACCTTGAACTCTCAATGGATAGATGCATTGGGCGAGAACTACGAGGAAATCCATGAAACATGGCTGCATACTTTGCCGAACCTGACTTTGACGGGCTATAACAGTAAATATAACAATCGCTCTTTTGAAGAGAAACTGACCATGAAGGATGGGTTCAGGGACAGTCCGTTACGACTTAATAAATACATTGGACGATGTGAGACATGGACGGAAAAGGAGCTTAGGGAACGTAAATTAATCCTGGAAAAATTTGCGACAGAACTCTGGAAACATCCTGTGACCTCATACAAAGAACAATACGAAGAAACCATTTTCTGTTCGATAGAAGATGTCAGGAATTTCAAAAAAAGAGAAAAATTGTATTCATTTGTACTTTTTGGAAAAGAGCAAATTAATTCTGTATGGAAGTCCATGTTTGTAGATGTGTTTGAAACACTACGCGAATATGATCCGATACGCTTCCAAGCTTTGCTACAGAAAGAGAAACCTGAATGGATATATCCTGAGCAGAAATATAAAGGATGCGAGAAAATAGAAGAAGGAAATTATTATCTGTATGTTCCATTGAATACGCTAGAAATGATGAGTGGTATTCAGTATCTTCTTCATGAATACGGTCTTGATGATAGTGACATTACCTTCAATATCCGAAGATTGGATGATACCGATACTGAGGAATAATCGGAACGTATGAGGCAAACAGAATCAGGCTGACAGGGATATTTTCATGAAAATTTTCTGCATAATTATCTTTTTCAGCCTGTCATGATAGCATTATAAAAAACGATATTTAAATTATCCGTAAATATGGATAGACCATCATAAAACAATACGTTCCAACCGAATCAGAAAAACGATGAATGCCAGCACGACACAATACCGGAAACACGAATGCTATTATTGCCATGCATTAAAGCCTGCCAATGAGATGCACAAAAAGACAGTAGAAGAAAAATCCGGAAGGACATCGTGGGGTTTTTCATTCAATCCTGCCCGAAAGAAATCCGGAAGAATCTATACAGGCAGAACACATTACAAAACCAGAGAAGTCTGGGTA
>CAVKGJ010000008.1:4841-15037 GCA_963655605.1 Oscillospiraceae bacterium
CTGGGTATGCGATTCCTGTGTACGTACCCGCAGTTCCCTTTCATTCATGGCAGCCAGTGCAGGCAACTGGGCAGCGAGAACCTTTCTGAAAGTCGTCATCGGAATAGTGGCGGTGATCACCCTGCTGGTCATGTGCACCAATGGAAAAAACAAGTCCGAATCGAAAGAAAACCGGACAGAACCGGCACAGATGCAAAATCAGGGACATGAACCTGTTCAACAAAAAGCCCCAGTCCTTGAAGAAAAGAAAAATCCATCATCCTTGAATAACCTCATCGACAAACTGAAACAGGATGCATCGAAGACCAAATCTGCACATTTCGACAATGAGGAACCGGAATATCTGAAATAAACGAACAAAACCTGCTTGAGCAAAGTGAGAATCGCTATTCTTTAAAAACATAGGAGGACAGGAACCGAAAATGGAAAACGCCCTTGAGTCTGCCAGTCAGAACGATCCGCTGGACCGACGCTATTCCCACTGCAACCACTTCGAACCGGTAGCTGTCCTGTCAGTCGACATCCCGGACAATACACAGCAACAGACACCGGGAAACTTTCATCCCGAATACCTCCGCCAGAACTTCAACAAAACCGGCAAAAAGAAATACCGGATCAAAGCACTGACCGAACCCAAAAACTACCCGGAACATCCCAAAACATGGGAAATGCCCGCCTTTGAAACATACCGGAAAAAACCGGTTCAGACAGAAGACATCCATACCGAGTGGGAAAAATACACAATCCCGCCGAAGCCAAGACAAACCATCGAAACGAAAACAGAAAGGACCGCCTCATGCAAGAACACATCAACCGGATACTGTACCGGTACGACTTCCTGATGACAGGCTGCAAAGAAAATCCGGGCATGGAAGATGAATATCAGGACATTGCAGAAGAACTGATCAGACAGATCGAAGAAAACAAAGATCCGCAGAAACAGCTGGAACCCATCCATCTCAAAAAAGCCTTCGGGCAATGTTTTGGAGAAGACATACTGGAAGACATGGGCGTTCCGGAAAAAAACATCCGGCAGTGCATGGATGAAATCAACAAAATCCTCACTGCCGGGCACTCCGGTTCCGTGATATCGAAAACGATATAGGCGGAACAATGATTATTTCATCCAAAAAAGACGAATCCAATTGAGGAAAAACACATGAGTGAACAAGCTATCGATCCTATTCTTTGTGCACGGTATTGCAAACTCCTGGATGAGCATCCGGACTATACGGGCAAACAACTGAAAACATTGTTTTTTAAAACTTACGGTGATCAATATACTGAAGAAGACTATAAAAGAGTAGATCAGTATATTCTGGACGCCTATTCGAAAGATATCTGAAACCGGAAATTCCGGGCATCGGAAAAACATCCGCAGGGAGTGGATATCCTCATCTTTTTATTTTCTGGAAAAATACAGATGCAACAATCGAACAATGGGCAAATCCTTTACTCACCGTCAGACCTGATCACCTTTTTAGGATGTCGTCATGCCAGTTTCCTTGACATAAAAGCATTGGAAAATGACATGGACAAAGCCGAAATCGGCACGACAAGCCAATTGCTGCAAAAGAAAGGGGAAGAGCATGAGAAAGCCTATCTCCGGCATCTGAAAGAAACGGGAAAAAACGTAGTCGAAATTCCAAAAAATCGCAGCCTGCCGGATCGGGTCAGACTCACACGGAATGCCATCCGGTCAGGAGCGGATATCATCTATCAGGCAGCCTTTCTTGCCTCATCGTGGCGTGGCGATGCGGACTTTCTGGTGAAATGCAATACCCCTTCCGCATGGGGAGATTTCAGCTATGAGGTATTGGATACCAAACTGGCTCGGACAGCCGAACCGGGACATATCATGCAATTGTGCGTGTATACCGAATTGCTGACAGCGTTACAGGGTGTTCGTCCGGTCAACATGCACTTGTATCTGGGAAACCATGAAAAACACAGCTTCCGGGGCGCAGACTTCTTTTATTACTATACGCGAGCCAAAAAACGCTTCGAAAATTATCTTCGGAGACTGCCGGTTGATTCCTGTCCCGAACCATGTGGACATTGCACCATCTGTTCATGGCGGGACAATTGTAAGGAACAGTGGCAAAAAGAAGACCATTTAAGCCTCGTCGCCAATATTCAGCGATCCCAGATCGATAAACTGCAAAAGGCAGGAATACATACCGTTGCCGGGCTGGCAACGACATCGCCAGAGAAGAACATTCCCGATCTGAACCAGAACGTGTTCCGGCGTTTGCAATCGCAAGCCGCTTTACAGCATCACAAAGCGGTGACAGGACTTAACCGGATCGAAATCCTGTCTTTTCCGCCGGGCAAGGGATTCACACGCATTCCCAGACCGGATGAGGGAGATCTGTTTTTCGATATGGAAGGCGATCCTCTTTATCCGGATGGTCTGGAGTACCTGTTCGGAATTTACTATTTTAAAGATGGAAAAGCATGTTTCAAACCGTTCTGGGCGCATAACCATCAGGAAGAAAAAGAAACATTCATCCGTTTCATGCGCTTTCTGGCAGACCATCTGGCAAAGCATCCCCATGCCTATATCTACCATTACAATCATTATGAAACGACAGCGCTGAAACGGCTGGCATGCCGCCATGCCGTATGCGAAGAACAGCTGGACAATCTGCTTCGCCGCCATAAATTCGTCGATCTGTATCTGGTCGTAAGAGAAAGTATCCGGACATCCGAACCGCGTTATTCCATCAAGAATCTGGAAACCTTCTACATGGACAAGCGAGCCAACGCCGTCGCAACAGCCGTAGACAGCATCGTGGTGTACAACCAGTGGCGTGAAACGGAAGATGACAGACTTTTGCAGGAAATCGCGGATTACAATGAAGTGGATTGCCAGTCTACGTATTTGTTGCGTAACTGGCTGTTGACTCTGAAGCCGGAAGATTCGCCCTGGTTCGACGATGTATCCGGAGACGTTCAAAGAGAAGAACCTTTGCGCAAGGACTGGGAAATCGAATATGAACGATACCAGACCCGTTTGGGAATGAAAGACGACAATCCGTTACCGGTCAACGAACGCCTGTCGCACTTGCTGGAATTTCATAACCGGGAAGCGAAACCGCAATGGTGGAGTCTGTTTGAGCGTCAGAATAAATTCGATGAGGAACTGGTCGATGACATCGAATGTCTGGGCTGTTTGCAGCAGACAGGCATATCGGAACCGGACAAAAAGTCCCTGATTTATTCCTATCGTTTTCCGTCACAGGAATACAAACTGAAAACCGGCGATTCGGTGACTGACGTGGCAAATGCAGAGAACGCAGGAACGATTGCCGGAATCGATGAAGATAACAGAATCGTCAGAATCAGGAGAAGTGCGAACAAGGATGCATTGCCTGAAAATCTTTCCATCGGACCGACCGGACCTATCAACAGCAAGACCGTTCGTGCAGCGATATACCGTTATACCGATCAAATACTTGATGCGCCAGATGTGAAACTCGCGGCGACAGAACTGCTGGCAAAAAATGCGCCCCGAATACGGGGCAAGAAAACCGGAGAGGAATTGGCGAGCTCTGCGAATCTTCAGGAAGAAGCACTTGCTGCCATTGCCGGACTTGAGAATAGCTATCTTGTCATCCAGGGTCCTCCGGGCGCAGGCAAGACTTACACATGCAGCCACATCATTGTGGAATTGATTCGGCAGGGCAAGAAAATCGGCATCACATCCAATTCGCATAAAGCCATCCATAACCTGCTGGAAAGCATCGAACGTGTCGCCACAGAAAAAAACATGCCGTTTCAGGGCATCAAGAAAGCCAATAGTAACGGCAACAAGGAAACCGTTTTTGACGGAAAGTTCATTCATTCGGAAACCAAAACAGAAAATATCGATCTGAATGCAGACCTGTTTGCGGGAACGGCATGGACTTTTGCCGATCCTTATTTCAACGATCAGCTGGATTACCTGTTTATCGATGAAGCGGGGCAAGTTGCAACAGCCAATGTCGTTGCCATGGCGACTTCCACGAAAAACATTATTCTGGTGGGAGACCAGATGCAACTGGGACAGCCCGTTCAGGGAACACATCCCGGAGAAGCAGGATTGTCGGTACTGGAATTCCTGTTGGGCGATCATTCCACCATTCCAGCCGATCGCGGCATTTTCCTTGACCGGACCTATCGCATGCATCCCCGTATTTGCCGGTTCATTTCGGATGCATTTTATGACGGTCGTCTGCATGCGGATGAAAGTACAGGCAAACGTCATCTGAATCTGGAAAATATCGACCTGCCAGATGAAGGCATCGTCGTCATTCATGCCGAACATGACCACTGTTCACAAAAAAGTACGGAAGAAGGCAAGATCATCAAAGCCAGATATCAGGCATTGCTGGGGCAGAAATTCACAGACCAAAACGGTGACGTACGACGGATTACCGGGGACGATATTCTGGTCGTAACCCCGTATAATGTACAAGTGAACTATCTGCGCTCTATCCTGCCGGAGAATGCCAGAGTGGGGACAGTGGATAAATTTCAGGGACAGGAAACTCCTGTCGTACTGGTTTCGATGGTGACTTCCAGTGCAGAAGATTTGCCGCGCAATATCGAATTTTTGTACAGCAAAAACCGGTTGAATGTCGCAGTTTCCCGTGCGCAATGTCTGGCGATCGTCATCATCAATCCGAAATTACTGGAAATTTCATGCGGTACGGTCGAGCAAATGAAACTGGTCAATACATTTTGCTGGCTGAATGAATATGCAGGAGCAGAAGACGGAAAAACAGATGATTCTTAATGAAACATCATTGAGAGGATTTTGAAATCACAGCAAGGATAAAAAACCTGTTGCATCCACTTTAGCAAATCGAAATAAAGGCAGGTGCTGTTGTACAGATTTGTTGATTGCAAGGTGATTGGTCATGACGGTAAACGATAACAAGGCAAAAAAGACAAGAGTTCATTATGTTCTCTTTCGCAAGGATACGCCATTCAAGCCGAAGGTTGTAAGGAACAAGAGGACTTATACAAGAAAAATAAAACATTCCAATAAAATGGATCATAACGATCGGCAATATAGTGAAGAATAATGCGGAAAGGACAGAAATATTAATATTATTGACCATATAGAAAGATTCTATTGTGAAGATCTATATTGATGATATTCGGAAAATGCCGAAGGGTTTCGATGTTTGCTTGCGCAACTACGAGGAATCTATCCAGTATTTTCAGAATAACCCTTTTCCGGAATTCATTTCATTTGACCATGATCTCGGTGAGGGGAAGTCCGGTTATGATATTGTCAAGTGGATAATCAACGCGGTAATGGATGGTCTTGTTTTATTGCCAGAAAACTTTACATTCAGATGTCATTCCGCCAATCCTGTCGGAAAAAGAAATATTGAGGAAACATTGGGAAATTTCTTGAGCAGATATACTGGCAAGAACCAAGAAAGACAGCACTGATGATTTACACTCATTTCAAGAATATGGATGACATGAATGTATCATTGTCATAATTTCATGTAATCCGGCATCGGAAGGTTATACGGTAAGGCTTTCGTTTGCAAATCCTTTTTCGTATAATTTTCAAACTCAAGTTCTTCAGTTTCTAGTTCATTAATATTATACTTATCCAAATTATACTGAATGATTGTTCTTTCCCAAACTGTATGACCAGCTCTATCAACAACCTTTTCAAGTAAGGTTTTGAATTGTTTCTTCTCTTTGTTATTCAAAACCCAATTGGTTTTTCCATCAGTATTTTTATGAATGATGTATTCTGGATGTAAAAATGAAATTCTAGCAATTCTCTTTGCTTTATTATAGTTAATGTTATCTACTACCTTGAAATAGGGTTCTCCGATTCTGTTCTGATCTATTGATATCAAAATCATCATTCCACCGTTGCTTTTATCATCAGCAACCTTGGACATTTCTGTCAGATATTCTTCTGGAGAATACAATTTTTCATCCAGTATTTCAAGAATTGTTTCTTTAAGCATCTTGTCTTTGTTCATTTTTATTTCCTTCTTTTATAAAGAAATTATGGCAATTTATGGGAGTTTTGTTGGAACAAAGCCTTAACGACTCCTTTACAATTTCATGTAATCCGGCATCGGCAAATCAATAGGTAATGGATCAGTTTCAAAATCCCTTGTATCTTTTAATTTTTTATCTTCAGCTTCTTCAACATCGCCTATTAATCTATTTTCCAGATTATACTGGGCAATGGCTTTTTCCCAATTTGACATTCTCTTGCCATTCCTGAAAATATTTGTGGATTTCTGATTAAATAACTTGACCAACTGTTTTTTCTCTTTAATATTAAGAATCCAATTTTCCTTGCCGTCAGTATTTTTGTGAATAATATATTTCAAATCCAGAAATGAAATTCGGGCAATTTTTGTCGCTTTGTCAAATGAATTATGATTTACAACCTTGAAATAAGGATTTCCTTTCCGGAACTCACTCCGGTTGACGACAATGCACATGCCACCATCAACTCTATCGGTGGTAATGGTGGACATCTCCTCAAGATATACTGGATACAATTCTTCATCCAGTATTTCAAGAATTGTTTCTTTAAGCGTTTTGTCTTTGTTCATATTGTTTTTCCTGTATGATTCTAGTCATTCTTGTTAAATTTCAGACTGAACAGGGAACCCATCAGTATTTTTCAGGTTCTGGAACTGTATTTTTTTCAGTATGTCGGGAATGCTGGAAATGCCATATTTTGCGTAATCCATAAAAATGGATAATCATTCAATAATGATATAACTATTTGATTAATAAATGTTTTTATTGATAATCCATTCCTGGTGGATTTCCATACACTTGCTAATTGTATATATGTTAATGGTCCCTTCTTATCTTCATCTTGTTATTCTATTCTTGTTTATTGGTATATTCAATTATTGTATTTATTATTTCATCTAACTATGAACTATGAACTATGAACTATGAACTTTTTTTTTGTATCCAGTTTTTTTCTTGTCGATATATTTTTCCATTTTTTTGATTTTTTTCATGCTTTAAGATGATTGGAATATTCCAGTCGGATCTTTCTTCCCCACTTTTTTTCTGACACTTCAGCCATAATCTCAAGTGTCCTGTCCTGATTTTTTTCCTGAACATATAGCGCATCCATATGATGAATAAACAGAATATCTTCTTTCATCAGTCTTTTTCCGACTTCCATCATGTAATCCGATTCAATTTTTGTCAATTCTTCAATCAATGCCGGATTGTATTTCAATTTCTTCAAATATCTTCTTTCAGCAAAAATGGCTTTCACCCATTTTTCAAATTGTCGGACTTGCAAACTTCTGACGATTCTTTTCGTCTTGTTTCGGTTCCCGCGTTTTTTTGCGTTTGTTCTTGCCGGCTTTCTGAATTGATTTCCGTAAACATAAAAAAATGACTTGTGGGCAGAGATTTCATTCGAGCTGTTCAGAATACAAAAGTACAGTTTTTTGACCATTTCACGGGTAAATCCTTCTTCATCCATCAGTTTTTGGCACTGATAGAAGTCCTGAAAATTATCATGTTTCTTTTGATACTGAAGGACATAGAGTTGTACATATGAGCTTTTTATATCGATTTCGGTGACATGTTCTCCATGGATGGTCAGAAGGGGCGTGAAGGTTTTTTTCAATGTATTGACACCGAGATTATTGTAAATCCGCCCGAAGACCACCTTGTTTTTATCGTTGAAATGAAAAACTCGAGTAGGCGGCTTTCTGCCCATGCATTTCAGGATCTTCAGTTCATGATCCCTTTTCTGGTTGTAGCTCTTCTCGGAAAAGAAAAGATCACGCAAACAGGTGTTTTGAGATTTCTTTTCATGTTTCTTTTTCCGATTGTATTCTTCATTCTTGGCAATCCATGTCGTTGCAATTTTTTTCTGGACTTCCGGAGAGCATTCCCGATAGTCGGCAAGACCGACAGACATGTTCTGGTACATTTTCCAAAGCCTGTTCAGGTAAGCCCGGGAATCCTCAAAAGCTCTGCATCGGGTAGGCAGATATTGTCTGTAGTCAACATCACTCAATTTTTTGTCTGATGGCTGGAGTCTTTTTCTGAAGATGATTTCAGGAGAGAACAAGGTACATTTGAATGTATCGGTCAATTGATCGTTGATGGTGGTGCTGTACACAGGTTCTATCTTTTTCCCGTTCAGATAGAGATAGCCTCTTGCAAATGGGGGCTTTTCTTCTTCACTCTTTTCTGTGTGGATACAGTATCCCTTTTCATGATACAAATATTTCTTGGTGATCAGAAATGTCAGTGTCTCGACAAGTATCTGGTGGCTGAAGGTGACTTCTCCAAAATAGTAGGTCTCTTTCCTGCCTTTGTTCATTGGCGCAATAAAAGCAAGATTGGCTTTTGCAATCCTCTTTCGAATGCTTTCAAACAGAATGGAATGAAGGTGGAATACCCGTTTATTGGCAGGTTGTTCCTGATCTTCCTGATAGACGCTGAAAAGATGATAAAGGACGAAGCTTAAAGCGGCTTCTCTTTTGACAACTGCACCACGATGGTTCTTTCTTTCACGAATGAATTCCTGAAAGAGATCATGAAAATGCTCCTTGAAAAAATCAGGATTTTTGATGTTTCCGATATTTTTGCTCTGGAATTTTCTTCCAATGAAGTTGAAGGCAAATCGATGATCGTCTTTTACAAGAGTTCCATCAATATGGTTTAACATGATTAAAGTTCCAAAATAATAATGGTGTGATCAAATCTTCTTCAGGCTGTTTCGCATGAACGGAAACAGTTACCCGATTTCCATCATGGGAGGGCGATGAAGAAGCCGGTAGGGTTCTGGAATGACTGTTGAGAAAGCGTGGATATATATGGCTTTATCAAACGATCATTCCGTCAGTGATGAGATCGTTCCTTGTGTTTTTTATGAGGAAACAATCCGAGAGTGTCCGGGAAATATGCTCAATGAATATCAGGAGTTCTATTGCTTGCTGCTTCGGCAAGCGCTTCAAGGAGATATTCCACGTTTTATGGGAAATTGATTGACTAGGTGTGAATGATTTCCACGATGTCCGCATCCTTGCCGATATCTTTCAGAATGTAATCCAGCCAGTTCTTCGCATGAGTATTGTCCGGTATCACCCTGACCAGATGCTGGGCGTTATTTCCCTTTTCACACCATGCCAATTGTCTGGCGGTCGTTTCGACTGACCGGCAGAATGTATTCTTATGGGGATTTGTACCCAGATAGTCCGGTATCTCCAGCAACATATGGACATGTAATCGTCCGGAAACCTGCTGTTCTATAACAGGAACACAGGCTAGCTTCTTGTGATATCGCTGGTAGGCATGTTTGTAAAACGCCTTGTTCAGACGCTTGAGAAGTTCTCTGACGAACTTGCTGACTTCATTCCTGTTCAGCTTCTGTTTTCCTCCACAAGTACTGACAAGAGACTGTTTCAGGGAAAGCGTGACATCACACCAATTCCTTTGAGGATAATTATCTATTTCAGAAGAGAGAAACTGCTGCCATGCAGATTTCAGTTGGGAATCCTTTCTCATTGTCCGATCCTTTCTCTGCTGTTCATCCATTCTTCGATATCGCTCTGATACCATCCGACCGCACGGGACAAGTAGTCTGCCAGTTTGACCCGTCCGGGAAAATTGCCGAGTTGCATATGGCGATAGATGAAGCTTTTGGAGCAGCCTGTTACTTCCTGTACTTTTTTCAATCTTAGGATTTTTTGTTCCATATAATTCCTTATTAAATACATTAGTACTTTGAAAACTATTTGGGATTTTTTTGTCCCTATATGTATTTATAAAGATGTAATGGTCTTTTTTAGATTTTATGGTTATGATTTCAAGAAAAATCATAACTTTCTAAAATATGCTGGAAGTGATCCGAGATAAATAAAAACCGGCTTTTAAGCCGGTTTTTATTTTTAAGAAATTAAGCTGCTTGGGAAGCATCGACAAATATCAGTTTTCTAGGTTTTCTTTCTATATCATTATTTTTAAGATTGTCTAGGTGATCAGCCCATTTTTGCATCATTTCTTTTCGTTGCTTAAAGTATCTTGCTTTGTTGTAAGCTGATTCAACAGAATTGCCGTTTGCATGACCGATCTGTGCTTCAACGAGTCGAGGCTCGAATCCCATTTCATTTAGTCCGGTTGTAACAGTACCGCGTAATCCATGTCCATCTGCATGAAATCCCATCTTTATG
>CAVKGJ010000009.1:0-2850 GCA_963655605.1 Oscillospiraceae bacterium
CGCGCATATCCGCAAAACCGTTTCATCTTGCGGATGTCTCCACCTTTTGGCATCAACTTGTATCGGTAGACTTTTCTGATTCTCATGGGGAAAACAGATAACTGGATATATACCGCATATTACGCTTATGCAGATTTTTCAACAGGAAACCTCTGATTATGACTGCAAGGCTGTCCGCTCCTTATATCCGCTCCCTAAAGAACAGGGCTTTACGGAGCGTTCTGGTAAATCCGGAAAAACGGCTGTTACATTCAATTGAACACAAATATACCTCTTTTTCTTCCTGTCACCATCCATCAGGTCCGGTTGACACGTTCAGACTAGCACAAATACGGTATGACGTCTTTTTTCCGGTCATATTACCCGCCACCTGACAGTGACCTGTCATTTCCTGCACGGAAGCCAATCATTCAGAATACAATGACGTATTCTCACCAGTAACAGGGAAACAAACATCGTCATGAAACCTCTGATTCACTTCGTACACGGAAAGGAAAGCGGTCCATGGGGCACAAAAATACGGCATCTGGCCTATATCGCACGAAAAATAGGCTACGATGTGGAAAGCTTGGACTATTCCTCCACATTCGACCCTGAAATACGCACCAAAATGCTCATCCAGTCCTGCAACATACGTCCTGCCCAATATCTTGTTGGTTCCAGTATGGGGGGATGGGTCGCCATGGCGGCAAGTGCCGCCATTCCCGTCAGGGGACTGTTCCTGCTGGCACCTGCAATTGATATTGACGGATATCCGCCTTACAGACTGGGATGTGACGGCAATTCAGTCGAAATCGTTCATGGCTGGCACGACAGCCTGATTCCTGCCGGAAACGTCATCCGGTTCAGCCAGAAACACAACTGCACACTTCATCTGCTTGACGATGAACACCGCCTGAAAAAACGGCTGCAACAGGTAGGCCATTTTCTGGAATCGTTCCTGAAAAGAATGGAAAACTGACCAACAACATGCACTCTGCCACCGGAGAACGACATTTCCAATGCAGACTTATCTCTCTGTTTGGAACCTCCTGTCCGGCAGGTATTTCTATTCTTTCGGTTTCACACCGGAAGACGCTATACCATCATTGTCCGGCTGCTGAACCGGACGGGTTGTCAGATACAGAAGCAGGATAACCATTACGATGAAAATAACCCACAATCCGGCAAGCGCAACGGTTGACGGCGGCACCATTTCAGAAGGCGGGAAAGTGGCAAAACAGGCATAGAAAAAGAACAGCGCAGGAAAAAGACCGATAATGACACCTAAAGTCTGGGCAACTGCCTTGCGTGCTCCCTTGCGTATATTGTGGAGATATACACGGCGCCAGCCCCAGGCAAAAATCAGGAGAGCGGCGACCAGAATCAGTACGGTAATCATTTTTTCAATCCTCCTGCTTTCTATCAAGCAAAACTGCCAATACAGCCAAACCGATGCGACCGCATACCGATCTACCGGAAAAACTTTTTCCTTCTATCACGGCAGGTTCATACCAAAACGTTTTCTGTCTATTTGACATCCTCCCCCGTCTTCAGGAGGGAGATTCCTGCCGAGCCAGAACGCTTGCGTTCCGGTCTCCTCGGTGGGTTCCTGCTTCAACAAGACTGCCCGGAAGCAAAAGCCTGGCTTTCACCGCCAATATCCCCACACTGGAGAATTTATGGTATCGAACCAGCCTCATATTCCCTCAGGTCTCACGACCCTTCCACAGGCTGATACGGCATGCCCTACGGCCTGTGGGAAGTTTAACACAGAAAAAAGAAGGGATGTTTTGGTACACAGGATCGTTTCGCAATCCGCTCCTTATCGCCGCTCTGACGGGCATAGTTTTACGGAACTTTCGACAAGCTGGAACAGCGTTACCGACAAAATTCCTGACGTGATTACACAGAAATTACACAAAGAAAAAAGGGTTAACAGAAAATAATCTGCTAACCCTTTGATTTTATTGGTGGGCCCACCAGGACTTGAACCTGGGACCAAAGGATTATGAGTCCTCTGCTCTAACCAACTGAGCTATAGGCCCTTCCGGAATTTGTCAGTTACTTTCCAGGAAACTTTTAAGTTTATCCGATCTCGACGGATGACGCAATTTCCTTAACGCTTTCGCTTCGATCTGGCGAATGCGCTCACGCGTTACATCGAACTGTTTGCCGACTTCTTCCAGCGTATGGTCCGTCGACATCTCGACACCGAAGCGCATCCGCAACACCTTCGCTTCTCTTGGCGTCAGCGAATCCAGGACATCCTTGACGACACTGCGCATCGAGGCGTGCAACGCCGCATCGGCAGGTGCCAGTGTATTGTTGTCCTCGATGAAATCCCCCAAATGCGAATCGTCGTCATCCCCGATCGGCGTTTCCATCGAAATGGGTTCCTTCGCGATTTTCATGATCTTGCGGATCTTGTCTTCAGGCATATCCATTTTGGCAGCCAGCGTCGCCGGATCAGGTTCTGCTCCGGTTTCCTGCAGAATCTGGCGCGAAATACGGTTCATCTTGTTGATGGTTTCAATCATGTGAACCGGAATGCGGATAGTACGCGCCTGATCTGCAATCGAACGTGTAATGGCCTGCCGGATCCACCAAGTGGCATAGGTCGAGAACTTGTACCCGCGGCGATATTCGAATTTGTCCACCGCCTTCATCAGACCGATATTGCCTTCCTGAATCAGATCGAGGAATTGCAGGCCACGATTGGTATATTTCTTCGCAATCGAAATCACCAGACGCAAATTGGCTTCCGTCATTTCCTTTTTGGCCTTGCGGGCACGCATTTCACCAGCCACCATCTTGCGGTTGATCTCACGCAAATCGGCCAGCGGCATACCGATCCGGTTCTCGATATCG
>CAVKGJ010000010.1:0-9920 GCA_963655605.1 Oscillospiraceae bacterium
ACCGTCATAAAATGTTCCCGGATGATGAAGCAGCCATGAAGGTGGTCTGGCTGGCGATAATGGAATCGTCCAGAAAATGGACCTTGCCGATCCGGAACTGGAAATCAGCGCTGAATCGGTTCTGCATCGAATTCGGAGAAAGGGTTTCTTCTTTTCTCTGATAAATGTCCACAGAATGCGTTACAGGCTCGGAACCGGAACAAACGCTTTGCGTTCCGATAGAAAAAACTGTTTCTACCTGATTTTTGTCAAAACTGATGGCAAACTTTACACATTCGTAATGCGAGTCCTATTATGGCAACAGCCACAACGAAATGCAGGTTTCTGAATATGAATACATAGAAAGTTTTTCAGCTTTCCTTGAAAAAATGCTCCCTGTCTTGACAGACAGGGAGCAATCAAAACATCATGATATTCAAAATCAGTGCGTCACCACACTGTCGCCACTGGCATTTTCGGATTTTTCTGCGGCGACAGGAACAGCGACCGGTTCTTCCGTAATGGGTTCCGGCTGGCGTTCCAGTGCGATTTCCCAGACCTTGTCGATCCAGCGTACCGGAATGATCTCCAGCTTGTTTTTGACATTGTCGGGAATTTCCACGAGATCTTTCACATTTTCCTGCGGAATGATCACTTTCTTGATTCCACCTCGCAAGGCCGCCAGCAATTTTTCCTTCAGACCACCGATGGGGAGCACCTCGCCACGCAAGGTGATTTCGCCGGTCATGGCGACATCGGCTCTGACTGGAATACCGCTGAAAACGGATACCAGCGCCGTCGCCATCGAGATGCCGGCAGACGGTCCGTCTTTCGGAGTCGCCCCTTCCGGAACATGGATATGAATATCCTTTTTCTCGAAAGCATCGTTTCTGATACCCAGGTTATTGGCCCTGCTTCTGACGACTGTCCGTGCTGCTTCGATGGATTCTTTCATGACATCACCCAGGGTACCTGTCCTGATAATCTGTCCCTTTCCGGGAATGGTGACTGCTTCCACGGTCAACAGTTCCCCGCCTACTTCCGTCCACGCCAAACCGGTCACTTCCCCGATCTGGTTTTCCTTTTCTGCGATACCGAAATCGAACTGGCGGACACCGAGGAATTTATCGATATTTTTCGGGGTCACGACAATTCTGCGATTCTGTTTTTTCAGCAACAGCATTTTCACCACTTTCCGGCAAATTTTGGAAATCTCCCGTTCAAGGGCACGCACACCGGCTTCCCGTGTGTAGTAACGGATAATGTCACGAATAGCCGCCTCGTTAACAGACAGCTCCGTTTCTTTCAGACCACTGCCTTTCATCTGTTTCGGCAACAGATAACGCTGCGCAATACTCGTCTTTTCGTCTTCTGTATAACCTGACAGACGGATAACTTCCATTCTGTCCAAAAGTGCAGGAGGAATATTGTAGGAATTGGAGGTCGCAATGAACATCACATCCGACAAGTCGAAATCCACTTCAACATAGTGGTCGGAAAACGTATGATTCTGTTCCGGATCAAGCACCTCCAGCAACGCTGCTGCCGGATCCCCCCTGAAATCGGCGCCGATCTTGTCTACTTCATCCAGCAGGAACAATGGATTGCGGACTCCCGCCTTGACCAGACTTTGCAGAATCTTGCCGGGCATGGCTCCGATATAGGTACGACGATGACCACGGATTTCCGCTTCATCACGCACCCCGCCCAATGCCATTCTGACATACTTGCGATTGGTCGCACGCGCAATAGACTGCCCCAGTGAGGTTTTTCCCACACCCGGAGGTCCGACGAAACACAGGATGGGGGCCTTAACCTTGTCCACTCTCTGTTGGACGGCAAGATATTCCAGAATACGTTCCTTGACTCTTTCCAGTCCATAATGATCGTTGTCCAGTACCTTCTCCGCATTGGCCAGATCATTGCTGACCTTGGATTTCTTTCGCCAGGGCAGTGAAACCAGTGTTTCAATGTAATTCCGGACAACCGTCGCTTCCGCTGACATCGGAGACATGGATTTCAGCTTCCTCCACTCACCCATCGCCTTGTCTTTGGCCTCTTTGGGCATTTTGGCAGCTGTAATTCGTTTTTCCAGATCTTCCAGATCGGCTCCTTCCTCGCCTTCACCCAGTTCACGCTGGATGGCCTTGACCTGTTCATTCAGATAGTATTCGCGTTGCGACTTTTCCATCTGGCGTTTGACACGACCACGAATACGCTTTTCGACCTGCATGATATCGAGCTCGCTTTCCAGCCTTTCCAGAAGATATTCAAGACGTTTTCGGATATCGACTATTTCCAGAACAACCTGTTTCTGTTCCAACTTCAGCGGTAAATGGGCCGCAATCGTATCGGCAAATCGCCCCGACTCACCAATTGCAGTCAGGGAAGCAACTACTTCCTGCGGAATTTTCTTGTTCAGTTTGACGTACTGTTCGAACTGCTGGACAATGGCACGCCTCATAGCCTCGATTTCAGGCTCATTCTCACTCACGGAATCAATAGGCGATACATCCGCCAGCAAATGATGCTCGCCGGCTTCGACATGGGCAATTCTGGCGCGCTGCAGACCTTCAACCAAAACCTTGACCGTTCCATCAGGCAATTTGAGCATCTGCAGTATGGTTGCAATACATCCTATCTCATAAATGTCTTCTGCGGTCGGTTCATCTTTTGCGGCCGTTTTCTGTGCAGCGAGCATAATAGTTTTTTCGGCTTCCATCGCTGTTTCAAGCGCATGAATCGACTTGGACCTTCCCACAAAAAGCGGAATCACCATATGAGGAAAAACGACAACATCTCTTAACGGAAGCAATGGCAATCCAGACGGCTTTGTATCAATAGAAGTCATCATGACAAACCTTATGTAATAAGCATAACGATGATATTGGCCTCATTTCGAAAAATACAAGGCAAAATATCGAAAAATTCACTGAAAAGCAGTACGACAGATATATGGATTCCTGCTATTTAAAAAGTGAAAAAAAACAGCATACCGGGTCTACCGGGCCTGAATCAGTTCTGACCGGCAATTTTCTGTTTATCCTGATAAATCAACAAGGGTTTTGATTCGTTTGTCACTGTATTCTCGTCAATGACAACCTTGATGACATTTTTTTCTGTCGGCAGATCGTACATGACGTCAAGCAACAACTGTTCCATAATGGAACGGAGTCCACGGGCACCAGTCTTGCGTTCCAATGCTTTTCGTGCAATGGCATGAAGCGCTTCAGGACGTATCTCAAGTTCCGCACCTTCCATTTCGAGAAGCTTGGTATATTGTTTCACCAAGGCGTTTTTCGGTTTGACCAGAATGTCAATCAGCGCGTCTTCCGTCAGGTCATTCAACACGGCGACAACGGGAAGACGACCAATCAATTCCGGTATCAGACCGAATTTTATCAAATCTTCCGGTTCGACATTCAACAACATCTCGTTTCCGTCCTTTTCACTTGGACTTTTTACCGTTGCCGAAAAACCGATACCGCCTTTTTCCGACCGATTTGCAATGATTCTGTTCAATCCATCAAATGCGCCACCGCAAATGAACATGATATTGGACGTATCGACCTGAATGAAATCCTGATTCGGATGTTTGCGTCCACCCTGTGGAGGAACGGAAGCCATCGTTCCTTCCACCAGTTTGAGAAGCGCCTGCTGGACGCCTTCTCCCGAAACGTCACGGGTAATGGATGGATTATCCGATTTTCTGGAAATCTTATCGATTTCATCAATATAAACGATGCCCCGCTGCGCTTTTTCGACATCGTAATCACAATTCTGAAGCAATTTCTGAATGATATTCTCGACGTCTTCCCCCACATAACCGGCTTCCGTCAATGTGGTGGCATCCGCAATGACAAACGGGACATTCAGCATGCGCGCCAGTGTCTGTGCCAGAAGTGTTTTTCCGGACCCTGTCGGACCGACAAGTAGAATATTGCTTTTCGCCAGCTCGACATCGTCATTTTTTCCACCATAGTACTTCAGGCGTTTGTAATGATTGTAAACGGCGACAGAAAGAATTTTTTTTGCCTGTTCCTGCCCGATGACATACTGATCCAGCAAACTGCAGATTTCCTTCGGCGTTGGCAATTCGGAACCTTTTTCTTCGTTCTGCCCTGAAGAAAGCAATTCATCACGGATGATATCGTTGCATAAATCAATACACTCGTCACAAATATAGACTGAAGGTCCCGCAATCAGCTTTTTTACTTCATTCTGGCTCTTTCCGCAAAACGAGCAATAAAGCATTTTTTCGGTTGATGTAGATTTGTTTTCTGACATGAGTATATGAACAGGTAATAAAATTTAATAAAAACAGCGGGTAGAAAGATAACACAAACCGCAAATCCTGGCAGCGCATAGCGAAAAAAACGCCCGAACATCAAGTTCGGGCCTCCGGAGTTCAGCCTGCTGTCATGTACGGCAGACCAGCACTTCGTCAATCAGTCCGTAATCCCTAGCTTCCGCTGCGGACATGAAATTGTCTCTTTCCGTGTCCCGCGCAATCTGTTCGACAGGCTTGCCGGTATTTTCCGCAAGAATGCCATTCAGACGTTCACGAAGATAAAGGATTTCACGTGCATGTATTTCGATGTCGCTTGCCTGCCCTTGCGCACCACCTGACGGCTGGTGGATCATGATACGGGAATTCGGCAACGAAAACCGTTTCCCTTTGGCTCCCGCCGCCAGAAGAAAAGCGCCCATCGAGGCTGCAAGACCGGTACATAATGTCGACACTTGGGGTCTGATGAACTGCATCGTATCGTAAATAGCCATACCTGCCGAAACGGAACCTCCCGGCGAATTGATATAAAGGGAAATATCTTTTTCCGGATTCTCGCTTTCCAGAAACAGCAACTGCGCAACAACCAGATTGGCGCTCTGGTCAGTGACCGGTCCAACCAGAAAAATGATCCTTTCTTTCAGTAACCGGGAGTAAATGTCAAAAGCCCTTTCACCACGGCCACTCTGCTCAACGACCATGGGAATCATACCCAACATTCTGGCATCCAGTGCAGAATCGTGAAACTGTGTCATTTGCATTCCTGTCCTAAAGTATGAAAATCCGGAACTTTCAGATTACATCTGTTGAGCCATCAGTTCATCGAACGGCACTTCCTTTTCAGTCACCTTGGCCTTGCCAAAGACATAATCCATCGCATTTTCTTCCATCAACATCGCTTCCAGTTCCTTGCGGCGGCTGGGTTCATTCAGATAGTAATCGATGACCATCTGCGGATTTTCATAACTGGAAGCAATTTCGGTAGCTCTTTCTTTCAGTTTATCATCAGAAACTGCCAGAATATTGTCCTTCATCAACTCGCCCAGAATCATGCCAAGACGAACCCGTTTTTCGGCCTGTGCCGTAAACAGTTCCGGGGGCAATGCCACATCTTTATGAGACGGATTGCGGATAGCTAGGTCACGCCGCGTCAATTCAGTCAGTTCGCCGATTTCCTGTTTGACCAGCGATTGCGGAATATCGAATTCGGAAACCTTGATCAACGCGTCCATGACACGATTCTTGTTAATGGCGATCAGGCGGTTCTTCACTTCACGCTGCAGATTGGCCTTGATATCTTCACGCAATTTTTTGACATTGCCATCTTTTACGCCCAACGCCTTGGCAAATTCCTCATTGACTTCAGGCAAATGTGCCCACTCGATTTTCTTGACCACGACAGTGAATTCCGCTGTCTTTCCTGCAACATCCTTGCCATGATAATTTTCCGGGAAAGTCAGCGGAAACACTTTGGTTTCATCCGTTTTCATGCCACGAATGGCATCTTCGAATTCCGGCAACATCTGTTTTTCCCCCAGTACAAACGGGAAGTTTTCCGCTTTGCCGCCTTCGAATTCAACGCCATCGATACGACCGGTAAAATCTATTGTCACACGATCACCATCTTCTGCGACGACATTGCCGGTTCCTTTGCCATGTTCGCTTTCTTCACCCTTGACATGAAAATGTGCCTGACGTTTTCTCAGGATGTCAATCGTCCTATCCACTTCGGCATCCGTCACATCGGCGATGGCCTTTTCCAGTTCAACCGAACCGAGATCGCCGATCTTGACTTCGGGATAAACCTCGAAAATGGCATAAAATGCCACTTCGTCCTGTGCGACGTCATCACCTGTTTTTTCCTCAAAACGGGGGGCGCCCGCAATTTTGAGATCATTGTCCTGAACGGCCTTGCTGAAAGCCGCCCCTACCTTTTGGTTGATGACTTCATTATGGATCTGAGCACCGTACATCTGTGCGACCATCTTCATCGGAACCTTGCCAGGCCTGAAACCTGGAGCTTTTGCGGTACGCGCACGTTCTTTCAAACGTTTTTCCACTTCGGTCGTAATGTCGGTAACGGGGATGGTGATCGTCAGACGTCTTTCGAGCTTTTCCAGGTTTTCAACAGCGTTTGCCATGTATCTATTCCAAAAAATCAAGGGCCTGAAACCGTAAAAGCCGGTTCCAGAACCGTTTTTTATTTGTTAAAAAAATAAACATGCCCCTTGTCGGTGCCATGACAGCCATGAAGGCACAGACAAAAGGCAATTATCCATAAAAACAGTTCAGCATTTTATCCGAAATTGATGAATTGCAGCAAAATTCCGTCAACGACATTCAAAAAACCAGTAAAAAACGAACCGTTTCGGAAAACAGTTTCATCTATTTCCCGCACATGATGTTATTGCGATCTTTTCTCATTCACCATTTGTGGGATGAGTCTATTTACATTAGAATGTCTTGTTTTTACAGGACCGAATCATTTTATATTGTCTTGAGAAATCGGTCACCTGTTGAATAACCAGGAGGACGATTTATGACTCACGTTGTCACCGACGCCTGCGTGCTCTGCAAATATACAGATTGTGTGGATGTATGTCCGGTTGATTGTTTTCACGAAGGTCCCAACACATTGGTGATCAATCCGAACGAATGTATTGATTGTGCTGTTTGTGTACCGGAATGTCCGACCGAGGCCATTTTCGCGGAAGAGGATGTACCGGCCGATCAGCAGGAATATATCGCACTGAATGCCGAACTCGCGCAAAAGTGGCCAACGATAACCCGCTCGAAGGATCCATTGCCTGACGCGGATAAATGGAAAGACGTTAAAAACAAGATCGTTCATTTGATTAAATAATTTTCTCTCTACCCTATATTGCCGTTGCCTGGATAGTGTGGCATTTCCCACGATGGCATTCTGCTGCCAGGCGACTGCTTTCACACAGGAATTTTAGCAATAATGGAAGCCAAAGTTGACAATATGCCAATTGAAGCCGATGCCGTCATTGTCGGCGCTGGCCCCGTAGGTCTGTTTCAGGTATTCGAACTGGGACTGCTCGAAATCAAGGCGCACGTAATCGATTCACTACCCGTTGTTGGCGGCCAGTGCGTCGAGCTGTATCCGGACAAACCGATTTACGATATTCCTGCAGTACCCAGTTGCACCGGACTGGAACTGACAGACAATTTGATGAAACAGATCGAACCGTTCAGTCCGACTTTCCACCTCGGACAGGAGGTTGTCAAGGTCGAACGCCGTGAAGACGGTCGTTTTGATCTTGAAACATCCATCGGCACCCGCTTCATTACCAAGACCGTATTCATCGCGGCAGGCGTTGGCGCCTTCCAGCCGCGCACACTGAAAGTAGACGGAATCGAACAATTCGAAGGCGCCCAGCTTTTCTATCGTGTAAAAGATCCTGAACTGTTCCGCGGAAAAAACCTGGTTGTCTGCGGCGGTGGCGATTCCGCACTGGACTGGGCATTGAAACTGGTAGACATCGCAGAATCCGTCATCCTGTTACACCGTCGCGAGGAATATCGTGCCGCACCGGCTTCCGTCACAAAAATGAAAGCGTTGTGTGAAGACTTCTGCATGCAAGCACTGACCGGACAAGTCACCGGTTTTGAAAGCAAAGATGGGGTCATGACGGAAATCAAGGTCACCGGACTGGATGGTGTAACCCGTCGTCTGCCGCTGGATTGTCTTCTCGTCTTTTTCGGACTGTCTCCGAAGCTCGGCCCGATTGCCGACTGGGGACTGGAAATCGACCGCAGGCAGATTGTTGTCGATACCGAAAAATTCATGACCAATATTCCAGGTATTTTTGCTGTCGGTGACATCAATATCTATCCGGGCAAGAAAAAACTGATCCTGTCCGGTTTCCATGAAGCGGCACTGGCCGCCTTCGCTGCCGCGCCATTTGTTTTCCCGCAAAAGAAAATCCACTTGCAATACACGACGACATCTCCCAAACTGCATAAGGTCCTCGGAGTGGAAACGCCGGTTTTCGACTGATCTGGATATCATTCGTCCAAGCCGTTAGCACCTTTGTTAACGGCTTTTTTTCTGATGCTTTCCGGATATGGAAGGACACATCAAATGGATACAATGGGGAAAAACGCAATTGAAGAAATCCTGCAACTGCTACCGCAGACCCAATGCGGACACTGTGGTTACGACAACTGCAAAATGTATGCCGAAGCGATTGCAACCGGCAAAGCCGATATCAACCGGTGTTCTACTGGCGGACAGCGTGGCATACGCATGCTTGCCGGACTGCTGAATATCAGCGAACCGGTTCTGGATACATCTTACGGAAAAGAAAAACCTTTTTCCATTGCCCGGATAGATGAATCAAAATGTACCGGCTGTACCCTTTGCATCCAGACTTGCCCTTTTGATGCCATTGTCGGTACAGGAAAAATGATGCATACCGTAATCCGTTCCTGTTGTACCGGTTGTGAACGATGTATCGAACGCTGCCCAATTGATTGTATTGTGATGGAACCTGTTTCCGGGAAAAAAACAGGCTGGGATGCATGGTCACTCAGACAGGCACAACAGGCGCGTGAAAGATACGAACGCAAGTGTCTCCGGTTACAACAGGACAGGGAAAATGAAGCCGTCCGATCTTCCTTACCGGCAAACAAGACCAGAAAATCGGAGATTCTCAAAAAAATAATGACACGTGCAGAGACCCGTCTGAAACGAAACGATACAATATCATGAACCCATTCAAATCCCGCACGACATGACTGTCATCCGCGCATAACGGCTACGTGACATACAATACAGGAATGCAGCATCATACAATTTCATTGAAACAACGCCATTCATTTTACTGCTTCTGTTTTATGGTCCCCGAAAAAGTAGTGCAAATGTTCGAACGCTTTGAAAAAGCGAATCCCGACCCACGATCCGAATTGCAATTCAGGTCACCTTACGAACTGCTGGTTGCCGTCATTCTCTCGGCACAGGCAACTGACATTTCCGTCAACAAAGCGACAGAAAAACTGTACCTTGTCGCCAATACGCCAGAGTCGATGGTACGACTCGGTGTGGACGGGCTCATGCCATATGTGAAAACAATCAATCTTTACCCGACCAAATCCAGAAATATCGTGAAAATGTCACAAATACTGCTTGAGAAACATCACGGGGAAGTTCCTGCCAGTCGTGAGGCACTGGAAGCACTTCCGGGAGTCGGTCGCAAAACAGCCAATGTGGTATTAAATACCGCCTTCCACCAGAACGTGATGGCGGTCGATACCCATATTTTCCGGGTATCCAACCGAACCGGTCTGGCTCCCGGCAAAAATGTTCTGGAAGTCGAAAAAAAACTGGTCGAAATCATCCCGCCGAAATTCATGATGAATGCACATCACTGGCTGTTGCTGCATGGCCGTTATGTCTGCAAGGCCAAGGCATTTCAATGTTCCAGCTGTCTGATCAAAGATCTTTGCGAATACCCGGAAAAAACGCAGGATACCGTTCAATAACCGCCAGTCCCGAGCCTGTAAAGGATTCTGTGGAAATTCAAAATCTGATAATTTAGGAGAAAAACCAGAATGGAATTTCCAGCCATGAAACAAGAAAAGATAGACGGAATCATCAGCCAGCTAGGGCTTGACGATATCAAGGCAG
>CAVKGJ010000011.1:0-23510 GCA_963655605.1 Oscillospiraceae bacterium
GTGTGGCATTCAGCCCGTATCCTGTTTTGTAGCCCTGAAACTGGAAAGTGAAAAATTCCGGTGAAAAAATTGTGTCTTCTTCTAGCGGAACATGCGATATGCCGGCAATCGGGTTGACAGGATAAAAGTTCCAGACGGTCTTGTCGTTTTCAGTGTCAGTCATGATAGGCAATCGGGTTGGAGATGGGTTGTCGGGACGGCGGGAACCGCAATGGTCGGTTCATGGCCAAGAGTATAACCGGCAATTCATATAAATGGGTCGGACAAGAAACGGAAAATGACGGTATGGCTTGAAACGCGGTGGTTGTTTCTTGAGTGTCGCTGACGGACTGCTTCCATTGCAAATGGCGGCAATTGGCCATGCTACGACAGGGGACAGCCTTGTTTTTTTCTGGGTATTACATCGGGATGATAAACACAGGCAACCATGAATTCGGGAAGGGATACTGGAATAGGCAATCAGGTAATGGGAAATCACCGTAAAACGGTTGCCTCACCTGCGAGGGGTGCGACTAATTTCAGATGTTAAGCATGTTTACAACCTCTTTGTTTCAATCCACGCACCCGCGAGGGGGCGACGTAAATTTGGGGCATCCGTTTTTCAGGGCAGGAGATGTTGCAACGGAACGGGGCATGCGGGAAGGTTCTGTTTGTCTGTTCGGAACCTTCCGAGGAGGCGGATTTCTATTTGCCTGGTTTGCCGGATTTCGTGCCGGTTTCCTGCGGGGTTTCGCGGCGGTAGTTCCGGTTCCTCAGCCTGCGTAGCAGGAAGTACTGGATGACCCAGATCAGAACGATGATGATGGCGGTACCGAGAAAGAGCACTTTGCGCATGAAGGCGCGGTCTGCCGCTTCTTTCGGGTCTTCGGAGACAGTCGCTTTTTCGTACATCGGCGCCGGTTTCATTTCCGTTGAGGCGGTGGCAGGTTCTCCGGTGTCTACCGACATTTTTTCGCTGATGGGTGGTTTGTCGTCGGTCATGTCGATGGCAGGTGCCTTGTCGGCATAGATCCGGTCAAGAGCTCGGATGGCTTCTTCGTGGCCTTCTCTGGCGGCTTTTTCGAGCAGCGGAACGGCTTCGCGGTATTTTTTCGCCTGATAGAGTTCCATACCTTGCGACAGGTCGTCGGCATGCACAGGATGGAAAAGGGTGAGCAGAGCGATGGTCAGCGAGAAAAGGACGCAAAGCAAAAATGGCTGTGACTGTTTTGGCATGATTGAACGGTTTCCGGCGGATATATAACGTGCCGCAGCGGAGACCGTGCGACACAGCACAGCTTATTATTCTAACAGATTTATTTGTTTGAAAACAGCTGGTTGCGTGTAGAAGGAAGCCTCACGTAGCGGGCGGGAGGCTTCTGTGGCGGGAAGGGTTATTCCGGATAGTTGGTGTCAATGGCAATCGGTTCAATGCCGTCCATGTCGGCCTGGATTTTCCGGATCTGGCGGGCAGCGACCTTGTAGGCATCGGGGCCGAGGAACAGGTGCAGGGGTGGTTTTTCCATTTCCGAAACAGAGAGGATGATTTCTGCACCGCGTACCGGATCGCCGATCTGCTGGTGGTTCATTTTTTTCAGCAGCATGTGGAAGGATTCGCGTTTTCCGGCGTAATCGGGGATGGCGGTATCCTCGAACTGCATGGAATCGGCCAGAAAGTCGGTGCGGAAGTTGCCCGGTTTGACGCAGGTAACCCGGATACCGAAGTCTGCCAGTTCGTCGCGCAACGATTCGGACAGTCCGGCGACGGCGAATTTGGACGCACAATAGATGCCGCTTCCGGGGAAGCCGGTGAAGCCGGCCATGGACGAGAGGTTGAAGATGTGGCCGGAGCCCTGTTTGCGCATGAACGGCAAGGCATTGCGGATGACGTTGAGGGTTCCGAAGAAGTTGACATCGAACTCGCGTCTGACCAGTGTGTCGCTGATTTCTTCCACGTAGCCGAACTGGCCGTATCCGGCGTTGTTGACGACGACGTCAAGGCCACCAAATTTTCCAACAGTTTTTGTCAGTGCGTTTCTGACGGAGGTTTCGTTGACGAGGTCGGTTTCGAGCGGAAGGAAACGGTCGTTTTCGCGGCCAATAGTCTTTTCAAGCCGTTCGAGCTGCCGGGTAGTCGAGGCTACGCAATGGCCTTTTTCCAGCAGCAGTTTGGTCAGTTCAAGTCCGAATCCGCGCGAGGCACCGGTGATGAACCAGACTTTTCCGTTTTCCGGGTGGCTGTTTTCCATGTTTTGACTCCCTGAGATGGTTGGATACCTGCCGAAGCAGGCGTGATGCGGTTGGTGATTTTGCCAGTGTAACGGATTCGGCAGGGAAATGGTGCTGGGCAGACAGTTTTTTTGCGGGAGAAAACGACAGTCTTGCGGGTGGGAAGGGGCTGTTGTAAAAGAACATATAAAATAATTTTTTTAATTTTAAGTTTTTAATTATATTTGAATTTTCATTATTATTTATACTTTTGTTGATTATTTAAGTGAAAATAGGTTTTTTGTATGTGAAACTGACAAAGTTGGTTTTGTAGATATTTATGGTGAAAAATTACGCCATTAATATACGATAACCAACGCAAATGCATGAATTATTTTAGTGAAGGTGTTTGTGTTGTATCTAAAAATAATAAATCAGGATTAATTGATTTAGCTGGAAAGTTAATAGTTCCTTGTATTTGTGAAATGTTATGGGATTATAAAAATGGATTAATATTAGCGCTTAATTCTGATGGACAAAAGGGTTATATTAATAAAGAGGGTGAAATTGTAATCCCTTTTGGTAAATATAATTGCTGCACAAACTTTTGTGAAGGATTTTCTCGAGTAACCAATTCTAATTTTGAACACGTTTATATTGATAGGACTGGTAAAATTTTGAAGCTAAATTAGATAAGGAATAATTTATGAATACAAATTAACACATTAAATATAAATGCTGTATAAAAAATCTGTACAACACGTATTCTACCCAAAATAGCGCTATGCCGTAGACTTTGTTATAAACAAACTTTTAAGTGTTTTTAATTGGTAAAACGGAAAATTTAAAATAAAAATTAAGGAAAAACAACGTCAGATAAACAATTTAGAATAATAAAAGAAAGCAAACATTTCATATACTTTGTAGCAGAAAGAAAACGTACGAGTTAACTGGAAAGGCTGTTGCTCGGACATGGCAGCGGCCGGTTTTGGACCGGTTGCATGGGAAATGGAAAAAACGGCGGAAAGAAGCCGGAACGGAAGTGTGTGGTTTTCGGGATGGCTCCGTTTACCGGTATTTTTGCAGGATGGCGGCCAACCGGCCGGGTGCGATTTTTTTGATTGGGATGAACGGAGCGGGGGCGGGCGTGTGCGGGGCGATGTTTTTTTCGAACCAGACCACGTCGTGCCATTGGCTGCATTTGTAGCCGGCGTGGCGGTACAGGCCCGTGCGGGAAAAACCGAGTGATTCATGCAATCTTTCGCTGGCGACGTTCGGCAGAGTCACGATGCCGAACACTGTCCGGATGCCTTGGAGGACGAGTATGTCGATCAGGGTCCGGTAAAGCGCGGAGCCCAGTCCTTTTGAGCGGCTGACGGTGTCCAGATAGACCGACAGTTCAGCATTCCACTGGTATGCTTCTCTTTCCATCAGCCGGTGGGCATAGGCGTAGCCGACGACGGTGCCGTTTTCCTCGCAGACCAGCCAGGGCCAAGCGGAAGAAACGGTGGCGATCCGGGCCGAGAATGCTTTCCGGGCCGGGAGGAGGTATTCGAAGGTGACAGGGGTGTCGATGTACTGGCTGTATATCGCCAGCAGGGTTTCGGTGTCGTCCGGTGTGGCGAACCGGATGTTTCTGGCGTTTTGCATTTTTGCCGGCATGTTGCGTTTATACTGCGATGGGGGCGGCGATGGACGGGTGAGGATTGTATCCCGTGATGTCGAAGTCTTCGAAGGTGTAATCGAAAATGGACGGTTTCCGATTCAGGGTCAGAGTCGGCAGCGGACGCGGTTCTCGCGAAAGCTGGAGACGGGCCTGATCAAAGTGGTTCCGGTACAGGTGTAGGTCGCCGATGGCGTGGACAATTTCACCGGGTTCGAGGCCGCATTGTAGGGCGATCATGTGAGTCAGGAAAGCGGTCGAGGCCGTGTTGTACGGAATGCCCAGAAAAATATCGCCGGAGCGTTGGGTCATCATGCAGGAGAGCCGTCCGGCGGCGACCTGGAACTGATACATGACGTGGCAGGGCGCGAGGGCCATTTTGCCGTCCCTGACGTTGTCCTGTGGCGATTTTTTCTCGTCCGGCAGCAGGGCGACGTTCCAGGCACTGATGATGTGGCGGCGGCTGTCGGGGTTGGTGCGGATGGAGTCAATGACGGCGGATACCTGATCATGTATTTTACCATCTGGTCCTTCCCATGCCCGCCACTGGGCGCCGTAGATCGGGCCGAGGTCGCCGGTTTCGGTGGCCCATTCGTCCCAGATGGTGACCCTGTTGTCGTGCAGATACCGGATGTTCGTGCCGCCTTGCAGGAACCAGAGCAGTTCGCAGACGATGGAACGGATGTGCAGGCGCTTGGTGGTCAGAAGCGGGAAGCCGTTTTTCAGGTCGTGTCGGATCATACGGCCGAAAACGGCACGGGTACCGGTACCCGTGCGGTCTCCCTTGTCGGTACCGGTTTCCAGTATTTCCTTCAGGAGGTTCAGGTATTGACGTTCCATGATTTTATCGACGAACCAGCGATTTGCAGGTTTGAAATGAATGGTGAAGCGTACATTGTAGCGTATCGTATCGGCCTTCGGAATTAGCGGATGTCAGACGGGGAATATGCCGGGTCGGCTGGCGTTTCCGCTGGTACCTTTGGCAATCCGGCGTTTTTTTCACCGGCTGCCGTTGTGCCGTTTTTTTTCGCCACCATCATTTCGTCCAGTTTCGCCAGCGCTTGGGCGGCGTCGGTATGTCCCGCGTTTTTCGCTGTTTCCAGCCAGAAGTGTGCCCGGTTGTCGTCGCGGGCCACGCCGTTGCCTCGGGCGTAGATCGTTCCGAGAATGAACATGGATTCGGTATGCCCGGCATGGGCGGCAGCCGTGAAGTAATGGATGGCGCGGGGGATGTCCTGTGCGACACCGACGCCCAAATAAAGGATGCTGCCGTAGAAATGGCTGGCGTCGGCGTAGCCGCTGTCGGCGCTTCGTTCGAGCCATGCGGCGGCTTCATCCGGTTTTTTTTCCGGTGAACGGGGGGAAAGCAGAAGAAGGGCGAGGTGGTACTGGGCCGGGGTATAGCCCTGTCTTGCGGCTTTTTCGAACCATGTTTTTGCGCCGGCAGGATCGGTGGCGGTGCCGCGTCCCTGGGCGAGCATCAGAGCCAGCTGGTCCTGTGACCAGGCGTCGTTCGCGCTGGCAGCTTTCTCGAAACAGGCTCGCGCTTTTCCGTCGTTTTGCGGGATACCGATACCTTCCAGATACAGGTAGCCGAGCGAGGCTGTTGCACGGATGTCGTTTTGTGCGGCGGCTTTTTCGAACCAGATTCTGGCCGTTTGCGGGTCGGTTTTCACACCGTCGCCTTTCAGGGACAGATAACCGAGCGTGTATTGTGCCGGGGCGAAACCTTCTCCGGCCAGTCGGGCGAATTGTGCAATGGCGCCCGGCTTGTCTGCTACCTGTCCCCGGCCGGAAAATTGCAGCAGTGCGAGCTGGTAGGCGGCGTTCCGGTGGCCTGCGTCGGCAGCCTGACGGAACAGGCTGGCGGCCTGCGTGTCATCGGGAGCGGGAAGGCCCGTGCCGTTTTTCGCCATCATGCCCAGTTCGAACAAGGCTTCGGGATCGTTTTTGCTGGCAGCTTTTTCCAGCCATGCCCGCGCTTTCGCCGGGTCGGGCGGAACGGTTTTCCCGCGCAGGTTTAGAATCCCCAGTGCGGTCATGGCCGGTGCATATCCCTTTTCCGCGGCGAGCAGGAACCATTGTTCCGCCTTTTTCTCGTCAGAGGTGATCCCGTTGTCGGTGGCGATCAGGGTGCCGAGCCGGTACATGGCGTCAGGATGGCCGCCTGTCGCAGCTTTCGTGAAGAGGGTTATGGCTTTGGCAGGATCACGTTCGACACAGAGGCCGTTCATGTAAAGGATTCCGCGTTCGGTCATATCGTTAGCATCCTGCGGATCGAGGGACGCTTCCATGATGTCCCGGATACCGGCACAGTCCATTTCTTGTCCGCTTGCAGCGGGTATGACGGGTTTGGGTTGTACCGGCTGGCGGGAATTGCCATCGGCGGCAGGTGCGGCCGTTTCTGCCGTTATAGGAAGCATTCGGCTGTCGGGGGAGAGGGCGGGCGTATCGGTTGTTCCGGAGACGGCCGGTGCGGGTGCCGTTTTTTCTGTCTGTATTATTTCCGGTGATGCGGTTTTTTCCTGAGGTCTGTCGTCGTATTTCAGAATGTCTTCCCGTGTGTCCACCGGTTTGCCAGAGCGGATGACATCCCAGATAGCAGTGAACAGGGCAGGTGTTTTCCATTCGGCAGGCGGGGTATCGGCAGGAATGCCGTCATCCGCATAAGAGGCGGAAACAGCGCCGAAAAGGAGCAGTGCAAGCAGGAAAGACTGGAATCGGCGCAACATAAATCCGGATGGATGCAAAAACTGCATGGTAGTGCGAAAGGTCTTTTTCCGCAACCTGAAACAGGCTTTCCCGCCAGAATCAGGCAGGAGGTGGATGATGGGGTGCCATATGCCGTATGTGTGCCATTGCGGCGGAAAATGCCTGCAGGCCGTCAGGACGGGTTTCTGTCATAGCGGGGAAAACATGCCGTTTTTTCCATGCCGGATGAGTCTATTCAAGACCGCCTAGATGCAAGGTCTTGACTTCCAGATATTCTTCCAGTCCCAGAACCGATCCCTCGCGGCCCAGTCCCGATTCCTTGATGCCGCCGAATGGGGCGACGGTTGAGGAAACACCGGTGTCGTTGATGCCGATCATGCCGGCTTCAAGCGCTTGTGAGACACGGAAAACACGGGACAGGTCTTTGGTGTAGAAATAGGCGGCCAGCCCGAACGGGGTGTTGTTGGCACGGTGGATGGCTTCTTTTTCCGATTCGAACCGGAAACAGGCGGCCACTGGCCCGAATGTTTCCTCGTGTGCGATGATCATGTCGTCTGAACAGTGTGAAAGCAGGGTCGGTTCGTAGAAGGTACCACCTAGCGGGCTGCGTTTGCCGCCGGTCACGAGTTCGGCTTCTTTGCCGAGCGCGTCGGAAACGTGCCGTTCGACTTTCTCCAGTGCCTTTTCATTGATCAGCGGGCCGATGGAGGTTCCCGGCGTCATACCGTCGCCTACGGTCAGCTTGCCGATGGCTTCGCCCAGTTTTTCTAGGTATTCATCATAGACGCTGTCGTGTACGTAAATGCGGTTGATGGCGACGCAGACCTGTCCGGCATTGCGGAACTTGTTGGCGATCGTGCCGGCGACGGCAGCATTGATGTCGGCATCGTCGAAGACGATCAGAGGAGCGTTGCCGCCCAGTTCCATCGAGACGTGTTTCATGGTAGCGGCCGCATGGGTGACCAGTATCTTGCCGACGGCGGTCGAACCGGTGAACGTGATTTTGCGGACATCGGTAGAAGCCATGATCGCATCTGAAATGGCCTGTGTGTCGCCGCAAACGCCGTTTAGCACACCGGGCGGCACACCGGCTGCATCAGCCAGGGCCAGCAGGGCATTGGCGCATAATGGTGTTTCGGCAGCCGGCTTGATGATGGCTGTACAGCCGGCGGCCAACGCCGGGCCGAGTTTTCGGGTCAGCATCGCCATTGGGAAGTTCCAGGGGGTGATGGCTGCGACGACGCCGACCGGTTCGCGGGTGGCGAAAATGCGGGAGCCGGGTTTGAACGGGGGGATGATTTCCCCGTTGGCGCGCCGGGCTTCTTCTGCGAACCACTGGATGAAGCTGGCGGCGTAATCAACCTCTCCCAGTGCTTCAGGAAGAGGTTTTCCCTGTTCGGCGGTCATCAGTTCGCCCAGAAAGGGGCGGTTTTCCATGATCAGGGTATACCAACGGTTCAGGATGGCGGCCCGTTCGGTCGCGGTGGTTTTTCGCCAGTCGGCGAAGGCCGTTTTCGCGGAGATGATGGCTGCTTCCGTTTCCTCGCGACCGCTGTGGGCGACATTGGCCAGTTTTTCGCCGGTTGCCGGGTTGGTATCGGGGAAAGTCTTGCCGGTCGTGATCCATTTGCCGTGAATGAAGGCACCAGTTCGGAAAAATTCGTTGTTTTTGAGTCTGTCGTGCGATACGCTCATCTCGTCTCCTCATTGTCCGGAACATGTCAATATTGAGAAGAATACCCCAGACATCAGGCTTTGACCATGACCGGTATGCGATGACGGTCAGATTCCAGAATGTACGGGAAGGTCGTTTGATTCGGATAAAAAAGCCTTCCCGTGAGGGAAGGCTCGGTGATATCCATGAAAAAAGGGCGTAAGCGCGCCCCACTTGGTCATTTTACGGGAAATTTTGGAGGCCAACACTGTTTTTTGTTTTATCACCCGTGTCGTAAGATTCCGTTTTTAAGGAAAAGGATTAAAGGATGGTCGGCAAAGTCGCACCGGAAGAGAGGTTCTGCATGATTCCGGATCCGGTATGGAATCAGAAGGAGATCAATATCCGGCATACCATGAGAATCAGAAAAGCCTACCGATACGAGCTGATGCCAAAAGGTGGAGACATCCGCAAGATGAAACGGTTTTGCGGATATGCGCGTTTTGTATTCAATCGGGCGCTGGCGTACCAGCAGAAAATCGCCAGACACAAGCAGAATTCCGGTGCGAAACATGTGGATTTGAGGAAAACGCCGACATGGTTGGCGCGATAAATATACTAAGGGCGGGACACGCCCGGTTAGCCTGTGAAGTGAGTGATGCAGTCAGGTTGCCAGCAGCCGGAACCCACCGAAGAGATCAGAGCGCTTGCGCTTTGACTCTGTAGGAATCTCCTGCATTCAGGCGGGGAAGGATGTCAATTTCATGAATTTGAGGTTATAGTCGCATTTTATCTTTTTTTGAAGGATATTCGTTTTGAGAATTCTGAAAGCGCAACCCGAAGATCTGGGCGTAATTCTGGCTCTTCAGTACAGGGCTTATCGCGGCGAGGCCAGATTGCTGGATGATGAGAGCATTCCACCCTTGATGCAGACGTTGAAAGATCTGGAAAAAGAATACAGGGAAGGAATCGTCCTGAAAGCGGTGGACGAGGCCGGTGTAATTATCGGCTCGGTGAGGGCACGTGAGAAGGGCGATACGCTTTATATCGGTAAGCTGATGGTGTTGCCCGAAAAACAGGGGCGCGGCATCGGGACGCAGCTTCTGGTGGCGATTGAGAAATCGTGTCCCAAGCCGCGTTATGAGCTGTTTACCAGCAATATCAGTATCCGGAACCTGAAACTGTACGAGGGACTGGGATACCGGCGTTTCCGGGAAAAACAGGCGACGCCCGAACTGAAGTTCGTCTATATGGAAAAAACCGTGAAAGCTCCTGTACAAGTATAACGGGCAGACAGGCCAAACCGAGCCTGTAACGATTTGAGCCTGTACGCATTCTGTGGACATTTTTTTAGAGACAGGCCGAAACCCGATCTCCAAATTCATGCAGAAGCGGTTCAGAGCAGACTTCCAGTTCCGGATCGGCATGGTCCATTTTCTGGAAGCATCCAGGATAGTCAGCCAGACCACCTTTATCTTTATCCCTTTTGCGGCGGAATGGCCGTACTGGTGCCAGTTCGTTTTCAGGTGCTGTAAAAGCGTGCAAGCCTGAACGTAAAAAATGGCTGCCCGGTTTCAGGTTTTCCGTGCGGCCAGGTTGGCTGACTCATATGTCATGAAAGGCTGTCTGCCATGGTTTCACTGTTTTATTCTTCAAAAACTGTTCTTGCAATTCATGACACGATCAAGTAAATTCGCAACCGGAACCGCAACTGCGGCGGTTTCGGAGGCCGAATACCCTCTTTTTTCAACTTGGCTAGCAACCAATAAAGTGCTACCGATGTATGCCAGCGTGCGGGATGTCAATGCTGCTTGCGGGTGACGGTCGCACATTTTTTAATGTGCATGAGCAAGATGATCAAGTTATCGGCAAAACAGATTTGTTTGTGTTGATCAACTCGTTGTGCGAATAGCAAACGATACTGAATATACCTCCAGCTAGCTGACGTTTGCGGGTTGAACACAAGCGTTAAGTGTCCGTCAAAGGTTACTGACGGGCGGGTGTCTGTGAATAGAAAACCTTGAGAAGGAGAATACACGGGCGGTGTGGTTGGGCTGTATTCAGCGCCCGTTCGGTCCTCGTGAGGTCCGTAACCGAGATGAACCATGAAAGATGATGAAATCTTCTTTATCGCTGATTTGGGGGAAGAACCCACGATTTCCATCAACGGGAAAGAGGAACCGATTCCGCGATATGCTGTATGGAACAGACAGACCGCGAAGATCATGGAGCAGGGTGACGATTTGTCATTTCTTCTTGGAAAATACGGATTGTCCATGGTTCATGTCCTGAAATACAAGCCGTTTCTCTAGTTTTTCCGCCTGGTTTCCCGTATATGCCTCCGTCCGTGTGGTGGTGAAAGCAGTTCTGGTCCATGCCGTCTTTTGCCCGCATACTGGCGGAGGTGTTTCCAGTACTATACCGGCAACAGCAAGAACTCACCGAAAAAAATGCTGAACTGACTGAAAAATACAGGATTTCAGGCGGAACGGAAAATCGTGATGTCCCGGAACAGTATCGGAGTGTGTGTCGGGGCATCGTCATGGCTGGGGGATATCTCCACATGGTGTCCGGCTGGCGGGGGGTGGCTGGGGGTTTGCAGGTGCGGGGATGGTTTTGCCTGTCGTGGCAGAGGCAGCAGGTATGGGCCGGGACAGGGCATCAATCGCGCCGGCATGGTGCTGTGCAGCGGCTTTTTCCAGCCATCGGCAAGCCGTTTCGGAGTCTCCTGCCTGAAGATACTGTTTGCCGAGACGGTACCGGGCTTCGGCTGATCCATTTTCCGCCGCTTTTTCCAGCCATTTCCGGGACTGTGCGCGGTTTTCCGAGGTATCGGATGTTTCCGCATACCATATGGCCAGCTGCAACTGCGCCGTGGCATCGTTCTGTCCGGCTGCACGGGCCAGCCAAATCATGGCCTTTTGCCTGTCTCGGTATCCATCCGGTCCGTGCAGGAGACATCTTGCGTAAGCGTATTGTGCGGCTGCCAGATTTTGTCTGGCGGCCTTTCCGAACCACTGGCAGGCCAGGCGTTCGTCCTTGTCTTTGCCACCCGTACCGTTATAACAGGCTGTTCCGAGCCGGTATTGCGCGTCCCGCTGGCCGTTTTCAGCAGCTTTCTCAAGCCACTGGCGCGACAGGGCCTCGTTTTTCGGGACGAGATATCCTTTATCGTAGAGAAGGGAGAGGTCGTACTGGGCATTCCGTTCGCCGTGTCCAGCCGCTTTTTCGAACCAGAACAGAGCTTTTGCACCATCCTGCGTTGTTCCTGTCCCGCTGGCATAAGCCGCGCCCAGCAAAGCCTGTGCCTGTGGATTCCCTTCGGCGGCAGGATGATAAAGCAGCGTGACGGCCTTGCCGGGATCGGCTGCGATGCCATCGCCTGAAAAAAGCTGGGTTGCCAGTCTGACGGCGGCTTCGGCATGTCCCTGATGTGCCGCTTTTTCGAACCAGACGGCGGCCGCCTTCCGGTCCTGTGGGATGCCGTTTCCGGCAAACAGCATCCGGCCATAGTTGTTTTGCCCCTGCGCGTCGCCAGCTTCTGCTGCACGGCGGTACCATTGCGCGGCATTGGCGGGATCGGCACTGACGATCACGCCGGACAGGTACAGCGATCCCATCACCCGCATGGCCCGCCGGTCTTTCCGTGCCGCCTGTTCGAGCCACGACACGGCTTCGGACGCTTCCCGGAGATTGTCTTTCTCCCGCGAATAGCGGTCGAGACGGATCAGGGCAAGTTGCATTTTCGCTTCCGGCCAGCCTCCACGGGCCGAACGAACGAGCCATTTCATGGCTTTGCTGTCGTTTCCCGGTATGCCCATGCCGTTTTTGTATTGTTGATACAGATAGAATTGTGCCCGTGTGTCACCGGCAGTGGCCGCTTTTTCCAGCCAGCTGAACGCTTCCCTTTCGTTTTTCGGCAGGCCGACACCGTAGAGCAAGGCCAGTCCGGTGATAGTTGAGGCTGCCACGTGACCATTTCTGGCAGCTGTACGGTACCAGTACATCGCCTCGCGGTCGCTTTTTTCGGTTCCCCGACCGTTGGCGTAACAGTCAGCCAGCCAGTACTGTGCGTTCGGCAGATTGTGCCTCGCAGCCTGCAACAGCCAGTCGAAGGCTTTCGGTTCGTTAACGGAGGTGCCTTTTCCGGTCAGATACATCAGGCCGAGATAATACTGGGCATGAGGTTCCCCGTTTTCAGCCGCTTCCATGAACCGGTACAGGGCGGCATGCCAGTTTTTTCTGCCGGGTGTTCCCGCTATATCCGGTATGTCTGCCAGAGTGTCCTGCAACAGGTTGTCAGCCTGTTTTCCCGCGTTTCGGTGGCGTGCCGTTTCCATGTCCAGCAAATCGTTCAGGCGTTCTACGACTGTGGCAGGGGCACAAGGGGCCATGACAGGTGCGAGGGCACATGCATTCCATCCGGTTGTCAGAAACGGCATGGCCAGAAGAAAGGCGGACAGCAAACGGCGGAATGCAGGCATGGTGTTTCGCGGGAAGTGCGGCATCTGGACGGGATGAAAAAATGTGATCTTAACAGTTCCGCAAAGCGTCGTGAAGCGGTATGCCCGGGCCGGCAGATTTTCGGCTGGTGCGGATTTCCTGCGAGTATATGATATGCCGGAAAAGCGTTGTGCCGGAAAGACATTGTATGGAGGGCAATGCTCCATACAATGTGCGGACTGGTTCCAATGGTCTGGAACTGTCCGGTTGTGCGTGTTTCTTTCCGTCCCGCTCGGGAAGTGGTTCCGGTATTCAGCGGTTTTTGACGGCCGAGACGATCAGCATGGCGGGGCGGCGGGTTTCATCAATCATGCCGGGGATGGTTTCCAGCAGGTTTTTTTCCGGTTCGGGTTCGGCAAGCCCCGTCAGGGTGAAGCCGGCGGCGATGACACCGTTGATGACGGTGGCCAATGTCCGGTGGTATTTGGTGACGTGCTGTTCCAGAAAGACGATATCGCGTCTGCCTTCGTCGAAATAGCGGTCGACGGGCCAGTGCAGTTTCCTGCCGTTTTCGTCGGTGATCCATTGCTGGGGGGCGTTGGCGGTATAGACGGGGTGTTCAATGGAAAAGACGAACGTGCCGCCTGGAGTGAGCGTGCGGTAGATTCTGGCGTAGAGATCGCCGAAGGATTCGATGTAGTGGAAGGCCAGCGAGCTGATGACGATATCGTAGGCTTCCGGTTCGAATTCGAAGTTCTCGATGGCCATGCAGCGGTATTCAGTCCAAAAGGAACCGTTTTGCCGGTGAGCCTGTTTCAGCATTTTTTCGGAAGAGTCAATGCCGGTACAGGCGATTGCGCCGTGTTCGATGGCATAGCGGCAGTGCCAGCCGTAGCCACAGCCGAGATCGAGCATCCGTTTGCCGCAGAAGTCGGGCAGCATTTTTTCCAGCTCGTGCCATTCCCCGGCGCTGGCCAGTCCGTTGATGGAACGGGATATGCCGCTGTATTCGCAGAAAAAGCGGTCATCCTCATAGGGATTGGTGCCGGTTTCCTTTCTGCTTTTTTGCGTCCGCTTTTCGGGACTGCGTTTTGTCCGTTTCCGTTCTGTGGCCATAATGTTGTTCTGACGGGGCTGTTTCTGGTACCGGTGTGGGAGTGTGGCGTTTTCCGGGCGTCCTGTCATTGATATGAATGGACTTTCACTCACCTTCGAGGACTGGCAGAGGAAACGTGACGCGATTTCACAACGTTTTGTCCGTTTATGAACCGACAGGCAGAACGGCATGTTTTTCCGACGGGAAAACGGGGGTACTGTGCGGTGTTTGTGGCGTCATGCGGGTGGCGCTTTGTCCGTCCATTCGGAAAATAGTGCCGAACGGTTTTCCATCCAAAAGCATCCTGCAGGGGATGCAGGGCCCGTTTGCATGTTATGGTGGAAAGTTTGCATACAGGAGAACGGAAAAGGACGGAACGTCTCCTGTCGGGGGATTGCTTTTTGTCCTGAAGGGGGGCCGTCAGTTGATCTGTTTCAGCAGTTCGCCTGCGTCCGCATCGCCCTGGTCGGCCGCTTTTTGCAGCCAGAAGCGTGCTCTGGATGTGTCTTTGGCGATGCCTTCATGGCCGTTGAGGTAGAGTGCGCCGAGGATTTTCTGGGCGTTTCTGTCGCCTGATTCGGCGGCTCGGGTAAACCAGTGAACAGCTTTTCCGATGTCTTTGTCCGTTCCCTGACCGTTCATATAGGCGGTACCGAGGTAGTTCTGTGCATTGCTTTCACCGTTTTCTGCGGCTTTTTCGAACCATTTGAATGCATTTTTCTCGTTTTTCGGCATGCCGCGGCCTTCAAGACTCATGACGCCCATGAACGTCTGTGCATCGGGTTCACCGGCGAGTGCGGCTTTTTCGAACCATCTTGCCGCTTCAGCGTCATTTTTTCTGACGCCATTGCCCTGAAAGTAAAGCACGCCGATCATGGATTGCGCTTCTGCATTGCCGGAAGCTGCTGCCTTTTCAAAACAGGAGAACGCTTCGTCGAACTGGCGGTTCTGGTAGTGCTGCATGCATTGCCTGAAACCGTCGTTACCGGCGGCATAGGCGGTTTTGCTGATGATGATCAGAATCAGGGTCAGAACAGCGACGATCCAGGGAAGGATATTTCTTCTTTTGCGGCTCATGTTTTTCGGCATACCTGTTTAACTCACAATGCAGGGCAGGTTGGAAACGGACGCAATGATAGCAGGGCTTTTGGCCGGTTCAAAGTATTTTCTGTTACCTGGGTGACAAAACACAGAAATTCCATTCAATTAACGTGAAAAGGACAGTTATGGAGGTTTTCAGCATTTCTGTTGAAAAAAAACGGCGACATTACGGTATTTTTTTGCTAGAAGTGAACGAATGGCGTTTTTCCGTGAATTTTCGGGCGGCCGGTGTTTTTGGGCTGCGACGCAATGCGGGATGTGTCTTTCGCTTTCAGTAGGGCTTGCCGGAGGAAGAAACACAGGCGCAGGCATTATTTTATGGTATATATGACATATACCGGATTTTGCTATGCAAAAGGATTCTTTTTGCTGTGGGTGAGAGGATGCGTGGCGTTTTGCAGCTGACCGGAATATCTGCCCGTCTGGCCAGTACAACAGGCAGGATGGCATGCCCGGAACGGCAGGCCGGAGTCGTTAGGAAAGGTATTTATGGTCAGGGACAAAAGGTTTTACCGGGATCTTTTTATCGCCACATTCCAGCTGAGTGCGTTTACGGTGGGTGGCGGATTCGTCATCGTTCCACTGATGCGCCGCAAATTCATCCGGGAAAAACAATGGCTCGACGAGGACGAGATGCTGGATCTGACAGCCATCGCCCAGTCGGCGCCTGGTTCGATCGCCATCAATGCCTCGATTCTGCTCGGATACCGGCTGGCCGGGTTTTGGGGGGTGGTGGTGACGGTTTTCGGGACGGTGCTGCCGCCGCTGATCATTCTGTCGTTCGTGTCGATGTTTTATACCGCTTTCAGGAGCAACGAATATGTCGCGCTGGCCTTGAAAGGCATGCAGGCGGGAGTTGCCGCGATCATTCTCGATGTGGTCATCACGATGGGCAAAAACGTGCTGTCCCGCAAGCGGATCATGCCTTATGTCATCATGGCCGGTTCGTTTGTCGCAGCGTTTTTTTTCGATGTCAATATATTTGCAGTCATCATTGTGTGCGGTGCGATCGGGGTGGTCGATACGCTGTACGGCGAGCGTCTCCGGAAAATCCGTTTCAGGAGAAAAGAGGAATACCGGCGCCAGCGGCAGGAAGGACAGGAACGGGAGGACGACGCATGATTTACGTTGAACTGTTCTGGAGTTTTTTCCGGATCGGCCTGTTTTCCATCGGCGGCGGATATGCTGCCATGCCGCTGATCCAGCAGCAGGTGGTGGAGGAGCATCCCTGGCTGTCGATGGCGGAATTTTCCGACATCATCACGATTTCCCAGATGACGCCAGGGCCGATTTCCATCAATTCGGCCACGTTCGTCGGTCTCCGGATCGCCGGATTATCAGGGGCGATTGTCGCCACGTTCGGTTGTGTGCTACCTTCCTGCCTGATCGTGTTGGCGCTTGCTTTCGCTTATTACCGTTTCAGGAATTTCAGGATCGTGCGAAACGTACTGTTGCAGTTGCGTGCGACCGTTGTTTCCATGATCGCGCTGGCAGGGCTGACCATTCTGTTTCTGGCATTCTGGCATAAGGAAACCCTGCCGTCGGCCGCCGATCTGGACCATACAGACTGGATTGCCGTGTCCATTTTCTGTGTGGCCCTGTTTGTCCTGCGCAAATGGAAGAAGGTTGATCCCGTCCATATCATGCTGGCGACCGGCGCACTGGGAGTCGTGCTCTACCTGTTCGTGCCGGTATAAGGCAAGGGCCGTTCGTGGCCTGTGCAGGCGTTGAGTGCCGTCCTTTTCCGGCCGGAAAGGCGCATCCACTTTTCATGGCCGCTGTCCGGTGTCGTCCGTCCGTTCGTTGCCAAGCAGATCGTCCAGTGCTGCCTGCGCGTCTGTATCGCCTGCGATGGCGGCTTTCTGGAGCCAGTAACCGGCTTTCACGTCGTCTCTGGCGACGCCGATTCCCTTGTAATACAGGCTGCCGAGAAAGGTTTGCGCCTCGACATTGCCTGCGATAGCCGCCTTTTCGAGCCATTCGACGGCGTTTTCCGGATTTTCCTTCACACCCTTGCCGGAAAAGTACATCATGCCGAGTGCCGCCTGTGCATTGGCGTCGCCTTTTTCGGCGGCCTGTTTGAACTGGCGGACTGCTTCGGGCAGGTTTTGCGGCAGTTCAGTACCGTCAAGATACAGGATTCCCAGAAAAGTCTGGGCGTCGGTTTCCCCGTGATCGGCTGCGCGGTTGAGCCATCTTTCGGCCTGCGTCATGTTGCGATGCGTGCCGACGCCTTTGGCATACATGAGGCCAACCAGTGTCTGTGCCGGGGCGAAGTCTTGTTCGGCCGCCTTTTCGAACCATTTTTTTGCGGTGGTGAAATCCTTTTCGACCCCGTTGCCCTGGCTGTAAAGCATGCCGAGGAAGGTTTGCGCATCGGCCCGGTTTTGCAGGGCAGCTTTTTCGAACCATTTTTTCGCCTTTTTGTAGTCCTGCGGGACGCCCAGTCCTTCCTGGTACATCAAGCCGAGGCAGGCCTGCGCTTTGGCGTCGCCTTTGTGGGCTGCGCGTTTCAGAAGCGGGGCGGCTTCCCGATATTGCTGGCTGTAATACAGGCGGACGCCTTCGGAGCGTTCTTCCGCTGCAGCCGGGGCCGGTACCAGCGGAAGCATGCAGCAGACCAGTGCCAGACGGGACATCCATCTGGAGATCGGGGAAGAGACGGGAATGGGACGAATCATTTTCTTGCAATTCAGGCAACTGTAATAGATTGGTGGGAATCATAGCAAAGCGCGCGGGTCGCGTCTTGCAGTCCCTGTAAAGTGTTGTTCGGACGCCATGTTTCCAGAAAACCGGATCGGGCCAGTTGCAATGTCGGACATATGCCGGACCGCATTCCGGTACCGGCGGCATAGTAGCGAGAACGGCGGCCAGTTCCCGCCGGATGGAGACAGACATCCGGCGAGATCGCTATGGACGGAAAAGAGAATACATGGCCGACAGGACTATTTCATTTTTTCTAGCAGGTTTTTTGCCTGGACGTTGCCGCCTCTGGCGGCCTGTTCCAGATACTGTCTGGCCATCATGGAGTTTTGCTCGACGCCGGTTTCGTAGTAATACATGCGGCCGAGATAATTGGCCGCGTCTGCATTCCCTTTTTTCGCCGCGCGTTCGAACCAGTTTTGAGCAGTACCGTAGTCCTGTTTCGTGCCGCCCAGACCGTAGTAGTACATGACGCCTGTCGCGGTTTCGGCTTCCGGGTCGCCGTTTTTCACGCCGGTTTCCAGCGCCTTGCGGTAGTCGTCGTAATTTTTGCCGGTCGCCAGTTTCGGATCGCCCATCGCCATCAGGTTATGCCAGGCCCATCTGTCGCCCTGTTTCGCGGCTTTGTTGTACCACCGGGCGGCGGTCGCCAAATCGGTTTTGGTCCCGAAACCGTGCTGGTACATGATGCCCAGATAGGTTTCGGCCTGGTCGTTGCCGGTTTGGGCGACTTCGGTAAAGCAAGGGAGTGCTTTTCCATACTGGTTCTGGTTGTAGTAGCCGACGCATTCGTTAAGTTTTGTGTAATGGTCGGCTGCCAGCGCGTTGCCACTGGACAGAATGGAGAGAGCCGCAATGCCGCAACCGAAGATAGTTCTGGAAAGTATTTTGTGTGACATGGTCGTTTCCCGTTTGAAAGTGAATGAAAAAGTGCCTGCGAAAGGCTGTTTTCAGGGAGAATAGGGCAACAGGAAGTATCGCGTTATGATAAATATTGAGTCCTGTGCAGAAAAAGGGAAAAGGAGTTGCATACCGAGCGGTTTTGTGCCTTGCCGTGTTGCCGGTCATATCGGAAATGTCCTTTTTTCAGGTACCTGACGAAAGTGGATGCGAAAGGAGCGGATCGCCTGCCGGAAAACAGGATACGGCTAGGAGATGGAGAAAGCCCGGCCGGGTGTGTCCGCCTTCAGGTAACACTATCTGTCGCGGAGACGATAAGGGCGGTGCTCCCGCTACCCGTTCCGTTCTTAATGGCCGTCGTTCAGTACCAGAAATTCGCCATCTCCGGGAACGAGTTTGAGCCCGACGGAAACGGAATGACCGATATCGTTTTTGTGTCCGCGTGATACTTACTTGTATGTGTGCGAGCTGGAGCTAGCCTCGGGTCAGGACGGTACGACCTGCGTCCCGCGTTCGATGGCGTCCAGCGCTTCGTCGAATTTGCCCTAGCTAGCCAGTGCCGCGGAATACCGGTAATGCCAGATCCCGCTTTGCATGCCTTCCTTTTCGATGCCTTTGAGCCATTGTTCGGCCCGAAGATATGCCTCGTAGGTATCAGATTGCTGAATGCGTAGGCGTCCCCGGATGCCTGTTCAAGATCATCGCGTGCACCGTCGAGTGATGTGATCAGGTCAATGATCCCGTTCTTCCGGTTTTCACTGTCCAGTCACTCGAGTGTGGCGCACAGATTCTCGTCCAGTATGCTTTTTTTGTCCTGACGGAAATGTTGCATGCGGAAATCGTCCATGTTTGTCCTCCTGGATAGGTTGAAACAAGTCCGATTATAGGAAGCGGAAAAACGACCTTATTGCGATTTTTCGGATTTTATGACCGCAGGTTCATGGAGTCCGCCACTGACGTGCCGAAACGGTTGGCGCAGTGAAAGGAATATGCCATTTCCGGATAACCGTGCCGGTATGAAAAAAGCGTTCCGCACGGGAACGCTTTTTTCTGGTGGACGGAGAGAGAATCAGTCGTCCCATTCACCGGGTTTTGCGTGATGGACACGGTACAGGAGTTCCTGTGCATCGACGTCACCGCGGACGGCTGCCTTTTCAAGCCATTTGACAGCCTTGTCCTTGTCTTTTTTTACACCCTGCCCACGATAATACATGTTGCCGAGGAAGGTGGCGGCATCGACATTGCCCGCTTCGGCGCCCTTTGTCAGGAGCGCTTCGGCTTTGGTATAGTCCTGTTGAACGTATTTGCCCTGGATATACATGATGCCGAGGATGGTCTGGGCCAACGGTTCGTTCTGGTCGGCCGCTTTTGTCAGCAGTTCTACGGCTCTGGCCGGGTTGTTTTCCTCCCCCCCTTCCAGATAGATCAGGCCGAGGAAGGACTGTGCATCTTTCTCACCATTGGCGGATGCATTTTCCAGCCATTTTTTCGCTTCCGGAAAGCTCTGTTCGACGCCCATACCCTTGTAATACATGACGCCGACGAGCGTCTGGGCAGGGCCATGGTTCTGCTGCGCAGCCTTCAGGAACCACTGTGCTGCCTTTTCGTAGTCGGGTTCGACGCCGAGGCCTTCACTGTATGCGATGCCGAGATAGGTCTGGGCACGGACGTTGCCGGCATTGGCCGCTTTTTCGAACCAGGGGATGGTTTTGGCATAGTCTTTTTTGACCCCCAGACCTTCTCGGTACATGTTGCCCAGATAGAGCTGGGCTTTTGTGTCTCCCGCCTCGGCCGCTTTTTGCAGATAGGGAAGGGCATCCTGATAATGCTTCGTTTCGTAAAACGCGATGCCTTTGGCGGCATCTTCCGCCGGGCCGGCGAAAACCATTCCGAACGGTGCGATCAGCAGGACGAAAACCAGCAGGGTCGCATAGTGTTTCCATCCGCTTTTTGTCTGTTTTTTGACTTGCATGAATTGCCTCTTGAAAAAGTAGAAGAAAGAGCCTGCATTTTCAAGTATGAATGATAGCAGGATGGACGGTTGCGGAAAAGAAGAGGCAGCTGTCCGGCAGATGGTACGGCGTCAGGTTCTCTGGCGTCCGTTTCCTGCCGGTTGGCTATCTATGAAAACGGTCACGATGGCGAGTGTCATGGAGAGGAACTGGCCCAGCGTTTTAAGGGAGGTGACGATGCCTGGTGTGTCGTGCCGTTTGCCGACGGCTTTCGGACCGGAACCGGAACTGTTGCGTGCACTACAAGAGCATGTCCGGGGGCTGTGATCGCGGTGAACCATCTGCGGTTGATGACCAGATGGATGACGAAAAAGGCGAATAGCACCAGTCCGGCGATTTCGTGGAATGCCATGCTGATGGCGCGTTTGTTGTACAGCAGGATCATGACAACCAGAACAGGCAGGTCAAAGGTCAGCCGGAACGTTGACGTTCATGACAGGCACAGGACACGGATGATGAAGGTCGGCGGAGCTAGTATGTGCCCACCGCCGGTTTTTCTGTTTTATCTTCTTTTTCCTTTTCCGGTTGCCGCAAAGCGGATCGAAGCGGGTGGAAAACACTGTCTGGCGGAACCGGATGCAGGCGAAATTTCCTGTTTTTGCGGATGCGGCCGGACATCTTTGTGGAAAAGAAACATCCGCTAATAACTGTTCCTGGACGTTTAATCCGACACAATCATACGCTCTATCAGCTTGAATTATTTTATCTTTTTCAAAAAAAAACTCAATACTCAACGTCATTAAATTTATCCGCTGGCAAGCGGAGGAAAGATAAAAATCTATTAATATCAAATAGTTATAAAAAAGATAATGTCCTGTAGCAGTTATTATCAGACGCATTGAATACACCATCTTTCAGTGAATCACATGATGAATTTTCAGGATGATGTATCAACGTAGAGAGAAATTATGAACAGGATATTCAAAATTGTTTTCAGCAAGGCAAAAGGAATGTTCGTGGTCGGCAACGAACATATTCGTTCAAATGGCAAGAAGAGCGTAAAGGCGGTGGCAGCAGCAGTGGCTTTGAGTGCAATGGCTACAATGGGTGGTGTTGCACAGGCTGGTAACGGCAGTATTACCGGTATTGACATGACGGTACAAGATTCTCGTCAGAGGGACGGCACTATCAACGCAGGGGCTGGGATTTCTATTGAAAGTGAAACTACGAATCCTATGCGTCCGACTTATACAATCAGTTTGGATGCTGAAACTCAACAAAAGATCGATAATGCCGGCACGACCAATACTGAACTGGAGGTTTCCGGAAACGATGTCAAGACCATTACGCTGAGCGATTCTGCTGGTAATTCAGTGTCCGGAGAATTTAACGACAACAATACAGTAACGACCATCGAAAACAAGGTTAATAACAGTATCAGCGTTAAGGACTCATTGATTGAGGCAAAACTTACCAAAGATGACAGTAAGAATAAAAAGTATGTCCTTGATTTGAATGAAACTGCCAAGACGGCAGTAAAGAATGCCAATACTTACCTGTCAAAAAATGGCATCGATGCAAAAGATAAGAAAATCACCAATGTGGCAGATGGCGAACTCAAATCTGGCAGCAAAGATGCAGTCAATGGCGGCCAGTTAAATGCGACAAACGAAAAGGTTACCAAAAACACGAATGCCATTGCTATAACAAACGAACGCACAAAGACCATTGAGGCGTCACAGGACGGCAATACGACCACCATCAAGAGCAATTCCATCGTATTAGGAGGTGGAAATACGCAGCAGACCGTCACGGTCAACCAGAACAACGTCAGCTTTTCCGGCGATGTATTCAACGGTAGTGGCCACAGTATCGAGCAGAACTGGACGCAAATACAAAACATTGATAGCCGTTTGTCCAGTGTGGAAAGCCGGTTGAGCGATGTCAAGAGAACGGCATATCGCGGTATTGCTGCTGTGACAGCTATTGCCAATATCCCGACGGTGGACTATAACAAGCGTTTCGCTATCGGTGTTGGCATGGGTAATTTTGAAGGAGAAAACGCAGTGGCAATCGGTGCAAGCATCCGTGCAAACGAAAACCTGACCTTCAAGGCAAGCGTCGGTAAATCCGGAAGTCAGGCAGCCTATGGCGCTGGCGCGGCTCTTTCGTTCTGATTCATCCTTCCCGAAAAACAAAGTCGTTCCAAATTGAACCGCCCCCCAAAAGTTGGACCTAAAACTTTTGGAGGGGCAGTTTTCTTATGAAGTATCATTTTGAAGAAGAACCTGATCTGATCAGACTTTTGAAAGTCGGTTACCCTTTGAATAGATTGAGCAGGGAATAGCGAATCATCAACTAACGATCTGGCTGAAGTCATACGAGTTATATGGCGAGGAAGGTTTATGTCATCGAGCCGGAAGTTATCATTTCAGGCTGAATAGAAAAGCAGGCCATCGTACGTGATTTTCCGGAAAAAGGAATCCTTTGATCTGGGTGATGCCTCAGACATAATCTCACTCGGAGTACCATTCAGGGATGCTGTTGTTGCCGTCCGCACCGGGCGGACGACGGGTATGGGGCGGCGTTTATGGTGCCAGAGGGGAACGGCAGGCTAGCCGGTAGATTTTTTCGCAGTCGTTGATATCGAGTTTGACGAAGGAACCGATGGAGTTGTTGCCGATCCGGAGTTTTTCGAGCAGGACGGGAATATCGTCTTCGCGGGCACGGATTTCGGCGAAGCTGGTGGGCATGCCGATCAGCCGAAGGAAGGCCCGGAAGGATCGGATACCTGCGCGGGCGGTGACATCGGGGTGTGCGAAATCCATTTCGCAACCCCAGACACGCAGGGCGAACTGGGCGAAGCGGTCGATGTCATGTTCCATGACATATTCCATCCAGGCAGGCAGGATGACGGCCAGTCCCGCACCGTGTGGGCAGTCGTAGAGGGCGGAAAGCTCGTGCTCCAGGGCATGGCTGGCCCAGTCCTGTTCCCGTCCGACGCCGCAGATGTCGTTGTGGGCGATGGTGGAGGCCCACATGAGGTTGGCGCGGGCGTCGTAGTCGTCCGGATTTTTCAGGGCGCGCAGGGTTTCGGAA
>CAVKGJ010000012.1:0-18848 GCA_963655605.1 Oscillospiraceae bacterium
TGAAGGTGGTCTGGCTGGCTATAATGGAATCGTCCAGAAAATGGACCATGCCGATTCAGAACTGGAAATCAGCACTGAATCGGTTCTGCATCGAATTCGGAGAAAGGGTTTCTTCCTTTCTCTGATAAATGTCCACAGAATGCGTTACAGGCTCGAATCTGGCTGCATTATCCGCGCTTCATGCTTTTCTTTCCGATATGCCAATGCCCGATTGAATACGAAATGCACACATCCGCAAAACCGTTTCATCTTGCGGATATCTCCGCCTTTTGGCATCAACTCGTATCGGAAAGCTTTTCTGATTCTCATGGGAGAAACTAATAACTGGATATATATACCGCATATTACGCTTATGCTGATTTCTCAACAGGAAGCCTCTGATTATAACTGCAAAGCTGTCCGCTCCTTATATCTCTTCCCTAAAGAACAGGGCTTTATGGGGCGTTCTGGTAAAATGGCGCTCGCTTTTATTCTTCTTTCATCTTTTTTCAGATCATGTCAGACAAGCCAATCAACCATAAATCCGGGAAACCAATGTTTTTCAATCCGGAAGTCCGCAGAATCCGTAGTTTCGTGACACGTGCGGGCCGATTGTCGACCGGTCAGGAACGGGCTATCGATGAGCTTGGTCCAAAATTCTGCATCCCTTTTGACAAGACCACTCTCGATTACACGAAATTGTTCGGTCGTGATTCAAAAACCGTTCTTGAAATCGGTTTCGGTATGGGTGAAACAACGGCAGCCATTGCGGCAAACCGGCTTGAGCTGAATTTCATTGGTGTCGAGGTACACACCCCCGGAATCGGCAGTCTTTTGAAACTGATTGATGAAAAACAGTTATCCAATATCAGGATTATCCAGCACGATGCTGTCGAAGTGCTTGAAGAAATGATTTCTGAAAATTCACTGGATGGTGCGCATATTTTTTTTCCGGATCCGTGGCACAAGGCACGACACCACAAACGCCGCCTGATCCAGCCCGGTTTCGTCCATCTCCTGACGACCCGTCTGCGTGATAACGGCTATTTGCATTGTGCCACCGACTGGCAAAACTATGCCGAACAGATGCTCGATGTGCTGAATGCGGAACCGTCACTGGTCAATACGGCATCCGGTTACGCTGAAAGACCGGACTACCGTCCGCTTACCAAATTCGAAAAACGGGGATTGAGGCTGGGACACGGTGTCTGGGATCTGGTATTCCGGAAACGCCATGCCCCCTGAAAATACAGTCCGGCCGGATCAGACGACCTGAAGCACGATTTTTCCGAAATGGGTATTTGACTGCATCAATTTTTGTGCCTGCATCGCTTCGGCCAATGGAAATACCTTGTAAATGACCGGCTTGATTTTGCCTTCTCCGATCAGCGGCCAGACATGCTTTTTCAGGTTTTCGGCAATCTTTGCCTTGAATTCATTGGAACGGGGACGCAGGGTTGATCCGGTTACCATCAGTTGCCGGTGGACGATCTGTGCCAGATCGACCGTTCCCAATCTCCCTCCGAGATACGCAATCAGGACAAGCCGCCCTTCATCGGCAAGACAGTCAATTTCCTTGTCCAGTACGGCTGCACCGATAATATCCAGAATGACATCAACACCTTTTCCGCCTGTTGCCTCCTTGATATATTCCGCAAAATTCTCGGTAGTGGAATTGATGCACCGTTCCGCCCCCAGTTTTTCGCAGGCTCGGCATTTTTCTTCCGTTCTGGCCGTTGCAAAAACACGATGTCCCATGGCATTTGCCATCTGGATGGCTGCGACACCAATACCGGAAGCACCGGCCTGAACCAGAAAACTTTCGTTTCCTTTCAGCCCGCCCATATCGTACACATTGCTCCAGACCGTGAAATAGGTTTCAGGCAATGAAGCGGCTTCGACTGGTGTCAGCCCTTCCGGTACGGGAAGACACAACTTCGTACAGGCTGTACAGTATTCGGCATATCCACCACCCTGTACAAGAGCACATACCATATCGCCTATTTTGAAATCGCTGCCGGAAACGTCTCCACCGACGATTTCACCGGCTATCTCCAGCCCCGGAATGTCAGGCGCACCTTTCGGAACCACATAGCGGCCAATACGCTGCAACACATCCGGCCGGTTGATTCCCGCTGCATGAACCCTGATCAGCACTTCGCCTTCCTTGGCAACCGGAATTGGCCTTTCAGTCAGCTGCAAATATCCGGCCGACCCTTGGTTGATAATTTCAATTGCTTTCATATGTCAATTCTCCCCTTTGGGATGGTGTTAAAAGGGAACGATTTATTGAAGTCGCCCGCATGACTTCGTATGCCATGCAAGTATGCCAGACCGCCAGATAGTACAGTCTGCCCTTCAAGAAAGGTTCTTTTAAATATCAGTATTAACGGACAGACCGGTTCTCAGCCGGAGCCGCCGTTCCGAATCAAACAAAAATCCTCCCGGATACCTCCGGGAGGATTCCGCTCCAATCTTTTCCTGTCCTCTGACCGGAAACGGGAAAATCGCTTATTCTGCCGGTGCAGGATTTTCCTCGGCTGCCACCGCTTTCATGGACAATTTGATACGGCCACGTTCATCGGTTTCAAGCACCTTGACGCGAACAGATTGGCCTTCTTCCAGATAATCGGAAACCGCATTGACGCGTTCACTGGCAATCTGGCTGATATGCAACAACCCGTCCTTGCCCGGCAATATCTGGACAATAGCGCCGAAGTCCAGCAATTTCAAGACGGTACCGTCATAGATTTTTCCGACTTCAACCGAAGCCGTCAATTCTTCAATACGGCGCTTGGCCTCCTGACCGGCAGCGGCATCGACTGATGCAATCGTCACGATACCGTCGTCATTGATATCGATCTGTGCACCTGTTTCTTCAGTCAATGCACGAATAACGGCACCACCTTTTCCAATAACGTCGCGGATTTTTTCCGGATTGATGCGCATGGTTATCAGACGAGGGGCAAAATTGGACAATTCCGTCTTGAAGTGAGGCATGGCTTCCTGCATCTTGCCAAGAATATGCATACGTCCTTCCTTGGCTTGTGCCAGCGCCACCTGCATGATTTCCTTGGTAATTCCCTGGATCTTGATATCCATTTGCAGGGCGGTTACGCCATTGGCCGTTCCTGCTACCTTGAAGTCCATATCACCCAGATGGTCCTCATCACCCAGAATGTCGGTCAATACCGCAAATTTGTTGCCTTCCTTGATCAGCCCCATGGCAATCCCCGCAACGTGCGTCTTGACCGGTACACCGGCATCCATCAATGCCAGCGAACCACCGCAAACGGAAGCCATGGACGAAGATCCGTTCGATTCCATGATTTCCGAAACCAGACGTATAGAATAGCTGAATTCATCCTGTGACGGCAAACAGGCCACAAGTGCGCGTTTTGCCAGACGGCCATGTCCGATTTCACGGCGTTTCGGCGTACCGACACGACCTGTTTCGCCAGTGGCAAAAGGAGGCATATTGTAATGCATCATGAAAGCATCGCTGTATTCCCCCATCAATCCATCGATTTTCTGGTTGTCTCGGGATGTTCCCAATGTGGCTACAACAAGTGCCTGTGTTTCCCCACGGGTGAACAAAGCCGAACCATGCGTCCTTGGCAGAACACCTGTACGGATGGTAATCGGACGAACTGTACGGGTATCGCGTCCATCAATACGCGGTTCGCCATCCAGAATCTGCGAACGGACAATCCTGGCTTCCAGATCGAACAGGATATTGCCGACTTCGACTGTATCCGGCGCTGTTTCACTCCTGGCTTCCGCTTCTTCCGCCAATGTCTGGTTCACTCTTTCATAAATATGGCGCAACTCGCTTGACCGTGCCTGCTTCTGACGGATCTGGTATGCTTTGCGCAATTCCGGTTCCGCGATCCGGGTAACGGCAGCGATCAGTTCCTCGTTTCTGGCAGGTGGTTCCCATTCCACTTCCGGTTTGCCGCCATCACGCACCAGCTCGTTAATGGCATTGATGACCACTTTCATCTGTTCATGGCCGAACACAACTGCCCCAAGCATGACGTCTTCCGGCAGTTCCTTCGCTTCGGACTCGACCATCAGGACTGCCTGTTCGGTTCCCGCGACAACCAGATCCAGCTGGGATAACGGCAACTGCGATGCAATTGGATTCAATACATACTGTCCGTCAATATACCCGACCCGCGCGGCGCCCAAAGGCCCATTGAAAGGAATTCCGGAAACACACAGTGCCGCAGATGCCGCAATCATGGAAGGAATATCCGGATCAATTTCCGGATTGACCGAAAGTACATGAATGATGACCTGAACTTCGTTGAAATAGCCATCCGGAAAAAGAGGACGGATCGGACGGTCAATCAGGCGTGAAGTCAACGTTTCTTTTTCGGATGGACGGCCTTCACGTTTGAAGAAACTGCCTGGAATACGACCGGCGGCATAACTTTTTTCAATGTAATCGACTGTCAAGGGGAAAAAATCCTGTCCGGGCTTGATATCGTCTTTCGCTACAACAGTTGCCAGCACAACGGTATCGTCCATGGACACTACCACTGCACCGCTGGCCTGGCGCGCAATCTCACCAGTCTCCAGCTTAACGGTATGCTGACCGTACTGGAAAGTTTTGCTTACTTTGTTAAACATGTAATTCCTTTCATTTTTGCCGACAGGTTTTCAGGCGCTGCCGTTCGCCTCATTACAATTACAATAAATGATCAATATCGACAACTCATCGCATCCGGCACATTGCACTAGTCGTATCCATAACGAAATGCCCGCGTCAAATATTGACGCAGGCATTTCATAAAGACTTTTCGGCTCGTAACAACGATTATTTTCTCAGGCCGAGTTTTGCAATCAGATCACGATAGCGGTTGATATCTTTCTTGCGCAGATAAGCCAGCAGATCCTTGCGACGGTTAACCATCTTGATCAGTCCGCGACGGGAATGATGATCCTTGGTATGCACCTTGAAATGACCATTCAGATCATTGATGCGTGCCGTCAACAGGGCTACCTGTACTTCAGGGGAACCTGTATCGTTCTGGCTGCGTGCATTTTCAGACACGATAGCAGCCTTGTCTTCTTTAAGCAATGCCATAATATTAATCCTCACATGCGACGGACGGAGTACGCAACCCCCTCTGCCGTGAACAAACAATATAAATACCGGTCAGATCGACCGGTAGGGCAGTATACCGGAAAAGCGTTTTCTGTACAATAAGAACTGTAAAAGTTTGAACCATTACAGGAAATCACCATGAAACGACCAACATTGTTGACGATATTGATCCTGTCTCTGACACTTTCGGGCTGCGCTTCCATTTTTTCAACTCCCGCCCCTGGAACACCTGCAGAAGAAGTCATCGCATTAAAAGGCACTCCGGACGCCGAATATCTTGAAGGCGATACACGGCTTCTGGAATGGTCCGTCGGGCCCTGGGCGCAATATGCGTACATGGCCAGAATCGGCCCGGATGGACGACTGATTTCTTACGAACAGGTTTTGACACGTGAAAAATTCGATACCATCCGCATAGACCATGCCGGCAAAAATGACGTGCTGAAAACGGTAGGCCATCCGACAGAAACAGCGTATTTGCCGCTGAAGAAACAGGAAGCATGGTCTTACCGGTACAAGGAAGAAGGCATCTGGAATTCCATGATGTATATTTACTTCGACTCGCAAGGCATCGTCAGAAGAATGGAAAACGGTCAGGATCCTATGTACATTCGCAAATAACGAATTGCCTGCAATCCTTTCAAGGAGCCATCATGAAACATCCTTTTCTGGCCTGCGTTCTGGCAGGTTCATTCGCGCTGACAGGTTGCGCTTCCGTATTCGGCCCTTCCCTGACTCCGGGTATGCCTGTACAGCAAGTCATCGCCCGGAACGGTCCTCCTGCAATCGAGTATCCGGACGGTGATACAAAAGTGCTCGAGTGGCCCGTCAGTGAATGGTCACAATACGCTTATATGGCGAGAATCGGACCTGACGACAAACTGATTTCCTATGAAAATGTCAGGACCCGGGAAAAATTCGCCACCATCAAGGTTAACCAGTTCAACAAAAATGACGTTTTGCGGACAATAGGCCATCCGACAGAAACAGCGTATTTACCGCTGAAGAAACAGGAAGCATGGTCTTACCGGTACAAGGAAGAAGGCATCTGGAATTCCATGATGCATATTTATTTTGATTCCTGCGGAATTGTCAGAGGAATGGAAAACGGCCAGGATCCTCTTTACCTGCGCGACAATGGCTTTTTCGGAGGGCCTGGTGGCATAGGCGTCGGTATTGGAGTCGGCGGTGGTAGTGGCGGTATCGGAATCGACTTTTGAATACCCATACAAAAAAGGATGCGATGTCTCGCATCCTTTTTTGCTCTTGCGACAATCAGATAATTTTTGAAACCGCATCGATATAGGCATTGACCGAGGCGGTGATGATATCCGTGTCCGCGGAAAAACCGTAGTAAACCTTGCCTTTGTTTTCTACCTGGATATGAACCTTCCCGACATCATCCGTACCGCGTGTGAATGCCTGGATCAGGAATTCTTCCAGCGTGACCTTCTGTGTGATCAACTGGCGTACAGCGTTGATCGATGCATCAATCGGACCATTACCGGCAGCGGTCGCCACACAGGATTCGCCATCAATAATGAGACGAACGGTCGCCATCGGAATGGCATTCTTCCCGCAAACGACCTGGAGATAATCCAGCTTGATCCTTCTGGCATCTTCCACAATTCCTGTTCCGGCCAGATTACGAAGATCGTCGTCGGAAACAGATTTCTGTGCATCAGCCAGCACAAGGAATTTGCTGTAGGCGACATCCAGTTCTGCATGCGAGAGTTCGTATCCCAGACGGCGGAGATGATGATCCAGTGCCGCACGACCGCTGCGCGCCGTCAGAACAATCGAGGAATCACTGACCCCGATATCGGCCGGATCGATAATCTCATAATTCTCACGATTTTTAAGCACGCCATCCTGATGGATACCTGATGAATGGGCAAAAGCGTTCCGTCCGACAATCGCCTTGTTCGGCTGCACAGGCATGCGCATCAGATTGGATACGAGACGCGATGTCTTGATGATCTTGGTGGTATCAATATCGGTATATGCCGGGATATCCTTACGGCATTTCAGAATCATGACAATTTCTTCAAGCGATGTGTTGCCCGCCCGTTCACCGATACCGTTGATTGTACATTCAACCTGACGGATACCATTCATGATACCTGCCAGTGAATTGGCTGTCGCCATACCCAGATCATTATGGCAATGAGCGGACAGAACGGCACGATCGACATTGGCAACATGGTCTTTCAGATACTTGATTTTCGCACCGTACTCGTAAGGCGTGCAGTAACCTGTCGTATCCGGAATATTGATGACGGTTGCGCCAGCCGCGATGACGGCTTCGACAACGCGGGAGAGGAATTCATTGTCGCTGCGTCCTGCATCTTCCGCAAAGAATTCGACATCATCCACATATTTTCTGGCATATTTGACCATCTTGACAGCCCGTTCGAGAATCTGTTCGGGTGTCGAATTGAATTTGGAATAAATATGATACGGCGATGTACCGATACCTGTATGAATCCGTCCTTTTTTGGCATATTTCAGCGCATCGGCAGCCACATCGATATCTTTCTCGATAGCGCGTGTCAATGCTGAAATGACTGGCTTTTCGACAACCTTGGAAATTTCGACGACCGACTTGAAATCGCCCGGACTGGAAATCGGGAAACCGGCTTCAATAACATCAACACCCAATGCCTCCAGAGCTCTGGCGACTTCGATTTTTTCAAGTGTATTCAGCTGGCTACCCGGGACTTGTTCCCCATCGCGCAACGTCGTATCAAATATGATGATTTTTTCTGCCGAATCTGCTGGTGTACCAGCCATGATGTGCTCCTTTGGATAATTCGAGAATTGATTGTTAAACAGGAACGGAACCTTATCCCTCCCCGTCTCCTGGATGAGGACCATAAAGGGTTCCGGATTGTCAAAAAGAGGGATATCAGCACGCTTGGCGTGCTAGGACGAGCAATAGTGACAGGCGGGAAAACATGCCGCCACAGGAATTGAACGAAGAATTGAAAGTTCCGATATTCATGAAAAAAACTATAAGCTCCTTTTCCGATTCATGCAATATTTTTCAAAATACCGCCCCCGATATCGCTGAACTGTATCTTATTTGCAAACCGCAAGTTTACCTCATTCTTCTCCGTCATGCTGTTCCACTTTTGTCTGGACAATGCTGACAGGTTTTCCTTTTATCCTTTGCCAGAGATAAACAACGTAACCGGATATACCATACAGGACAAACAGGCCAAACAGTACCTTCGGCGGATCAAACGAAATCGCGACAAAGATCAACACCACCAATATAACGGCTATGAACGGCACCGATTTGCGGATATCCATGACCTTGAAACTGTAAAACGGAACGTTCGATACCATTGTCAGACCGGCATAAAGCGTCAGAATCCAGGATGTCCAGTAAAAATCACTACCTGAAAAACCCATGTCGTCCATCAGCCAGATAAACCCTGCAACCAGTGCTGCAGCAGCCGGACTGGGAAGCCCCTGAAAGTACCGCTTGTCCACGATGGCGATATTGGTATTGAACCTTGCCAGTCTCAATGCGGCACAGGCACAGAAAACAAAGGCGGAAACCCACCCGATTCGCCCCATGCCCTTGAGTGACCACTCATAAACGACAAGCGCCGGTGCAGCGCCGAACGCCACCATATCGGCCAGACTGTCAAGTTGCGCCCCGAATTCGCTTTGCGTTCTGGTCAAACGGGCGACACGACCATCCATGCTGTCCAGAACCATGGATATGAATATAGCAACCGTAGCCTGCCTGAATTCAAGATTCAAAGACATGACAATGGCATAAAAACCGCAGAACAGCGATGAAATGGTAATGGCATTCGGCAACAGGTATATGCCTTTTCTCCGCAGCAATTTCGCGCGTGTCGAATCCAATCCGGTACGAGGTTGTTCCTGCTGGGTCATGCGCATTCTCCACCAAAATAGCAAACTGTATATCGTGTTTTCAGATAATCGTGCATTGGTCTTGCCGACAATTCGTTCCTACAATTCAGCCAAAACGGTTTCAGTTGCATAAACTTTATCACCGACACTCACTTTCGGTCTTGCGGAAAGTGGCAGATAGACGTCAACCCGCGAACCGAACCGGATAAAACCGAAACGCTGTCCTTTTCGCACGATATCGCCTCCCTTTACGTAACAGAGAATCCGTCGTGCGACAAGACCTGCGACCTGGACACAGGTAACCATCTGGCCGTTTTTTGCCGTAATGAGCAACGCATTGCGCTCATTTTCAAGCGATGCCTTGTCAAGATCGGCATTGACGAACTTTCCCGGAAAATAATGAACGTTTTCCACTTTGCCATCAACGGGAGAACGGTTGGAATGGACGTTGAAAACGTTCATGAATACACTGATTTTCAACGCTTCACGCTTTCCGTAAATATCCTCCGTTTTCTCGATCACGACAATACGGCCATCGGCTGGCGACAAAACTGCGTTCTCAATATTCGGAACCATTCTGCCCGGATCACGGAAAAACTGTAATACAAACAGGCTGACCAACCAGAGCGGCAACGACCAGATACCCCATTTATACGTCACGGCTATGGTAACGGCAAACGAGACGATGATATAAAACCAGCCTTCACGTGCAATGATGGGATGAGGATAATTTTTCAATCACAACTCCGAAACACCAAATTTACAAAGATTCGTATTCTAGTCTCAAACCTTGCCTGTTAAAACCGGCAGGTGCCCGATTTTATGCGTCCGTTCCGACAAACCGCCATATCTATTGGAAAACCCGGTTCTTGAATAATCGGAAACAGCATCCATCTATTCCGGAAATGGGATGATTTGCAACCGCATTGTCATATGATGGAATTATGGCATTTTTTTCTGACATTTAAATCGTTTGTTAAACCACAAGCGGCTTTTTCCACCATATGCGATGGTATGCAGTCGAACTGTTTGCGGATTTTCCACTTCCGTACAACATTGGTCATTTTGTTTCATTTAACCCGAACGGAAAACAAGATTATGAAGTTTCGAGATCCAGCCGGCCCCATGTGGTCACAGGCACTGAAAATGCTGGAACAGGCCGACCAGCTCCATCGGCATTTTTTCCAGTTGGGTAAACCGAAACCGTCTGGTCCAGTCTGGGAACCTCCTGTCGATATACTTGAAACCGGCCATTACCTGCTGATACAGATCGCTCTTCCTGGAGTCAACCCATCAGAAGTAACGGTTGTCACGGAAAACAATACGATTCATATCGTAGGAGAAAGACAGATTGCAATCAGTCCGGACACTGTTATCAGGCGTCTTGAAATCCCTTATGGCCGTTTCGAAAAACAGATCAGCCTGCCAAATGGACATTACCAGATATCCGAAAATTCCCTGAAAAACGGATGCCTGCGCTTGGTACTGAGCAAATTAGGATGACAGGTGAATTATGACAACACCAGAACTTGAAAAATTTTCTTCATCATCGGAAAACCATACAGATAATTCAAATGAGACGATATTGCCTGCAGGAGAAAAAAATACCTATCCCCCCATCCCGGACGATGCCCTGATCGTTATTCCTGTCCGGAACATGGTTCTTTTTCCGGGTATGGTCATTCCGGTCACCATTTCCCGTGAAAAATCCTTGCTAGCGGCACAGGCAGCCATGAAGACCGACCGTCAGATCGGAATTGTCCTGCAAAGAAATCCGGAAACCGCCAACCCCGGACAGGCTGACCTCTATCCGGTCGGTACGACGGCCAACATTTTGCGTTACGTTGCTGCATCATCCGAAGCGCATCACATCGTCTGCCAAGGAGAAAGCCGTTTCCGCCTTGTCGAATTGCTCGACGGCTATCCGTTTATGGTTGCGCGGATTGAAGAAATACCGGATGAACCGGAAGATAGTGTCGATATCCAAGGCCGCATGGTACAGTTGAAACAGCGTGCGTTGGAAATTCTCCGAATGCTGCCGCAGGTCCCGCAGGAGTTATCTGATTCACTGGGTAATGTAACCTCCGCTACACTGCTTGCCGATCTGATGACCGGACTGATGGATTTGACGCCAGAAGAAAAACAGGAAATTCTGGAAACGGCAGATCTGAAAACACGCATCGACAAACTTTTGTCCCACCTTGCCTATCGGCTTGAAATTCTCAAAGTCAGCAAGGACATTGATGAACAGACAAAAAACCGGCTTGATGACCGTCACCGTGAAGCACTCCTGCGTGAACAGCTCAAGACCATCCAGAATCAGCTTGGAGAAATCGACGGCACATCTTCCGAAACGGCCGAACTTTCCAAGAAGATCGAAAAGGCGCATATGCCGGAAGAAGTGCAGATACATGCCAGAAAAGAACTGAACAGGCTGAAAAAGATGCCGGAATCTTCAAGTGAATATTCCATGTTGCACAATTATCTGGAATGGCTGATCGAATTGCCTTGGGCCGTTTCGTCTGACGACCGGACAGATATCGGTAAAGCACGCAAAATCCTTGACGAAGACCATTACGGTCTGGACAAAATCAAGAAAAGGATTCTTGAATTCCTCGCTGTCCACAAACTCAACCCCGAAGGCAAAAGCCCTCTTTTGTGTTTTGTCGGTCCTCCCGGGGTCGGCAAAACATCCTTGGGACAAAGTATCGCGAAAGCAACCGGACGAAAATTCGTCCGTGTCAGTATGGGCGGCGTACACGATGAAGCAGAAATACGCGGACACCGCCGTACCTATATCGGAGCGCTTCCCGGCAACATCATTCAGGCAATCCGTCGTGCCGGCACCAACAATTGTGTGATGCTGCTCGATGAAATCGACAAACTGGGTACCGGCATCCAAGGCGATCCATCCGCAGCACTTCTTGAAGTGCTTGATCCCGCGCAGAACAGTACATTCAGGGACAATTATCTGGCCGTTCCTTTCGATCTGTCCAAAGTCATGTTCATCTGTACGGCTAACATGGCCGACACCATTCCCGGTCCGTTGCGTGACAGACTGGAAATGATCCAGCTTCCCGGCTATACGGAACAGGAAAAGACCCAGATCGCTTTGCGATATCTGATCAAACGCCAACGGGAAGAAAACGGTCTGAAACCCGAAAATTGTGAAATCACGGAAAATGCCCTCCACGATATTATCGGCAATTACACGCGCGAGGCCGGGGTTCGCCATCTTGAACGCCAGATTGGCAGCGTTTTCCGTCATGCAGCCATGAAAATCGCCGAGGGAAGTACAGAAAAAGTGGTCGTCGATTCACCTGATATTCCGGACATTCTCGGCGCTCCGATATATGAAGGCGAAATCGCCATGCGTACAAGCATGCCCGGTATCGCAACCGGACTGGCATGGACACCGGTTGGAGGAGATATCCTCTTCATTGAAGCCAGCCGTGTTCCGGGGAAAAACAAACTGACCCTGACCGGACAGCTGGGTGATGTGATGAGAGAAAGTGCGCAGGCCGCCCTGACACTCGTCAAAGCACGTGCTGTTGATCTCAGGATCAATCAGGAACTTTTCGAAAACAGCGAAATCCATGTTCACGTTCCTGCAGGCGCCATTCCGAAAGATGGTCCCAGTGCCGGTGTTGCCATGTTCCTCGCACTTGCATCTGTCATGATGAACAAATCTATCGCCAGCGATCATGCCATGACAGGCGAAATCAGCCTCCGGGGACTGGTTCTTCCCGTCGGAGGCATCAAGGAAAAAGTTCTGGCGGCATTGCGCGCCGGCATCAAGACCGTCATGTTGCCTACCAGAAACAAACGTGATCTGGATGACATTCCGGAAGAGGCCCGCAATCAGCTTCAATTCGTTTTTCTTGAAACAGTTGATGATGCCATTCGTGCTGGGCTGATTGAATAGATAATGCCTCCTGAAGCTGGTAATGGAAACGAAAGGCGTTTCTTCAGGAAAGAAACGCCTTTTCCGATTTATCTGTTTTCCTTGCGGATATACAATCCGATCATCTCGGACTGTGCCAGGATATGCCCCTCCATCCGCTTCACAATTTCTGCCTTGGTCGTGTTGCCGAGATCAGGCAAAACCGTATCAAGCGCATACAGCTTGAAAAAATAGCGGTGCGTTCCGATCGGAGGACAGGGACCACTGTACCCCGCAAATTGCCGGTCATTGATCCCGATCCGGGTTCCTTCCGGCAAATTCTTGTCAGCGACCCCTTCTGGCAAGACACCCGCAACAGGCGGAAGATTGTAAAGAACCCAGTGTACCCAGGTCATTTTCGGCGCCGCCGGATCCGGTGCATCCGGATCGTCCGAAATCATGACCAGACTTTTTGTTCCTTTCGGCGGAGCTGTCCATTCCAGAGGAGGGGAAATATTCTTGCCTTCGCAGGTATAAAGCGCCGGCATCATTTCATTATGCGAAAATGCTGGCGAATTTATCGTCATTGTCATCTGAAATCCTTTCTCTGCAATCCTGACAGACATCACTGTCTGATATTCAGGCACAGACCCGTTATTCAACCGGAATATTCCGGACTGTTTCGCTGATGGTCTTCGGCAGACGGATCAGCAATACACCATTGACATAACTCGCCTGCGACTTTTCACTATCAACATTTTGGGGTAATGCAATCGTTCTTTCAAACGCGCCATAAGCACGTTCGACAAGATGGTAAGTGCTTCCTTCGCTTTCCCGCACCAATTGCTTTTCTCCGCGAATAAAAAGCGTATTTCCAATCATCTGGATTGAAAAACTTCCCTTGTCGACTCCCGGCATCTCGACACGGACAACCAGATCGGAAACGGTTTCTTCCACTTCCGCATTGACTAGTCCCCAACACGGAAATGAATCGCTTTCATTATCATATTTCAGCCGCTCGTAACGAACCAGTGCACTGCTGCAACGACCGAGCAGTTCACGCCAGCCATCGGACAGACTTTCCCAAGCGTGCGTTAATTCGCGTCCAATGCTTTTCCCTGCCTCTTTCAAAGAATCAAGCATAAGCCCCTCCTGATAACCTCTACAAGAAAACACTTGCTGCCGTCTTTAAATCATAACGTATTTTTTCTGCAATCCGGGTAAATTTTCTATTTATTTTCAGGAATATAGCCTTCCGCCTGATCCGCGCCATCACCGAAAAAATGATTTTCCATTTGTTCCCTGAGATAGGCGCGCGCTTTTGGATCGGCCATATTCAAACGATATTCGTTAACGAGCATCGTTTGCAAACGTACCCACGCCTGCCATGCTTCCCTGGATACATTCTCGTAAATTCTTTTTCCCAGTTCTCCCGGATAAGGCGGGAAATCCAGTCCTTCCGCTTCTTTGTCCAGTTTGATGCAATGTACGGTTCTTGCCATATATTTCTCCTTCCGTGAATGGTCGTTTTCAATTGGAGCATCGCAGATCGGTCAAAGTTTCTTGATCAAGACCTGCGATTTGCGCTGCCAGTTATACATTCTCTGCCTATCTTTCGGCAATTCCTCGACACTGGCATACGCAAATCCCCTTCGCAAAAACCAGTGTGCTGTCTGGGTCGTCAGGATAAACAGCCTGTCAAAACCCAGTGCCCGGGCACGGTCTTCCATGTGATTCAGTATTCTTTCCCCGTCTCCTTCCCCCTGAACGTCCGGATCGACGATCAGACAGGCCATTTCGGCCATCTTTTCTGCCGGAAAAGGATACAGGGCTGCGCAACCGAATATAACACCATCGTGTTCAATGACAGAAAAATACTCGATCTCCCGCTCTAACAATTCCCTGCCCCGTTTGACCAGTGTTCCATTGGCTTCATAAGGTTCTATCAATTTGAGAATGGCACCGACATCCCCTATCGTAGCTTCACGGAGAAGCTCGACATTCTCGTAAGTCACCATCGTTCCGATGCCGTCATGCGTAAACAGCTCCAACAATATGGAACCGTCTGTTGCATACGGAACAATATGGGTTCGCGATGTTCCACCGATACAGGCCTTGGCCGCATACCTGAGATAGGATGCCGCTTCCTGCGACATATGTCCGGCCTCCAGCAGCACCTCGACCTGATGCGAAGTCAGTTCCCGGACTTCATTGCCTTCGATATCCCGAATTAGGGAAGTTTCCGTCAGAAAAATCAGCTTGTGGGCGTGCAACGCCAGCGCTGATGAAACTGCGACATCCTCCATACGGACATTGAACGCCTCGCCTGTCGGAGAATATCCCAAAGGAGACAGTAAAACCAGATCCCCTGAAGCCAGAATGGGATGAATACTGTCATATGCAATTTTCCGGACTTTGCCAGTCCATTGCAGATCGATGCCATCCAGAATGCCCAAAGGAGTAGCCGTTACGAAATTGCCGGATATCAGACGGATTTCGGCATGCGCCATCGGTGTGTTGGGCAACCCCTGGCTGAATGCCGCCTCAATATCCATTCGCAATTCACCGGCAGCTTCCTTGGCACATTCAAGTGCTTCAGGATCCGTAATACGTGTTCCGTTATAATACCGGCTTTTGACATGTCGCAAGTCAAGCTGTTCTTCCACCTGAGGGCGAGACCCGTGCACAATAACTACTTTGATGCCCAACGCATGCAACAGCGAAATATCATGAGCCAGTACGGGTAACATGCCCGCTTTCACCAGCTCCCCGGGAAAAGCGACAACAAACGTCTGCCCCCTGAAAGCATGGACATAGGGAGCGACAGAACGCAGCCATTTGACAAATTGTTCTTCCATGATGGAATGGTTCCGGAAAATAAATCAACCAGTGTACCGTGAACAGAACCCGTATCCGGACTTTCTTTTCAACAGTGACTTTTCAAGTTATAGACTTTTGAAGACATTAAAATACCTTTACGATTATAATGCGCACCGACATGAGTGCTTCTGAATCTTTATCCAAAAAACCACGTTCTTCCGGACAATCGACGCCGGGAATCTCCCGAACGCCTGTTCCTGCCATTACCTACCCTGAAGAGTTGCCAGTTTCCGCAAAACGCGATGAAATCGCCAGAGCCATCCTCAATCATCAGGTCATCGTGGTCTGCGGAGAAACAGGTTCCGGCAAAACGACCCAGCTGCCGAAAATCTGTCTTGAACTCGGCAGGGGACAGACAGGTCTGATCGGACACACCCAGCCACGCCGGATTGCTGCCAGCACAACGGCAAACCGCATCGCACGGGAACTCAATTCCCCGATCGGAGAAATTGTCGGTTATAAAATCCGTTTCACGGACAGGCTGGGCCCCAAGGCATCCGTCAAACTGATGACGGATGGCATTCTTCTGGCCGAAACACAAAGTGACCGGCTCCTGAAACAATATGACACGATCATTATCGATGAGGCCCATGAGCGTAGCCTGAACATCGACTTTCTTCTGGGATACCTGAAACAGCTTCTGCCGGAAAGACCTGACCTGAAAATCATCATCACATCCGCAACGATAGATGCGGAGCGTTTCGCCCGTCATTTCGGTACCGCACAAGAATCCGTCCCGATTATCGAGGTATCCGGCAGACTGTATCCCGTTGAAATCCGCTACCGTCCGATTCTTGACGGTAATGTTCAGGAAATGAAAGACAAATCCGACAACCGTCAGACGCGTGATCTGATGGATGCCGTTGTTGATGCAGTCGACGAACTGTTCAGGACAGGATCGGGAGATACCCTGGTTTTCCTACCGGGAGAAAGGGAAATTCGTGAAGCGGCGGAAACCCTGAGAAAGCATCATCCTTCACACGTCCAGATTCTGCCTCTTTATGCCAGACTTTCCGCACAGGAACAGGAAAGGATTTTCAAACCTTCCAATGCAAGAAGAATCATCCTGGCAACCAATGTGGCTGAAACATCCCTGACGGTTCCCGGTATCCGGTTCGTCATTGATACAGGACTTGCCCGTGTAAAACGTTACAGTTACCGGAACAAAGTTGAACAATTGCATATTGAACCGATTTCGCAGGCAGCAGCCAATCAGCGTGCAGGACGTTGTGGACGTGTGGCGGCCGGTATCTGTATTCGGTTGTATGACGAGCAGGATTATTCACTCCGACAGCCCTATACAACTCCCGAGATTCTCCGGTCTTCGCTTGCGTCCGTCATCCTGAGGATGAAATCCCTGAAACTGGGAGACATCGACACGTTTCCTTTCATGGAACCGCCACTGAAAAGAGCCATTGCCGACGGATATCAGCTTTTGCAGGAACTGGGAGCGCTTGACGAGCTTAATCGGATGACTCCTGTCGGACATGAACTGGCCATGCTTCCACTGGACCCCCGTATCGGTCGCATGATACTGGCAGCCCGCGACCATCAATGCCTGAAGGAAATACTGATTATCGCATCAGCCCTGTCCATTCAGGACCCGCGCGACAGACCCATTGACGCACAGGAAACGGCCGATAACGCCCATCGGAAATTCGCGGACAACCGTTCCGAATTCATGACTTATCTGAAAATATGGCACTGGTTCGATGAAACGCTCAGAAACAAGGAGTCAAACCGGCTGCTACGCGAAAGCTGCCGTAACCAGTTTCTTTCATTTTTGAGATTACGCGAATGGCGAGATATTCATTCCCAACTTCTGACGATTGTCCGTGAAAGAGGCTGGCGTCTTAATGAACTGGATGCGACTTACGAACAACTGCACTTGGCATTATTGACAGGACTGCTGGGAAATATTGGGTGCAAAACTGAAGATACATCAGTATTTCTGGGGGCCAGAGGCATCCGTTTCCAGATCTGGCCAGGATCCTCGCTCGCACGTAAAAACAGCCGGTGGATTATGGCATCCGAACTGGTCGATACGACCCGGCTTTATGCCCGTTGCATTGCTCACATCCAGCCTGAATGGCTGGAGAGGGTAGGACGCCACTTACTGAAAAAAAGCTGGAGCGATCCACACTGGGAAAAACGGCCTGCACAGGTTTCGGCCTTTGAACGTGCGACACTCTATGGGCTGGTCGTTTACAGCCAGCGCCGTATTCATTATGGGCAAATCAATCCGTCGGAAGCTCGCCAGATATTTATCCGCGAGGCATTGGTCAATGGCGAGTACGAAACAAAGGCACCGTTTTTCATACATAATCAGCGGCTGATGCACGAAATTGAAAATCTGGAACACAAATCCAGAAGAACCGACGTACTGATTGACGAAGATCTGATTGCCTCGTTTTATGACCAGCATCTGCCCCAATCCATTATGAATGGATTTTCTTTCGAGAAATGGTACAAGGACGCTGCAAAAGAAAATTCCAGACTGTTTTTTTTGAATCGCGACGATCTGATGCGTCATGAAGCGGCCGGCATAACGTCAGAACTGTTTCCGAAAACGCTGAATCTGGCCGGTATCGAAATGGCGCTGAATTATCACTTCGAACCCGGCAATGTACGGGATGGTATTACGTTGACCATACCCATTTATGCGTTGAACCAGCTTGATGAAAAACGCTGCGAATGGCTGGTCATGGGGATGCTGAAAGAAAAAACCCATTTGCTGCTTAAATCCTTGCCACAGAAAATCCGGAGAAATTGTGTCCCGCTACCGGACTATGCTGAAAAATTCGTTGGCCGGATCCGCGATGCAAATTCATTCGGTTCCGGTTCGCTGATTAATGCCATCATTGCCGATATCCGTGAACAGACCCATATCATGGTCAAAAAAGAAGACTTCAGGCAGGAAACACTGCCATTACACCTGTTCATGAATTTCAAGGTAGTCGATGAACATAACCGGATGCTCGATATGTCCCGCAATCTGGCATCCTTGCAATCCGAATTCGGGAAACAGGCCAGAAATGCTTTTCAAAAACTGGCCGAATCGCACTCCTCCAAGAAAAAGGAAAAAGTATCATCTTCGACAAG
>CAVKGJ010000013.1:0-32050 GCA_963655605.1 Oscillospiraceae bacterium
GTTCCGGAACCGGAAGTCTGCTCTGAACCGCTTCTGTATCGAATTCGGAGAAAGGGTTTCTTCCTGTCTCTGATAAATTCCGCAGAATGCGTTACAGGCTCGAAAATTGCAACGCGCAAATAGACTTATCCTGTCAAAATCAATTAATATTGGTTCGTCTGTCCCGATCAAACATCGCTTTTTATCCATTCAGAGGAGATGCAATGAGTAAAAAAATACTGGACGATCTGCAAACCAAACTGGGACAAATCATGGCGAGTTCTCCGGCAAAAGATATCGAACGCAATATCCGCGCAACGCTGACCCAGGCTATCTCCAGACTGGATGTTGTCACGACGGAAGAATACGAAATACAAAAACTGATCATCACCCAGATGCAAAACAAGATTCTTTCACTGGAAACCCGACTGGCGGAACTTGAACATAAATTCAGGCACCTGAAAACGCTGCCACCAGAATCTGAAACCGGAAAATGAACCTTGCCATTCTGAAAAGCCGTGCGCTCTCCGGCACGGACACACCGGAAGTCACCGTGGAAGTTCATCTGGCAAATGACCTGTCTTCCTTCACTACCGTCGATCTGCCGGAAACCGAAGTCAAGGAAGCAAGGAATCGTATCAAGGCGACTCTTCAAAATACCCGATTCGAATTTCCGGCCAGATATATCACCGTCAATCTCGCACCAGCAGATTTCCCGAAAGAATCGGGCCATTTCGATTTGCCAATTGCATTGGGTATTCTCGCAACATCGGGACAAATCAGCCAGAATCAGCCTGATCGCCATGAATTTGCCGGAGAACCGTCTCTATCCGGTAATCGTCTGCTCAAGGACAAAATGACCCGTTTGACGTGGTCGGCGCGCGCCTATCTCCGCACCCTGAAAACAGCCGGAACGATTGCCGATCTGGCACAGGCTATTACAATCAAGTCTGAACGAACATGTGACAAAAGCCATTCAGTGCAGAAGAGCCCTGAGGGAAATCTGAAAGAAGAAATGATCTTCCGTTGCAACACTCATCCAGGAGAATTACATGCTAGTCATATTCAAATCCAAAGCCGGCGCAGACATTATGATGTTTGAAGAAAATGCCAAACAGATTCTCGATCTTTTCGGAAAAGACACCCATAAAGGCATCATCACGGCAGATGAAACCGAAGCCGCAATCGTAACGCTTGAAAAGGAAATAGAACACCGGAAAAAAATAGAAGCGGAAGAAAAAGCCGAAAGAGAAAGACTGGAACAGGAAGAACGCGAAAGGCTGGAAAAAGAGAAAGAGGAAAACTGGGACAACGATGATGACAAGGATCGGGATCCCTATGAAGAAAAGAAGCAGCCGCCCCCCAAACCGGAACCGCCTGTCAGCTTTTCTGCACGTTCCTATCCGTTTTTGCAATTGCTGAAAGCAGCCAACAAAAAGAAAAAAGATATCTACTGGGGTGTTTGATCACAGCCGCGCAGCGAATCAGGTTGAACTGCCTGGATCGGAAAACATGTTTTCAACATGTATTTATACCAATTTTTCAGTAGAATGCTAAACGGATCCATCAACTTATAGGCCAAGGAATGATTTTCAGACATTTAAAGAAATACAGGCTGCTTTTCATCTGTCTGTTCATGGCACCTGTCGTTTCAGCACTGACAGGTTGTGCTCGCCCCAATGACGATGATATGGTCGACATGCTTTCCCGAGCCTATCAATGCAAATGGATCAAAGTCGATTCCTATGAAAAAACCGATTCGTTGCCCGGAATCTGGACATATGTTGCCCAGTATGATTTCAATCTCCGTTTCCGTGAGGGGGAAGCTGGCGCTTACAAATTCATGAAGGGACTGTACAACACCGTCCCTGGCGAAACAGACTGGCAGAAAGTCCTTCAGGATCCGAATGCACGGGCATATATCCGTGACAACTGTTCGCCTCCGGCACAGAAAATCATGGAACAGATCGCTATCCGTTCCTATATGCAGCTAAATGACAAAAAAATGGCAACCGTCCGGATACCGGTCTCGGTCAGTCTTTCCGGCTGGGCGGAAACATCTTCCGGAAGGGGTGGCTGGAATATGGACATGCGTCGCGACAAAGTAAAAACCGATTTCGAGTGGACCCAGCCCATCCCGAGAAAAGATCTAACGGCAAAGATGGCAAAAGCCCCATCGAAACAGTAAATCCGGCACTGGCATTTACAACCGTCCGCTTCTGTCGATTTCGGACATGAAAGCGGGCGGGATGACATGATGTCCTAAAATCATGACCTTGAACAGTTCCCCCATCTCGGCCGGCGACAGCAATTTCAGAATGGCCTGCGATTGCAACGGGGATTGCGCACTACTCATATTGCCTGAAAAACACGGTACCAGTCCGGTCAGTCCGGCTCCGATCAGGAAATTCGACTGACTGGCATAACAAAGAACATCCAGCCCATGTTGGATAGCCGTCCGGGCCATGGCGGAAAAATCGAGATGCGCGGTTACATCCTGCAAACCGGGCATAAAAAACGGATCGGTATGCGCATGATGCCGATAATGGCACATCAGTGTTCCAGTCGTTCTTTCCGGATGATAATACTCATGTCCCGGAAACCCGTAATCGATAAAAACGGCAGCACCGGCCTTTCCTGCCGTCAGTATCTTCGCAAGAGACTGGATAAATGTACATGCCCGTGTATGGATTTCTGTGACATATCCATCTGGCAAACAAACGGAATCCGGAATCTGGAAGGTTATCCAGTCCGCCAGTGCCTGACTGGCCGGACGTTCGCCAAAAATGAAATTGCCCTTTTTGCAGCCGACACCCAATTCATGCCAACCCACATCCCGCTTCACAACCAGTTGTACCGGCATGGCATCCAGCACTTCATTGGCAAGCAGCACACCTTCAAAAGATTCAGGCAGCGTATCCAGCCATCTGACCTGCTCGTATCCTCTCAACGTCAGCTTCTGCCGATGCCGCAATTCCGGTGACACTTCAAGAATATCGTAATATTCGCAGGCCCCTCCTGAAACCGGAAATGCACCCAGAATATCACGCGCAAGACGTCCGGTACCGGCCCCCAGTTCCAGCAACCGCGATCCGGTCTGTTCCATCAGAGGAATCAGGGCATTCGCCAGAGTGCGACCATACAACGAACTGATTTCAGGAGCGGTTATAAAATCTCCGTCGATTCCCAGATTGACCGAACCACCGCTGTAGTACCCCAATTCCGGTTCATACAGGACCATATTCATATAATCGGCAAACGATATCCAGCCGTCCTGCCATTCAATACGGTCGGCTATCCGCTTTTTCAATGCATTTGAAGAAGTCAGCGCTTCTGATGAGGGTAAGGGAAATGCCATCACTGAAACCGGTCACTATCACTTGAGAAACCGTTACAGTCTACGCCAAACGATGAAAGAACCGTACTCCCGCAGCATGTTTCTCCATTACTTTTCTCAAAAACGGCTGCTTCGCGTACAATTTCGTTTTCAGACAGAAAAATGGAATTTCATGTATGACCAATCGTGGAATCGCACTGGTAACCGGCGCCGCCAGACGTATTGGCCGTGTCATTGCCCTGTCTCTTGCCAAGCGTGGCTGGGATGTCGCGGTCCATTACCGTTTTTCCGAAAGTGAAGCACAGGCAACCGCTGAAGATATTCGCAAACTGGGCCGTCGTTCTGTCACACTGCATTGTGACCTGACAGATGAAGATGCGGTGAACAGGTTGCTGCAGCGAGTCGAGGATGTGCTGGGAAGACCTTCATGTCTGGTCAACAATGCTTCCGTTTTCGAGCATGACAGCGTAACGGACTTTTCTGCACACTCCCTGGATTTCCACATGCGTACAAATCTGACCGCACCGGTCCTGCTGTCACGCGCCCTTCACGCCATGACACCGAAAGGATCGCAATCTGTCGTCATCAACCTGCTCGACCAGAAACTGGACAATCTCAATCCCAGTTTTCTATCCTATACCCTATCGAAAGCAGCCCTGAACACGGCGACGACATTGCTTGCCCAGGAACTTGCACCCAAACTTCGCGTTGTCGGCATCGCACCCGGTATCACACTCGTATCGGGAGAACAAACCGAACAGGACTTCCAGATCGCCCACAAAAACACTCCTTTGGGCCGATCCAGTACTCCTGAAGATATTGCCTCAGCCGTCTGTTTCATTCTCGATTCTCCAGCCATTACCGGAACAACCATTATGGTTGACGGTGGTCAGCATCTCATTCCATTGTCGCAGGATGTCATGTTCATTGCCAAAATGAGTGCGCAAAACAACTCTTGATTTTATGCATACACTTCTTCATCCAAAACTGAAAAACTGCCGCCGGCTTTTTTTGCGAAACTACGAAGTTCCCGTCAAAATCGGCGTTCATGATTTCGAAAAGAAACGCGCACAGCGTCTGCTGATCAATGTAGACCTGTACATTCCCCTGGCACTGTCGACACCGGTCAATGACCAGCTTGCCGAAGTTGTGGATTATTCGTTCATCCGGGATACCCTGTTCGAACGGACATCCAGAGGACACATCAATCTCCAGGAAACATTATGTGATGATGTCGCCAGCATGCTGCTGGCCCACCCCCACGTACTGGCCGTCCGTGTTTCCTCCGAAAAACCTGATGTTTACGAAGATTGCGACAGTATCGGCGTCGAAATCTTCCGCTTTCGCGAGGAAAGCTGATTTCATTCCGGAAGATGGCAACCCGCAGACAATTTTACAAAACCGGCTTCGAAAACAACAAGCTGGTCAAGCGTCTTTACCGTCAGGTCGGCAAGGCTATCGGAGATTTCAACCTGATCGAAGACGGAGACAAAGTCATGGTCTGCATGTCCGGCGGCAAGGACAGTTTCGCCCTACTGGATATTCTTCTGGGCCTGCAGACACGCGCCCCCGTTCATTTCGATATCGTCGCTGTCAATCTCGACCAGAACCTGCCCGGATTTCCGAAAGATATCCTGCCTGTTTATCTGTCAGAAAGAAATATTCCCTTCCATATCGAAACACAGGATATCTTCAGTATCATCCAGCGCCTGATACCGGAGAACAAACCGGTCTGTTCGCTTTGTTCCCGCCTGCGCAGAGGTATCCTTTACCGTGTTGCAAGCGAACTGGGAGCAACCAAAATTGCACTGGGACATCACCGAGACGATGTATTGGAAACCTTTTTCCTGAATTTGTTCTTCGGTTCCAAAATCAAGAGTATGCCGCCCAAACTGAAAACAAACGACGGCAAGCACATCGTGATCCGCCCGCTTGTTTACGTGAAGGAAACCGATATCGAGCACTTCGCCGAAATCCGGCAATATCCCGTCTTTCCAAAAAACCTGTGCGGTATCAGGGAAAACCTGCAACGCAGGCAAATCAAAATGCTGATCCGGGAATGGGAAAAAAAATATCCCGGAAGAATCGAAAATATCTTTTCATCGCTCTCTACCGTTGTCCCTTCGCATCTGATGGACAACCGCCTTTATGATTTCAGCAGTCTGGCATCTGACGGCAACGACACAGACCTGACATCATCCTAACCGGCGAACTTTATTGAGTAAAGCTGTTGTCGATCTGTCATATTCGAAATCAATCGCCATAACCTTTCCGCCGTAAGCAAGTACTTCCTTTCCCTCAGGGATAGCATGCATATCATAATCCCCGCCCTTGACATAAATATCCGGACGGCATTCCCGAACGATTGCCTGTGCCGTATCCTCGCCGAACGGGACAACCGCACTGACCGATTCCAGCGCGGCCAGAACAGCCATCCGGTCTTCACAGGAATTGATCGGACGATCCTCCCCTTTACCCAGCCGTTTCACTGACTCATCCGTATTAACGGCAACGACAAGCGATGCCCCCAGTTCACGTGCCTGTGCAAGATAAGTGACGTGCCCCCGATGGAGAATATCGAAAACACCATTTGTGAAAACTACCGGTTTCGGCAAATCCGATATTTTCGAACGTATTGCCATCCGGCTGCATATTTTCTTATAAAAAGAGACCATCTGAGACTCCAGAAATTCCTGCCACTTTCACAGCAAACAAAAGGAACTGTACCATCAGTGAACAAAAAATACATTCTCCTGTCTTGGCATGATAAGCTTTATCCGGTTCTTTCTTTTGTTTTTATTTGTATCAATCATCGACAGGGCAGAAATATCTGCCATATTTGTTATATTACAAGCCGATCGAAAGCCCGAAATGAAGAATATATGCAATTTTACGGTATGGCTGACTTTGCTGGTCTTCTCCACATTAACCTGTGCCAGCCAAGACAATCTTTCCATGAATGCAGATATACCTCCATCCGCCGAGCTGACTTATGCCGTAAAAGCGGAATATAACGGACTTGGCATGAACGGAGATTCCGTCATTCGCTGGAAAGCCGACAAACAGCGATATTCCATTCAGAACGAAGCGAAAATATCGCTTCTCGGCAAAATCCTGGATGCCGACAGCCGCGGTCTGATTACTGCCGAGGGACTTGTACCGGAAAAATATATCGAAAAACGGCTTCGGAAAGCCCAGACAACAACCCTGTTCAATTATGCTGACCATACAATCACTTTTCGCGAAAACAGGACAGCCCCCCTCAGGGAAACGACACAGGATCGTGCGAGCATCGTATGGCAGCTAGCTTCAATAGCCCGAGCCAATCCGGGACGTTTCGCTCCCGACTCCACACTGACTCTCCAGGTTGCCGGCCGCAGCAAAACAGAACCATGGACATTCCATGTCGTCAACACCGGCAACCTTGCCACACCAATGGGGCAAATCCGGACAGTCCAGCTTTCAAGAAACAGCAAAAAAGACCAGAAAATGAATGTCTGGCTGGCTCCCGATCACAATTGGTACCCAGTCCAGATTCTCTTCAATGAACAGGGCGGTCTTCAACTCCAGCAAACCATACAAAAAATAGCCCCCCTGTAAAAATCCGGACAGTGTCAGTCGAATTTCCAGTCGTATAACAGATCAACGGCCGTAATCGTCCCCGTTTGCCCTACCAGTGAAAGACGCCGGGAAATAAGATAACGCAACTTGATCAGATTGGTAGCGCCTGTCAGCCCCTGCTCATAAGTCAGATAAAGACGGGAGGAGATCCGCTTGGTCAATGACAGAACCGTCTCATCCAGCTGGGATGACGATGAAAAGCCAATATCATCAAGACCGATCGTACTGGCCAGTTTCGTCGGCAAACCACCAGATTGTTCCGTGCTCAGTATGGCGGCAGCGGCTGTTGCAATAAGGGTGCGCTGCTGATCATCACCGTTCTCGCCTCCACTATATCCAAGAACCAGCCATGACAGTTTCTCCGTATCGGAAACCTCAGGAGTCGATACAAGCCGGACTTTCGGCGACTGCGCTGTTCCCTTGACGGAAACACCGACTTCGGTGACCTCATCCGTGGGAGGAAACTTCCGTACGGCAAGAATATCAATCGTCGGATTTTCTACCGGCCCACTGAAAGTCACTTGCCCCTTCCTGATAATCAGCTTCTGCCCGAATGCAGTATAAGAGCCATCTTCCGTATTGACGGTTCCAAATACACGCAATCCGTTATCCGGACCGGATACTGCCTGAATCTGGCCAGCAAGCCTGGTATCAAGTCCCTTTCCTTTCAGATAGAAGCTGTTGCCAAGACCGACTTTCACATCGAATCTTACTGGAACAGGATTGCCTGTTTTCTTTTCAGGACGTCCCAGCACGACAACATCCTTGCTGTAAGTAACATTCTTGCTGTCGGCCAGAATAATCATGGCCCTGTTGACATACCACTCACCGATCAATTGCAATCTGTTTTCGTCCAGAGAAAAATTTCCCTTTCCGGTAATGGCAAGCTGTCTGTCCACATTGGACAGAATCAGCAGCTTATCGGTCTGGAAATGCAGGTCGCTCAGCACCTGCCCATTTTTCAGCTGAATCCCTCCACCGATTTGCAGCTGTCCTTCCGGCCCATAAATAACTCCCTTGACAAGCCGTATGCGGCTTCCATCCAGCACTGCAGATACCTCACCACGGGACAGGCCGACTCCCATTCCCAACCAGTTCACCGCCAGATTTTTCCCGTCGATATTGCCTGATAACCGGGGATTGCCCAATATACCGTTTCCGTTGACACGAAGAGATACTGAACCGCCCAGTTCCATATCCGGTTGACCTGTCAACGGCCCGATCCATGCAATTGAAGGCATCTCGGCCAGTATGGACAAATTGAAAGGACTTTCCCTCGACAGCCCCCAACTTCCTTCATGCAAAATGAATTTCGTCATGGCCTGAGCCTGAATGGTTCCGGTCTTTTCACTTTCGATCCGCGCATCGACACTGGCTGTATCCCGTGAAAAAACGGCCTGAATATCAAACGTATTCATCCCCAATTTGATGCGGTTATCTCCCAATAAGGTGATATCGCCCTGCTCTCTGTAAAGATGCGCCTTTCCATCCAGACTTTTTCCGACTACCAGTGACCAGTCTGCCCCGAAAGTCAGTGTCGTACGGACCGTATTCCCCGTCTCTGGTGAAATAGCAAGCAGATAGGCAAGGGGCACACCTCGCGCATTGCCGGACGTTTCCAGCCGATCACCTTTTTTAATCAGTTTTTCCACCGTCAGTTGCCCGTCAGGCAACTTGAATATCATATTCCGGAGAGATATCTCATCACCGCCGATCTTTACCGGAACAGATGAACTCAACATGAAAGGTTGCTTTCCCCTGTTCCTGAATGTTTCCAGCCGTCCTTCCCAGACGGACTTTGATGTCAAACCTCCTGCTGCCTGTACAGTCAGATCGAACGATCCGTTTTTCGCTACCGCCTGTATGGTATGAGACCGCAACGTTCCATCAATACTGGCCCGAATCGTTTCCCATCTGCCTGAACCCGCCACCACATCATCAAGTTGCACATTCACTGCGATCCGGTCATGCAACTCCGTTCCAAAGCGTACGACCGCCTGCAATTTCCTTGCGCCATACCGGTCCAGCACCATGAAATCGGTTCCATCCAGATTCATCGCAACATGCATTGAATCCAGAGAACCGCCCAGTTCTCCCTCACCGGACAACACACCCTTATACCCTTTTCCAAAAGAAGCCAGATCCGGCGCATCCAGTTTCCAGACCAGTTTGTCTCCGCGTTTTCCCAGATTGCCTGACACGCTCATGGAATTGGCCCCCAGTGTCAAAAGCGTCCCGACATCCCTTATTTCCCTGTCACCGATACGGAATTGTCCTTTGCCGGCTAGCACCTGATTGAACAACCGGCTCGGCAAGAAGGCATACCGCACAAGAATATTCTGTCGAGGTTTCAGGAAACCGGAAATATCAAGTCTGAAATTCAGGTCGGATACCGGGAACTCACCGAATGAAGCGAAATTGAACCGCTTGACCTCACCAGTCAGCTCAACGGTCTGGTTTTCGCCCAGATTCATACACCCAGTCATTCTGAACTCGCTCCGGTCTGCCTTGAGCAACATTTCCTTCAGATCAAGCTCATTTTCCTTTTTAATCAGATGGGCATTCAGGCGAATATGATTTTCGTCCAGTTCAATCCTGAAATCCTGATTTTTTTCCAGTTGGAGAAAGTGGATTTTCCCTGAAATACCGGTCTGCCGAATCTTCGAACTGATCTCATGCAAATCAAATCGTGAGGTTCCAAGCATCAGTTCAGCTTTTCCGGAAGCGAACAGCCCGTTTCCGGTGAACTTTCCCGCCTTCCCGAAATCCAGCAAAATATCGTTCAAAAGAATATGGTCCATCTGACCGCTGATTTTTCCTTCCAGGAACCGGACGGGTATTGCATGTCGGTCAAACGGTCCCGGTTTTCCGTTCCGGATCGCCATTCTCCCTTCCAGCGACCGATCCGTACCAGCCTGAATATCAATTTGCATATCGAAGTCTGCGACAGGCCATGTCTGTTCAACCTTTGAAGGATTCAGTCCTTTTGCGTTCAGCCGGACAGATTCAAACGGAAAAGATGCCAATGGCGTCAACACCGCATCAACCCGACCCTTGGCTTCATATCCGTCAAGGCTGCCCGAGACATTCAGACGATTCAGATCTCCTGACAAAACGGCATTCGCATTTGCTCCGGCCTGTTCGTTATCGAACCGGATCATGCCGTCAACCTTGTATGGCTGCGACATACCGAGATCCAGATTGATCCCTGTATTGCCAAAAGGACTGTCAAATCCGAGATCTTTCAAATGCCATGCTGTCGCATCGGATATCAGTGAAAAATGTATATTTTGTAATGTTATTCCGACCCCGGATTTGGTAACGGAAACGGAATCGAAATGTACATCCGAAACTAGAATGGAAATCGGAGGAGCCAGTGATTGCGGCAAAATGAACGGTTCATCGGAAGACTGCTTCAGGTCAATGCTGACATTGGTTGCCGAAATCCGGTCAACCTCCAGCTGACCATGCAAAAGTTTCCAGGGATTCCATTCAAACTCCAGATGATTGATTCGTATGTCCCTTTCAGGACTGTTGAGAGAAATTCTCTCAATCTCAAGCGAACCGACCAGCGTCCCCGAAACACCCGTAATTTCAATATCCCCTTCACCCGCCTGTACCATTTTCCTGGCGGCCCATTGCAATGTCCATTCCTGTCCGCCCAGCCAAATCAGCCCGCCGAGCAGGAAAAACGGTATCAACAATAGTATCAGCCAGCGCCGCCGCATCAGAAAGTAAATCCCAACGAAAAATGCAACCGGAAATTGCCAGTTCTCTCACCATACGCCAGATCGACACCGATCGGCCCTGCCGGACTGCGCCACCGACCGCCAATACCATAGCCTATGGCAGGATCAAGCTCCCTGATGGTATCGCCTGCATTACCGGCATCGACAAAAAAGGCGATTCCCCAATTCCGGATGAAATAATACTGATACTCGACGCTAGCGACAGCCAGGTAACGACCGCCGACAACGGCATCTCCCTCACCGACTCCCAGACTTTGGTAAGAATATCCGCGAACAGACTGGTCGCCACCGGTACGGAAAAGAACCGTCGACGGGACACCATCCTTGCCATCTGAAAAGAGCGCTCCGAGTTCACCACGCAAAACAAGATCCCCTTTCTCTCCAACAGGCTGGAAGCGGACTCCTTTGAGATAACCTCTTACAAACGATTTGTCCGTCAATACCGGTTCGACTGCCGCACCGACCTGCGCTTCAAATGTATAACCCTTCGAAGGGGAAAAACGACTGTTCAGGCGCCGTACAATAACCCCGAATGTCACCGGCAATGCCTGGCTGTACTGTCCTTCAGCACCGTCAATCCGGTTATGCTCATTCAGATATTCCACACTCATATATTTTTCCAGGCGTGGTGTTCCCCACGCTCTTCTGAAATTGGCGCCGACAACCCGAGTATCCTCACCCTCAATCTCCGAACGGTCATACATCACTCCAAAACTGTCCCGTGTGCCGCCAGAACCAGGCGGAAGATAAACATCCGCTTTTGCGGTCTTCTGCTTTGACTGCAAAACCATGGAACTTTTCAATTTATAATCCCTGCCGAGAAAATGGAGATTGTCATACGTCAGGCTGACACGTTCCCCTATATCCGTACTGTAACCGATACCGACGGCCGCATGTTTCTTCTTGTTTTCAACAACAGTAACGGTAATGGGAACTTCTTCGAGACCTGACTCCAGATCGGCAACGACTTCAACCGAGCTGAAATATCCCGAATCCTGAATCCTCGACTGCCAGTTCAGAAGAGCATTTTCCCGAAACGTCGAACCGACTTTCACCGGACGTTGCCCCATAATGACATCTTCACCATACCGGTGTAATCCCACTATCCGGATCGGTCCGAATCTCACCGGATCACCACTGTTGACAATGACCTTGAGCGTCACTTCATCCGTTTCAGGATTGACAATCGCCTGTGTATCTTCCAGTTCGGCTCGTGGATAACGTACCCGCGTAACCTGTTTCAGCAGGGCAATCTTCGCCGCTTCCCAGTCTGCCATTCTGAAAACCGATCCCACCGGCAATTGCCACTGGCTTTTCAACTGTTCGATATCTGGTTTCAGTGAACTTTTCTGCGTCATGATCGCTCCCTTGAACCCGATATCGACGGTAGTGACCTTTGCAGGTTTTCCGGGATCGACATGGATCACGATACGACGGCTGCCGCTTTCAAGTTTTTGCATGTCTGTCTTGATGACAGGAGAATAATAACCTTCGGTTTCCACCAGTTGCCGTATTTCATCCGGAGTATTACGATACAGTCTTCTGAGCTGTGCCGTATCGATCTGCTCATTCCCGCGCCACCGTATCAGATCAAGATTCTGTTCCAGCAGTGTCTTGATTGTTTGTGGAGCATCGATGTCGACATCATACTGCACGGGTTTTGCATACAGAACAGACGAACAGACAAGAAAGAAAAACAGTATCAGGTTCCTGAAACAGAAACGCCAACGAAAAACCGTCTTCATGACTGCCCTGTTATTGCTGTAGATTTCCATGTCACTGGCCTTGTCAGGATCTGCTGTAGTCCAGCTGTTTTTCAATATCAGTTATGTTAGCCGACTCTTCGTGACTGCTGCGCAATATTGCTCAAGTCGTTTAATATATTTCAAGAAACGGGAAAAACCGGAGATTTTATATTATTTGAAAAAACAGGTGTCATTCCCGGCACTTGCACTGGTTTTCACGCTACCTCAGCATATTCCAGAAACAGAATAAACATTTTGCCTCCCACCAAACCATGTCAGAAAAAAAAGCACTCGTCCTCTTTAGTGGAGGACAGGACTCCACGACCTGTCTTGCCTGGGCCTTGTCTCATTGCGATCGGGTCGAAACCGTCGGTTTCAGTTATGGACAAAGACACGGCATTGAGCTCGACGGCCGACCGGTCATTCTCGAGAAAATACGGCAATTCTCGGAGAACTGGAACCGGAAACTGGGCGAAGACCATCTGTACGACCTGTCGCTGATCAGCAGTATCTCCGAAACCGCCATGACTTCGGAAATGGAAATCCGCATGATGGAAAACGGCTTGCCCAATACATTCGTACCCGGACGGAATCTGATGTTTCTGACCGTTGCCGCCATGATTGCCTACCGCCGCAATCTGAATATTCTTGTCGGCGGCATGTGCGAGACAGATTTTTCAGGTTATCCTGATTGCCGGGACGATGCCATCAAGGCCCTCCAGGTCGCTCTGAATATCGGCATGGATACCCGCTTCAATCTGGTTACCCCCCTGATGTGGAAAAATAAAAAGGAAACTTGGAAAATGGCATTTGATCTGGGAGGACAAAAACTCGTCGAACTCATCATCAAAGACACCCATACCTGTTACATGGGTGTACACGATCAATTACACGCATGGGGATATGGATGCGGGAAATGTCCGGCCTGTCAGCTGAGAAAACGCGGATTTGAGCAGTATCGGTCTGAAACAGGGAAAAACCGGAAAATACCCTAACGACAAAAACGCACACTGTACACAGTATGCGTTTTTCCATGAGAAAACTATCCGCAACAAGCGTCAGGATTTGCCGTCCGCCCAGTTCCAGTCACGAATCTCAGGCATATCTTCACCATATTTGTAGACATATGCCTTATGTTCCAGCAAGCGGTTACGCAAATACTGCTTGGTATACGCGGCTTTCGATCCCAGACTTGGCAAACGGTCGATAACATCACCTGCCAGATGATAGCGATCCAGGTCATTCATCACAACCATATCGAACGGCGTGGTGGTTGTTCCTTCTTCCTTGTAACCACGGACATGGAAATTCTTGTGATTCGTACGGCGATAAGTCAACCGGTGAATCAGCCAGGGATAGCCATGATAGGCGAAGATAACCGGTCTGTCCTTGGTAAACAGGACGTCGAATTCCTTGTCCGACAGGCCATTCGGATGTTCACCGGGCTGCTGCAAGGTCATCAGATTGACTACATTGATCACCCTGATCTTCAACTCTGGGATATGTTCTCTCAGTATCTTGACCGCGGCCAGCGTTTCAAGCGTCGGGATATCCCCGCAGCAGACCATGACGACATCGGGTTCTGACCCCTTGTCATTACTTGCCCACTCCCAAATACCGATACCTGCCGTACAGTGCCTGATCGCCTCATCCATATTCAGATACTGCAAGGCCGGCTGTTTGCCCGCCACAATGACATTGATACGATGCCGGCTGCGCAGGCAATGGTCTGTGACGGACAACAGGCAATTCGCATCAGGCGGGAGATAGACACGGGTGATATCGGCCTTCTTGTTCATGACCAGATCGATAAATCCCGGATTCTGATGACTCAGCCCGTTATGGTCCTGACGCCAGACATGGGATGTCAGCAGATAGTTCAGCGATGCGATCGGGCGGCGCCATGGGATATGTCGGCAGACTTCCAGCCATTTTGCATGCTGGTTGAACATGGAATCGACGACATGGATGAATGCTTCATAACATGGAAAGAATCCGTGCCTTCCCGTCAACAGGTATCCTTCCAGCCAGCCTTCCGACTGGTGTTCGGATAACATTTCCAGAACCCGGCCGGTATGTGAAACCTTGTCGTCCGTCGGCTTGATTTCATCCATGAACGTCCGCTCGGTCACCTCGAAAACTGCGTTCCAGCGGTTGGATGATGTTTCGTCCGGGCTGAATACACGGAAATTTCTGGCTTCTTCATTCAGAACAAAGACATCACGGATCATATTGCCCTGAACGCGCGTACTTTCGGCTACGACAACCCCTGGCGAAGGGACATCCACCGCATATTTCCGGAAATCGGGCATACGCAATTCACGAAGCAGGATACCGCCATTGGCATGCGGATTGGCACCCATTCTTCTGTTGCCTTTCGGTGCCAGCTCGGCCAGTTCGGATTTCAGTTTTCCGTGCTCATCAAACAATTCGTGAGGTTTGTAACTCAACAGCCAGTCATTCAGTATCTTCAGATGAGCCGGATTGGTTCTCACTTCATTTACCGGAACCTGATGGGCACGGAACGTTCCTTCAACCTGCAGGCCATCGACAATACCCGGCCCTGTCCAGCCCTTTGGGCTACGCAATACGATCATTGGCCATTTCGGACGTGTCGAATATCCGTTTGTCCGTGCATCTGATTGTATCTGCCTGATCCGGGTAATTACTGTATCCAGTGTCGCAGCCATTTTCTGATGCATGACCATCGGATCCGAACCTTCCACATAGTAAGGCTCATAACCATACCCGCGCATCAGCTCATCCAGTTCTTTCGGCGGTATCCGTCCCAATACAGTCGGTCCGGCGATTTTCGCATCGTTCAGATGAAGGATCGGCAAAACGGCGCCATCGTAAACCGGATTGATGAATTTGTTGGAATGCCAACCCGTTGCCAGTGGTCCGGTTTCCGCCTCACCGTCACCGACGACACAGGTCACGATCAGATCGGGATTGTCGAATGCGGCACCGAATGCATGGGAAAGAGCATATCCGAGTTCTCCACCTTCGTGTATCGAGCCGGGAGTCTCCGCAGCCGTATGACTTGGAATGCCTCCCGGAAAGGAAAACTGGGTAAACAGTTTTTTCAGACCATCCTCATCTTCGGAGATATTCGGATAGAACTCGCTGTAAGTCCCTTCCAGATAAGTATTGGCAACCAGTGCAGGACCACCGTGACCGGGCCCGGTCACGAAAATCATGTCCAGATCATATTTCTTGATGACCCGATTCATGTGGACATAAATAAAATTCAGTCCTGGTGTCGTTCCCCAGTGCCCCAGAAGCCGTGGCTTGATATCGTCCGGACTCAAAGGCTCTTTCAGCAACGGATTGTTATACAAATAGATTTGACCGACTGACAGATAATTTGCCGCATTGAAATAGGCATTTATCTTCCGCAACATATCTGGAGAAAGTGGCTCTGCGTTCTGATCAAGCTTTTCCGCATTCATACCCATATTCATTTCCTTTCTATTCTTTCACATCCGGCCAGCCGAATACGACAAGCCGGATCTACATGTTTCAGGCAATGGTGAGCGAACGACAACCGCAATAAAACGCACTGACGACGGATTGGCGAAGGCAAGATTCTTCCATCATGGAACAACCACCTTCTTATCCGGCAAAGGCGGTCTCATCAACAATATAACAGGAATTGCACTGATTTAGGCACTTTGCCCGCATCATTTTCGAAAAAACTGCAATTCGTCAATTTTCACGGAAAAAGAGATTATTTTTTTGATTTTACCGGCCTTTTCCAGTCATTTATCGTCGTTTGACGAGCCCTTGATACGGTCAGCGAACCGTCCGGCGCATCCTTCGTCAAAGTCGTTCCTGCACCGATCGTCGCACCGCTGCCTACCTTGACAGGAGCGACCAGCTCGCAATTGGTACCGATAAAAGCATCATCCCCGATAACCGTCCTATGCTTGTTGGCGCCATCATAATTGCAGGTAATTGCACCGGCACCTATATTGACCCGACTGCCGACAGTCGAGTCCCCGACATAGGCGAGATGATTTGCCTTGCTTTGCGATGCGATATGGCTGTTTTTGACCTCGACAAAATTGCCGATATGCACTTCCTCTCCCAGTTCTGCGCCCGGACGTAAACGCGCATAAGGACCGATAAGAGATCCCGCCCCGATTTTCGCACCATCCAGATGACAGAACGGACGGATTTCGGCATTCTCACCGACAGAACAGTTCCGTATAACACAGTTCGGTCCGACCATAACATGGTCGGCCAGCACGACATCTCCTTCGAAAACGCAATTGACATCGATAAAAACGTCACGTCCGCATTGCAGGGATCCCCTGACATCAATTCGTGCCGGATCGGCGAGACCGACCCCTTCATCCAGCAAACGGAAAGCGACATTTTGCTGGTAAAGACGCTCCAGCACGGCCAGTTGTTTTTTGCTGTTGACGCCCATCGTTTCCCAGATATTATCCGGCCGGGATGAGACAATATCGACATTCTCAGAAACAGCTTTTGAAACGATATCTGTCAGATAGTATTCTCCCTGAGCATTATTATTGGTCAGAGATGACAACCACTTTTTCAATGAAACCGTGGGAACAGCCATAATACCGGTATTGATTTCCTTGACGGCCAGCTCTTCCCTGTTGCCATCCTTTTGCTCGACAATCCTTCTGATTTTCCCGTCCACACGAATAATACGTCCGTAGCCCGTCGGATCCGGCATCTCCACCGTCAGAATACCCAGTTTTTCCTTGCCTGCAATGGAAACCAGACGCTCGAGCGAAGTTGTTCCGATCATGGGAACATCGCCATAAAGAATCAGCGTCGTGACCGATTCATCCAGCTCGGGCAATGCCTGCATGACCGCATGTCCGGTTCCCAACTGCGGCTCCTGCTTCACAAATACCAGATCCGGACCGGTTACCTGCTGTAACACCTGTTCGCCGCCATGCCCGTAAACAATCACCAGCTTTTCCGGTGCCAGTGTCCTTGCCGTTGCAATGACATGCTCAAGCATTGGTTTGCCGGCAAGCCGATGTAATACCTTAGGCAAGGAAGAATGCATGCGTTTCCCCATGCCTGCAGCCAGAATAATGATATTCATTGAAAACAACTTCCCTCAAAATTAATGACTGGCAACGCCGACATGGCGTTTACCCCACTTCTTCAAACCGGCCTTCCTGCCGATTCTTCCGGACGCGATCCCATTCGAAAATACGACCATTCATCGAAATATAGACCCCACAGGGCAATGCCTCGGCAGCCGCCATGGCAAAACCGAAATTGAAGAAAGCGTCGGAATTGTCAAATTCATAAGGAATCATGGCTCCCGTCAGAACAATCGTTTTCTCAAGAGCCGCGCTGCCAAGCACAACTGCCGTTTCCTGCATTGTATCCGTTCCATGGACAACAATGATTTTCTGCGCCGTCGAATCCGAGCAGGACTTCAGTATTCTCAGACGGTCGGAAGGTTGCATATCCAGCGAGTCCAGCATGCAAACGGTTTCAAATGTGCAGGGAGCAGACACACGGGCACGCTTCAGAAGTAGCGGTATATGACTTTCTCCAAATATCAGCTGACCACTGATTTCGTCATAATGTTTTTCGAAAGTTCCGCCAGTGGCAATAATATGAAGCGCCATTTGTTTTGCACCTAGAAAAAGCAGAAATAATCCCGGACAACCGGATCGGTACGATAACGTTTGTTCCATCCCGGAGGACAAGGCAACGAAGGACCGTTATAAGCCGGCACCCCCTGTCTGACAGGATAAACCGGCAGGACATCTGAAAAAGAACCATCCGGATTCAGGCGTTTTTCAAGACTGTACATATACCCCGGAAGCAATGCCTTGCATACCCGGCTGAACCATAAAGTATGTTCCTCATCCTCGCCCAAAGCCTGCGCCAGCCCTTCAGGATCGAACCTCGACAACGCGTCAATCAGTTCATCGGTCGTTGCGCCGGGCAAATCGCCCCAGCCCATTACAGGATTGAAAATGTAATCCGCTCCCGAACCATACCAACCCTCACGCCAGGGGCGCTGGAACCAGTTTCTGCATCCGGTGAAAAGATGCCATCGCCAGTGAAGGCCCGATTCTTTCGGCCATGAATGCAGATACAAGCGCTGGTAACCGGCGCTGTGCAGTTTCCGGACCATATCCATCAATCGTGCATGTGGCATGCGATCAGGGGCAGCCAGTCTGAAAAGAATCGGTTCGCCATCGGCATGCTGAACCTCATCAGAAGAAAGGTTCAGGTCAAGACAACGCTGTTCATTGCCGAAACGGGCCGAAACCCAGCCTGTCAGCAAATTGACTGCCGTCAATACGCCATAACCGCGATACCGGTGAAAAATAACAGTTCCAGGTGCAATTGGCTTCATACGAATCATTATAAATCGGAAAGTCCCCTAAAACCGAAAGCAGAAAAACATGCGTTCACTCTTTTCCGGCTTCATGATGCGCCTGAATCATATTCCGGCGGCTTTCCGGTGTTTCAAGACTTATCCGGCCGATCGCACCATTACGGTAATCCTGCAAAAGCGTATGTGCACCTTTCTCCACGTCCGGCGCTCCTCCCTTGAGTTTGAACCCCCTCCTGCCGGCGATCATTTCCGCCAACCCGATTCCATCCAGTCCATCGACCGATATCCTGTACCTCGCCGCCAGCAAATCAGGATATCTCTTTAACAGCACATCACCGAGAAAAGCGGCGACTTCCTCCTCAATCAATGCGTTTACCCCGACAGCATGACTGGCTGCCAACATATAACCGTCATTTGGATAAACGATTTTCGGCCACAACATCCCCGGCGTATCGGTCAACACCGTATTCTTGTTCAGATAAAGCCGCTGCTGGCTTTTCGTGACGGCCGGTTCATCCCCCACGGCTGCGACACGCCGCCTCAGCAACATGTTCATCAACGTTGACTTTCCCACATTGGGTATTCCCATAATCATTATCCTGACCGGTTTTCCGGGACCGGTACGATGAGGAACCAGCTTTTGGCAAAGTCCGGGAAGTTTCGCGACTTCCGAAGGATTCTTGCAGGAAATCGCAACAGCATTCACACCTGATTGATGATTGAAATAATCCAGCCATTCTTCGGTCACGACAGGATCGGCCAGATCATTCTTGTTCAGAATCTTCAGACAGGGACGCTGCCTGTGGTGTCGCAATTCCTCCACCATCGGATTGCTGCTGGCTGCGGGAAGACGCGCATCCAGAACCTCCATGACGAGATCCGTCATCTCCATCGTTTCTGCCGCTTTTTTCCGGGCGGCATTCATATGCCCGGGGAACCACTGGATCGCCATCATCTGCCCCTCAATCCAGCCCTGCCAGTGTTTTCACATGGGCGACGACACTGCCTGCCAGCGCTTTCAGGTTATATCCTCCTTCGGAAAAACTGACGATACGTCCCTGACTGTACTGATCGGCGATTTCCATTACCTGCCGTGTTATCCAGGCATAATCTTCCTCGACCAGATTCATGTCACCCAGCGGATCATCGCGATGGGCATCAAAGCCGGCTGAAATGAAAATCATCTCGGGTTTATGCCGATGAAGTGCCGGCAGCCATTTTTCCGTCACAACCTGACGGATGACATCTCCTCCGGTTCCGGGCGGAACCGGCACATTCACCATGTGCGCCCTTTCCTTTTCATTCCCGCAGAACGGATAAAGATATTGCTGGTAATAGCTGACCATCATGACACTAGGTTCATAGGCAAAAACATCTTCCGTACCATTACCGTGATGTACATCAATATCGACAATGGCAATCCGTTCAAGCCCGCGCACCTTGACCGCATGCATGGCGGCAACTGCCAGACTGTTAAACACACAGAAACCCATGGCCTCCCCAACCGTCGAATGATGACCGATCGGCCGCTCGATACAGAATGCATTCCGTATCTCGCCGGACAAAACTGCATCGGTTGCCGCCAGTGCTGCACCGGTAGTTCTCAGGGCCGCCCTCCAGCTATAGTGATTCAACGGTGTTTCATCAAGAGGATAATAATCCCCGGGTTCGGGAATGTTGTCTTTTGCCTTGTTGATCATATCCTGGGTATGAACACGCCGGATATCCTGTTCGGTTGCTTCCGGTGAGAGACGATATTCCAGAAAACGATCCAGCCCACTTTCACGAAAAGCGTTCATCATGGTTTTCATGCGTGCCGGCGATTCGGGATGATGCGCTCCCATTTCATGCAACTGGCAAATCGGATGAAAATAAATAGCGGTAGTCATAATCATTGTCCGGTCGAAATCGGTTGAATCCTGCAAAGTGGCAACTGAAGGAAAACTGCCTGAATATGTCAATCTGGTTGCGTCCTGAAAAAAGATGATACGGCATTCCACGCCACTTTGCGATCTCTGGCAGAAAAACCTCGGAATACATGTCAGACCGACAGCCATTTTCCCCGAAATGCAACCTTATATTCCGGTTTTGCCGAATCAGAAAAGCAATGCAATGCGCAAGCGGCTCCCCTCCCGCCCTTGAGAAATATATCCGCTCCGTTCAAATCACTTGCTATACTCTGACAGGAATTTTCAAAGAGAATACCCAGAAAGGCAAAAAATCCATGCTGAAAATCTGCCACACCCTCAAAACCGGAATCAGCCTGATTTTTATTTTTCTGCCTTTTTCCGGCTGCATGATCCATACATCCGACAACCATCAGGAATCCGTTCTTTCCAGCTCGTATTCCGGTCCGGACATGGATAGTGCGGAAAAAACGGATAAACGCCATGCATTCCGTCAATCAGTCTCGGATTTCGTCAGTGAAGTTTCCGAAAAACATCACTTTGACAAAACAGAACTGAATGACCTCTTCAGCCAGATCGAGTCCGATCCGGCTGTTATCAGGCTTGTAACGCCTTCCGGGACACAAAAACCGAAAAACTGGGAAGCATACCGCAGGAGAATGATCGAACCGGCAAGAATATCGGCCGGCGTCAGATTCTGGGAAAAATATGAAAAATATCTGGACATGGCTGAAGAAAAATATGGAGTGCCTCCCCATATCATCGTCAGCATTCTCGGAATCGAATCGGTTTACGGCAATTACACCGGAAACTACAGGACAATCGATACGCTTGCCACATTGGCGTTCGACTATCCCGAAACGGCAAACCAGACGGCACGAAAAGCGTTCTTTCGCAAGGAACTCCAGAATCTTCTGCTTTTGGCCAGAGAAACAGGAACCGATCCCATGAACTACTATGGCTCCTATGCAGGAGCCATAGGATATCCGCAATTCATGCCCGGGAGCGTACGGCAATATGCCGTCGATTTCGACGGTGACGGGAAAACCGATCTTGAAAATTCGCCCGTTGACGCCATAGGCAGCATCGCCAACTTTCTGTCCAGACACGGATGGAACAAAAAACTGCCCATCGTTTTTCCCGCCCGGAAAATATCTGATTGCACAATCGGTGAAACCCTTTTCAGACAAGGCCTTGCAGCCAGATTCACACCAGATCAATTGAGGAATGAGTGCATTGACCCGGGTACAGACATTCCGGATCATACGCTTTTCGGATCAATTGACCTGCCCAACGGGCCTTCAGCAACAGAGTACTGGATCGGAACAGACAATTTCTTTGCCATCACGCACTATAACAGAAGCTATTTCTATGCCATGTCCGTCGTTTTGCTTGGACAGGAAATTCTCCAGCGGAAAACCGGCCAATGAAGTATCAATTGAAACCCGCGAAATACCGTCGGCAAACGCTCTGTCAATATACATAACCTTGCGGTATTTTCTTCGAATCATTTGCGTCTGAAATGAGCTTTGCCGATCATTTTCAGGTAACATGTTTTCAACAAACAAAGACTAGCGAATTTTTACAGACAGGATCTTTGAAAATGACGAACAAACCTAAAAGTCCGGAAACTCCGCCCAAGGAAGACCGACCTGAGGATCGCGTATATGACCCGAACCGTCTTCTTGACACATTGATTCAGTATCTGAACCTGAAAAATGATGCCGCTTTGTCCCGTGCACTGGAAGTCGCTCCGCCTGTCATCAGCAAAATCAGACATCGTCGACTGCCGGTAGGCGCATCCCTGCTGATCCGCATGCATGAAGTCAGCGATCTGAGCATCAAGGAACTGCGACGGCTAATGGGAGACCGGCGTTCAAAATTCCGTATCAGCGACAAGCAATTCAAGCCGAGGAAAAAGGATGAAACGGAAAAGACCTGAACTGGTCGCAGATTTTCTTCCACATACCATTCAGGGTTCGGAATCACATGATTCCGAACCCTGAAACTTCATGAAAAATCAGTTTTTCTCCAGCCAGGAATCAACCGCTTTCCGCAAAAGCACTTCTCCCTGTCTGATATGATCATCTGAAATGACAAGAGCCGGCACATAACGGATCACATCATAACCGGCCAGCAACAGCAGCAACCCCTGTTCTTCTGCAGCGGCCGTAATTTCCTTGGCCCGTCCCTGATATTTTCCGGACATGACCAGTCCCAGCATCAGGCCTCTTCCCCGCACACCCGCAAAAACATCCGGATAATCGGCAACCACTCTTTCAAGGGATTCTTTCAGTTTCTCGCCCGCCTGGACAACACGCGCCAGAAAATCCGGCTTGTTAATGATTTCGACGACCTTGCAGGCCACTGCTGCCGCCAACGGATTCCCTCCATAGGTCGTACCGTGGGAACCGACCGAGAAAGATCTGGCAATTTCCGACGTCGTCAGCATGGCTGCGATCGGAAAACCGTTTCCCAACGCTTTTGCAGATGTCATGATATCAGGCACGACGCCATATCCCATATAGGCGAACAGTGTTCCGGTCCTTCCCATTCCACACTGGATCTCATCAAAAACAAGAAGGGCATTTTTCTCATTGCACAACTGGCGCAATGCCTGCAGATATTCCGGATCTGCCGGAAGTATGCCTCCCTCTCCCTGAACCGGTTCAACTACAACCGCACAGACGTCATCACTAATCGCCGCTTTCGCTGCCTCGATGTCGTTAAACGGAATATGATCGATTCTGGGCGGCAATGGATCGAATCCTTCCGTATATTTGGATTGTCCTCCGACAGTGACGGTAAACAGCGTACGTCCATGAAAAGAATGAAAGCAGGAAACAATCCGGTTTTTCCCTTCTCCGAAATGGTCGTGCGCCCACTTCCGTGCCAGTTTGAATGCCGCCTCATTGGCCTCGCCGCCCGAATTGCAGAAAAACACCTTTTCGGCAAACGTCGCTTCAGTCAATGCTCGCGCAAGCTTCAAAACAGGTTCATTTGTAAAATAATTGCTGACATGCCACAGATTTTTTGCCTGCTCGACAAGCGCATCGACAATTTCCGGAGGAGTATGTCCCAGACCGGACACGGCAATCCCTCCTGTCAGATCAAGATAATGCTTGCCGTCCCGATCCCACAAATCAAGTCCGGATCCCCGAACGGGAATAAAGGAAGCCGGAGCAAACACAGGCACCATTACATCATCGAAAGTCTGGCGTGTCACCGGTTCATCGTTTTTCGCCAACGTTGCATTTGCAGACATCATTTACTCCCATATTCCACTGATAAACAAAAACGGGTAATTCGCATTCATTTTATACCTGAAACCGGCTTCGCCCGTTCCCCGCCGGTTTCCCATACCCGTGAAACCGGCAAAAAAGCGTGAAAAAACCATTTTATACTTTCCTGCCTTGCCATCAAACTGTTTGAAGCGATATCGCCGGACACAGGCATCCGGATTGCCGTTTTCCGGAAACTGGACTGACATATGACGCGCTTCCCACACAACATCGTCTGTCAACACTTTTATTTTTTTGCCACAGCAAGGATAATGCTTAGAAAAATGATCGATCGTTGTAAAACCTGCTTTTAAACGTACTTCACAATGAATACAGATTCTTCTCCTATTGCAGCCATTGCTACCGCGCCTGGGCGAGGTGGTGTCGGGATTGTCCGTATTTCTGGCAAAAACCTTGAACCTTTCATTTCGGAATTTTTCAGGGCGGCTACGACGGAACTGCCATTAAAACCCCGTTATGCCTATTTTCTCCCGTTTCTGGACGAAGACGGCAGCATCATCGACGAAGGAATCGCCCTGTTTTTCAAAGGACCGAATTCATTTACAGGAGAAGATGTACTGGAACTTCAGGGACATGGCGGTCCGGTCGTCCTGCAAATGCTCCTGAAACGTTGTCTCCAGGCAGGAAAAAACATTGATCTCAGAATGGCTGAACCGGGCGAATTCACCCGCCGAGCTTTTTTAAATGACAGAATCGATCTTGCACAGGCTGAAGCCATCGCCGACCTGATTGACGCAACGACCGAGGAGGCTGTCCGTTCGGCTTCACGTTCGCTTTCCGGCGTATTTTCACGGGAAATCCATGAACTGGTCTCATCCATCACTCAGATCAGAATGCTGGTTGAATCCTCTCTTGACTTCCCGGAAGAAGACACGGATTTTCTGGGAAAAGAGAATGTGAAAGAAAAAATCACGTCCATACGCGAATCGCTCAAAAGTATCATTGCCCAGGCAACGCAAGGCGCCCTTCTGCGGGAAGGCATACACGTCGTACTGGCCGGACAGACCAATGTCGGCAAATCGTCATTGCTCAATGTCCTGACCGGTTCCGATATCGCCATCGTCACCCCTATTGCAGGAACGACGCGGGACAAAATCACCGAAACAATCCAGCTTGAGGGAATTCCCGTCACTTTGATCGATACCGCCGGAATCCGTGCCAGCACGACAGAGGATGAAGTCGAACGTATCGGTATTGAACGCACATGGAACGAAATCGGCAAAGCCGATGTCATCCTCCATCTGCTTGATGCCAGCCTCGGGCCTACCCGTTCGGACGAAAAAATCGCTGCGGATTTTCCGGAAGGCATCCCGGTCATCCAGATCTGGAACAAAATCGATATTTCCGGACACCGGCCGTCAGTCGACAACATGTTCGGCATCACCCAAATCTACCTGTCCACACAAACGGGCCAGGGTATTGATCTGCTCAAAACGGAACTGCTCAGGATCGCCGGCTGGGCCCAGACAGGCGAATCCACCTATCTTGCGCGCGAACGCCACATGAATGCCATGAAAACGGCAGACAAGCATCTGGCCATTGCAACAGAACACGCCCGTTCCGGTACACCATCACTGGAACTCATGGCTGAGGAACTGAGACTCGCCCAGGATGCATTAAACAGCATCACAGGAAAATTTACATCCGACGATTTGCTTGGCCTGATATTTTCCCGTTTCTGTATCGGAAAATAATCCCGTATCTTTCCGGCCAGCCCAGTCTTCCATAAAACCTGTCAGCGCAGGTTTTATGGAGGATTTCTCATGAGGCATTCATCAATTTCTTCCCGTGGGAATGTCATGCCGACAATATGCCCCTTTTGAACAGTTTCCTTTAAAATAGCAGACTTCAAAGGAATTCCATCATGCCTATATCTTCCACACAAGAGATTATTGACGAACTGCGTGCGGGCCATATGGTCATTCTGGTCGATGATGAAGATCGCGAAAATGAAGGCGATCTCATGATCGCCGCAGACTTCGTCACGCCCGAGTCCATCAACTTTATGACAAAATATGCCCGTGGGCTGGTCTGCCTTACCCTGACAAAAGAACGATGCGACCAGCTCGGCCTGTCTCAGATGACCCGGGACAACCGCAGTTCCTTCAACACGGCCTTCACGACATCCATTGAAGCGGCAGAAGGTGTTACAACGGGCATTTCCGCTTTTGACCGCGCAAGAACCATCCAGGTTGCCGTTGCAAAAAACGCAAAACCGGAAGACATTGTCCAACCAGGACATATCTTTCCCATTACCGCCAAACAGGGTGGCGTATTGAGAAGAGCCGGCCATACCGAGGCAGGATGCGATCTGACGGCACTTGCCGGCCTGACGCCGGCTTCCGTCATTTGCGAAATCATGAACGAAGACGGATCCATGGCGAGACTTCCCGAATTGCTCGTATTCGCGGAAAAGCACCAGATCAAAATCGGCACGATTGCCGACCTGATCAGCTACAGGAACCGGCACGAAAGCATCGTGGAACGCGTTGCTGAAAATACGGTAAACACACTGGCCGGTTCTTTTCACGGCATCATCTACCGGGACAAACCGAGCCAGTCGACCCATCTTGCCTTGGTAAAAGGTTCCATTACACCTGAACAAACCACTCTGGTCAGAGTCCACCAGCCGGTATCACTCATTGATTTCCTTGAAACAGAAACATCATCCCATTCATGGCGGCTGACCGACGCAATGAAAAAAATACAGGACAGCGACCGAGGCATACTGGTACTGCTCAATTGCGGCGAACAGCCCGAAGAATTTCTCGCAAAATTCGATACAATTGGAAAGAAACGGGTAAATGAAACCTCGTCAGCGACAAGCCAGATCCTGCGGAATTATGGCATTGGCGCGCAAATTCTGCGAGACATCGGCGCGGGCAAAATGAAACTTCTTGCAAACCCCAGGAAAATGCCTTCCATGGCCGGGTTCAACCTGGACATCGTCGGTTATCTGGAAAGTCCTGACTTCTAATTATTCAGATTTGGAGAGCAGTTATGAGCATCAATACTTTTGAAGTGGATCTGCAAGGGCAGGATCTGAGAATCGGCATCGTCCAGTCCCGTTTTAATGAGGAAATCTGTCGTGGCCTGTTAAACGCATGTCTTGGAGAACTGAAACGTCTGGGAGTCGCCAATGAAGACATTCTGGTCGCAACGGTACCCGGTGCACTGGAAATTCCTGTCGCCCTTCAGAAAATGGCTGAATCACAGCAGTTCGATGCCCTGATTGCTGTCGGCGCCGTCATCAAGGGCGAAACCTATCATTTCGAACTGGTCTCAAATGAATCAGCCGCCGGTATTTCCAGAGTTGCTCTTGACTTCGACATGCCCATCGCCAATGCCGTACTGACAACCTACACCGACGAGCAGGCTGAAACCCGAATGATTGAAAAAGGTACGGAAGCTGCCCGTGTCGCTGTTGAAATGGCCAATCTGGTTCTTGCCATTGATGAACTGGAACCTGTTGCCGAAAACGAATGACTGCACTTGCCCGAATGATCTTCCGCACTGGATACCTATGAAAACGAAATCTGTACATGCAAATCCATCCAAACACCGCTCTCCCCGGCATCGATCACGGGAATTTGCGTTACAGGGGCTCTATGAATGGCTGCTGAACAAGGATGATGCATCTGCCATCATCGAACATATCCGCCAGGCACATGGATTCGACAAGGCGGACACCGGGCATTTTGTCACTCTGGTTTCCGGCACCATCCATCAGGCTGAAAACCTGCGCGCCGAGATCGTACCCCATATCGACCGTTCTCTGGACGAACTGTCACCGGTTGAACACGCCATATTGCTTCTCGGAGCTTATGAACTGGGCAATCATATTGAAATTCCCTACCGAGTCGTGATCAATGAGGCTGTCGAACTGACCAAATCATTTGGCGGAATAGATGGCCATAAATTCGTGAATGGCGTGCTTGACAAGATAGCCGCCAAACTGCGTCCGGATGAAGTGGAAGCCGACCGCCACAAATAATCCGGCAAAAAAAACGGTACCGCACAAACGGTACCGTTTCCCGTCAGATCTTCACGCTCTCCTGCTCCCGCACCGGAAAAGACAGACCCTGCTTTTCATGCAACTTGAGGCGTTTCCAGATTTCTTTCGTCGCCGCAGCCCGATTGAGACTGTAAAAATGCAATCCCGGCGCACCGCCATCCAGAAGCTGTTCACACAACTCGGTCACCACATCAAGACCGAATGCACGAATCGATGCCAGATCATCGCCATAACTTTCAAGCCGGAGGCGTATCCAGCGAGGAATTTCCGCACCGCACATGTCGGAAAAACGTGCCAGCTGAGTATAGTTGGTGATCGGCATGATTCCGGCTATTACCGGGACAGACACTCCTGCGGCCTGCACATTGTCCATAAAGCGGAAATAGGCGGATGGATTATAGAAATACTGTGTGATAGCGACATCCGCACCGGCGTTCACTTTCCGGATGAAATTGCCGATATCATCATTCATGGATTTCGCCTGCGGATGCATTTCGGGATAGGCTGCAATATCAATCCTGAACCAGTCCCCGGTTTCGGCACGGATGAACTCAACCAGTTCATTGGCATAACGGAATTCTCCCAGAACACCATATGAACTGGGCAAATCACCCCGCAAAGCGACAATATGCCTGATTCCGCATGACCGGTATTCGTTCAGACGCTCTCGCACTTTATCCTTGGTCGATCCGATGCAAGTAATATGCGGAGCCGCTTCATACCCTTCGCTTTGTATTTCCAGGGCAATATCATGTGTTCCCCGCTGTGTCGAACCGCCAGCACCAAACGTTATTGAAAAATATTTGGGTGACAATTCCGCCAGCTGCGCCCGTGTCTTGCGCAATTCACTGACCGCTTCCGGCGTTTTGGGAGGAAATACCTCAATACTGAAACTCTTCTGTGATGGCATTTAATTCCTGAATAACAAGGTGGACAAGGCCCACGAGATAATACTGTACAGCAATGCCCCGCCAATCGCCGCCCAGAAACCGCTGACATAAAAACCATCCACCATCCTGGAGACCAGCCAGAACAACAGACCATTGATCACCAGAATGAAAATCCCCAGCGTTACAAGAGTAACCGGCAATGTCAGCAAAACCAGAACTGGGCGGACCAATGCATTGACAAGCCCCAGTACGAGAGCTGCGATCAATGCGGTCCAGAATCCCGAAATCCTGATAGACGTCATCAGATACGGCAAGGCGAGCAAAGCAACCGTGTTAATCAGCCAGACAATTAGAATACGCATGATTTTCTCCACAGAAACCGGATATTCCGGCCCAGATTTCAACAGACATACCCCGACGACATCATAACGAAAATCCGTCCGGCTGAAGTGATACAGGAGGCATCCTGTATCACCCTTTCCTGATATGCATCAATACCGGTAATGGTCCGGCTTGTAAGGACCTTCCTTCTTGACTCCGATATAAGCGGCCTGTTCATCCGTCAACTCCGTCAACTGGACATTCAGTTTTTTCAACTGAAGCCGTGCGACTTTTTCATCCAGATGTTTTGGCAAGGTATAAACGCCGAGAGGATAGGCATCCGTATTGGTGAACAACTCGATCTGCGCGATCGTCTGATTGGCAAAGGAAGAACTCATGACATATGAAGGATGACCCGTGGCGCATCCCAGATTGACCAGACGCCCTTCCGCCAGCAAAATGATCCTGTTGCCGTTCGGAAGAATGATGTGATCGACCTGGGGCTTGATATTCTCCCAGGTATATTGCCTCATCGAGGCGACATCGATTTCATTATCGAAATGGCCGATATTGCAGACAATCGCCTGATCTTTCATCCTGACCATATGATCATGTGTAATGACATGGTAATTGCCGGTGCAGGTGACGAAAATGTCTGCCTGTTCAGCCGCATATTCCATGGTAACGACACGATATCCTTCCATGGCCGCCTGAAGCGCGCAAATCGGATCAATTTCGGTCACCCATACTTGGGCCGACAACGCCCTGAGCGCCTGTGCACATCCCTTGCCTACATCGCCATAACCACAGACAACCGCTATCTTGCCTGCAATCATGACGTCGGTGGCACGCTTGATGCCATCTACCAGCGATTCACGACAACCATACAGATTATCGAACTTCGACTTGGTAACGGAATCATTCACATTAATGGCAGGGAATTTCAGCTTTCCTTCCTGATGCATCTGGTACAACCGGTGAACGCCTGTCGTCGTTTCTTCGGTAACGCCCCTGATTTCCCCGATCCGTTTCGAATACCAGCTAGGATCCTCTTTCAAATGACGCCTGATCGCATTGAAAAGACAGACTTCCTCTTCAGAAGCAGGGTTATCCAGAACAGATATATCCTGTTCCGCACGATTGCCAAGGTGCAACAGCAAAGTGGCATCCCCCCCATCGTCCAGTATCATGTTGGAGTAACCGCCGTCAGGCCATTCAAAAATACGATGGGTGAATTCCCAGTAATCGTCCAGCGATTCTCCCTTGAAGGCAAATACCGGTGTTCCATTGGCAGCGATAGCTGCAGCAGCATGATCCTGAGTCGAATAAATATTACAGGAAGCCCAGCGTACCTGTGCGCCGAGCGCCTCGAGTGTCTGGATCAGAACGGCGGTCTGGATCGTCATATGAAGGGAACCGCTGATGCGAGCCCCTTTCAAGGGCTTGCCGGCAGAATATTCCTCACGAATCGCCATCAACCCCGGCATCTCGGTTTCGGCGATTCTGATTTCCTTGTTGCCCCATGCCGTCAGACCGGGATCGGCAATACAAAAATCCTGTACTTGCTTGGATACAGCGTTCATCACGCTCTCCTTTCCTGAAATTGATAGAAAAAAGTAACGTGAGCGCCGTTCTGATAAAAAACCGAGCCTGGCAAAAACGGAACCATCCTTTTCAACCGGAAATGACCCGTTTCGTTGCAACGCTCCTCGGATGTGCCGCAATATTACATGAAATCCGGAAAATTGTTAAATGTCTTGTGAAACGGGCACTGTCTGCCGGAATGATCCGGCAACCTGATTTCGTTTCATTCTCCGAATTTCATGCCGGTTCTCAGTTCCAGATGGTCAATGCATTCTCTTGCCGTCATTTTTCCGTGCACTTTCCCTCTGACAGAACAGATACGGATCTCGCCTCCAGGAACGCCTACGCAGAAACTTTCTTCATCCATTGAGGTTATTGTTCCGTTTTTTCCCCTTACATCCTGAAAAGAACGATGCAGAATTTTCCTGCATTCCAGAATAACCATCTTTTCATCACGAAAGAGAACCCAGGCACCCGGATTGGGATTGCACCCCCGAATAAGATCATAAACCCGATCGACATGATGATTCCAGCTGATATGTGCCTCCTGTTCTTTCAGCCAGCTTTCATAGCTGCCCTCATGAATATCTTGAGGTTTTTCCACATAATGGCCTGAGACAATCATATCCGCTGCTTCAAGCAATGCTTGTACTCCCAATGGGAAAAGACGGTCGTAATACAGTATCCCTGCCGTATCATCCGGATAAATCGGCACCGTTTTCTGCAGGACGACAGGTCCCTCATCCATAACATCGGTCGGCCGGAATATGGTAATGCCCGTTTCCTGCGCCCCGCATACGATCGCCCAGTTAACGGCACTGGGACCACGGAATTTCGGCAAAAGAGAGGGATGAAACTGTATGGTTCCAAATTTCGGAATGAGTGTGAATTCACGGGGCACAAACTGGATGACATAAGCCATCACTGCAATATCGGCATCCAGTTCCTTCAGGGCCGCAAGCGCTTCCTCCGATGCAAGATTGTCGAACCGGAACAGCCGGATATTCCGTTCCTGCACATATAACCTGAGCACATCCGGACGCGAATTCCTTTTTTCCGGTGCCATAAATACACCGGCAATCACATCCCCTCGTGACTCAAACGCCTCAAGAACCGCTCTGCCAAAACCTCTCTGCCCAATAATGACGACACGCATGAAACAACCCCGGCCTAAAAAAAAAGATGGGTGGACAAAGCCACCCATCCTGCAAAAGTTAATGAATCACTTCATTAAAACAATTGACTCACCAT
>CAVKGJ010000014.1:0-8849 GCA_963655605.1 Oscillospiraceae bacterium
CAGCCGCAGACCGCCTCTGTCCTTGTGGTTTTCCAGAGCGGTCACGACGCGGAAGCCCTGTGCGTTGCCGTCAAAGGATTTGAAGTCGGCTTTTTGCCGTTCAGTCAGTTCGGAGAGGTAGCGGTCATTGTTGGCGGTGTCACGGAACCAGTCCTGGAGCGCCGATTCACCGCCGTGACCGAATGGCGGGTTGCCGATGTCGTGGGCAAGACAGGCGGCCTGCACGATCTGGCCGATGTGTTCGGGGGTGATGAAGTCCGGCAGTTCGCTGCGTTCTTTCAGGAAGTAGCCTGCCATGATGCCGAGCGAGCGGCCGACGCTGGAGACTTCCAGCGAGTGCATCAGTCGGTGGTGGACATGGTCGTTGACGGCGAAGGGATGAGCTTGTGTTTTCCGGGCCAGCATGCGGAACGAGTTGGAAAAGAGAATGCGGTCGTAGTCTTGTATGAACGGGCTACGGGTGATGTCGAAGACGATATTGGCCGGGTCGATGTTGTTGTGCCGTACGGGGGAGAGCAGTTTTGTCCACTGGCTCTTGCGTTTTTCCGTTTCGTTTTCGCTCATGGAATTCTTTTCTTTCATGTCGATGATATGTTTATTATGTTTCAAACCTGTGACGGTTTCAAAGGATTTTGAATGAATGATGAATCGGTCTGCTGGAGGCGTTTCCGGTTCGGGGGGAATGCCGTGTCTCAGGCCGACACACTTTGTGATGAGCAGTGCCGGGTGGTCATGAAGGCGATCCGGATGCCGTATGGTCCTTACGGGATTGTCAATGCAGGAAATCCGCCGCCTGATCAGTTCCGGTGGTTATGAGCGGAACGGGATAGTCCTGTGGGGGGTGCGGGTCATGGCATGCTGGCCTGGCGGCGTACCTGGGGAGGTTGCCGGTGAGCCTGTCGCCAGATCAGTTTGACCAGTTCGGCGAACAGGACGACGCTGAATGCAACACCGGTGAGTTTCAGCCACATGACCAGATCCAGCGGGACGGTGCTGAAGAAGGTGCTGGCGAACTGGATGAGCAGAACGTGCAGGATAAAGGTGCAGGCGGTGGTCAGCAACATCAGGCGGTTTTTGAACAGGTTTCTGAACAGGCTGGCCCGGTGCAATTCGCGGCAGTTGAAGGCATTGAAGAGCTGGAAGAGCACGAACAAGGTGAAAAGGACGGTGGGCATTTCCGATTCGGAGGCCTTCAGGAAATTGAAACGGTATTGCACCAGGAAGACTGCGGACATGTAGAGGGCAGTGCCGATGATGCGGCCCAGCATGGATTTCGAGATGATGTTTTCGTCACGGCCGACAGGTTTGCGGCTCATGATGTCGTCATGTCCGGGTTCCAGTCCGAGGGTGAGGGCCGGCGGGCCGTCCATGATGATGTTGATCCACAGCAGGTCCAGCGCGGTGAACGGTGCTTTCAGGCCCATCAGGACGGAGGACAGTACGACGATGACGGACGCGAGGTTGACGGTGAGCTGGAAGGTGATGAAACGCTTGAAGTTTTCATAGATGTTGCGTCCCCATTCCACGGCCCGGACGATGGTGGCGAATGAGTCGTCCAGAAGGACGATGTCGCTGGCTTCCTTGGAAACTTCGGTGCCGGAGATGCCCATGGCGATGCCCACGTCTGCGTTTTTCAGGGAAGGCGCATCGTTGATGCCGTCACCGGTGACAGCCACGACATTGCCGGCTTCTTTCAGCAGTTTGACGATACGCATTTTGGTGATCGGGGTGCTGCGCGCGATGACGGCGATCGATGGCAGTTTGGCCAAAAGCTGTTCGTCGCTCATATCGGCGATGTCTTTCGCTTCCAGGGCGATGCCGCCGTTGTCCAGCAGGTGCAGTTCGCGCGCGATGGCCGTGGCGGTGACGATGTTGTCTCCGGTGAGGATTTTCAGGGCGATACCGGCGTTGCGGCAGGACCGGACAGCATCGTAGATGTCTGCGCGCAGCGGGTCGGTGATGGCGATGAAGCCGTCGAAGACCATGTCGCTTTCCATGTCGCGGTGCAGTGTTTCCTCTCCATAGTCCTGCATGGCTGCCAGTTCCTTGTGGGCGAACGCGATGATGCGCATGGCTTTTTCCTGTGCGGCGCGGATATGTTTCCCGATGTCGGCCTTTTCACTGTCTGAAAGGCGGCACATCCCGAAGATGCATTCCGGACTTCCTTTGACCCAGGATATGATTTTTCCATCCACGCTGGAGATGGTGGTCATGTGCTGGAGTTCGGATGAGAATGGGAAAGCGCACAGGGTGGTATGGTTGTCCCGTTCGTCCCGGTAGGACAGACCGCTTCTGGTGCGTTCGGGCGATTTTTCGTAGAAGTTCAGCATGGCGCATTCGGTCGGATTGCCGAGAAAGGCGCCGTTTTCCCCGATATCTGCGGTGGTGTTCAGACAGAAGTTATGGATCAGCCAAGGCGAGGTGAGCCGGGAAATGTCCGTATGCCAGGCCGTGTCGTAGAAACCGGCTATGGTCATGCGGTTTTCGGTCAGGGTACCGGTTTTGTCGGAACAGATCACGTTGATGCAGCCGATGGTCTCAGAGGCGACCAGTTTCTTGACCAGTGCGTTTTGTCGGGACAGTTTGATGATGTTGATCGACAGGGAAATGGCGACGATGGTCGGCAGTCCTTCCGGTACGATGGCGACGATCAGGACGATGCTGGTGACGAAGGCTTCCATGACGACGTCCAGGGTCAGGTCGTTGTGCATGGCGTAGGTGACGATCTGGATCGAAAAGATGATGGCGGCGATGAACATGCCAAAAACGGTAATGATCTTGCCGAGACGGGCCAGTTTTTCCTGCAGGGGGGTGACGGTTTTCTGTGTGGTGCCCAGTTCGCGGGCGATTTTGCCGAATTCGGTGGCGTTTCCGGTGGCGGTCACGACCATTTTGCAGTGCCCACCTGTGATGTAAGTGCCGGCGTAGAGCATGTTGGCGCGTTCGGCCAGAGGGGTTTTCCCGTCGGTGATTTCCAGTTCGGCATTCTTGTCGGCGGGCATACTCTCGCCGGTCAGGGCCGATTCGTCTGCCGAAAGGCTTGCCGATTCCAGTAGCCTGCCATCGGCTGGGACTTTGTCGCCTGTGGCGAGCAGGAGGATGTCGCCAGTGACAATGTTTTCCTGGCTGAGCGTAACGGTCGCACCGTCACGCAGCGCGCGCACGATGATGTTGTCGCTGATTTTCGAGAGTGCCTCGAAGGCTTTCGCGCTCTGCCCTTCCATGATGACGCTGATGGTGACGGAAAGTAGGATCGCAATGAGTATGCCGACGCATTCGAGAAAATCCGACTCTCCGCCGGTCATACGCTGGAAAATGTTGACGCCTACCGCAATCAGCCAGGCGATGACCAGCATGATGATCATGGGTTCTGTCGTGGCTTCCCATATCCGTCTGAACAGGGAATCTGGCCTGTTGCGGGTCAGCCGGTTGGCACCGTAGCGCTGGAGGTTCGTTTCCACCTGGGCGGCTGTCAGGCCACGGGATGCATCCGTTCCCAGTTTTTCAAGTAAACCTTTTCTTGTTTCCATCCATCCATTCATCGGAAACCCCTTTTCAAGGTAATTGAAATGAAAAAGACCCAAGCATGGCAGAAACCATACATGAGTCTCGTTCATTAAGACAAGCCAGACCAGGCGGCCAGGATGTTGACTTGTCACACAATGATATTGTGCAAACTACTCCCTCAAACGGGTATTTCGACCGATAGGGAAATCATACCATTGATGAAACGTTTTTTGCAAAAACGTTTGCGGCGGGGTTCAGACGGCCAGCGAATTGACGGAAAGAAGTGCAGGGAACCATATCCGGAAGCGGTATTTCCGTTTTTCCGGAATGGAACGTTTGCCGGACAGAAGGACGTATACATGTTTTTTCTGTTACGTCGCGCTTGTTCACATCTGCTGTGGAAAATCTTGTGGTCAGCATGACGCAGAGAGCATCCGGTACGAGCCGGGTGGAAAATGCCCGTTTTTGTGGCAGTCTGTTGCAGGAGTGAAACGGTTTGACTGCGGGAAAAAAGGAATCGGCAGGGAATGCTGACCGATGCCCCGGTTCCGGGTATACTGTCCGCCGAGGCACAGGTTTGTGCCCGGAAATTCAGGATAGTTTTGCCTCTCTTCATGCGAAGAGGGGCTTTTTTTCGTGGCGGACAGGCGGTTGTGGCTGTTTGTAGCCGGAAAAGGCTGTCCGGGAATACCGTTTGTCGGAGGGTGTTGGATGACATGTGTAGGAAAACGGTATGTACTTCCCGCGTGGATGTCGCTTATATCGAGATTGCGAGGAATTCCGCTTTTCGGATTCCTGCGGTCATGGTATTACCTGCATATTATTATCGCAAGAACATGTCGGCAAATCAGCCGCAAGCATGGCGAATGGCCTGCTTGCAGGGTGTTCAGTCGTAGAAATCGGCGAATTTTTTCGTTTTATTGCTGCTTATCCGGATATAACGGAAATAGATTTTGAGAATCGGCAGGGGCCAGAACAGCATTTTCATGTAGCGTTTGCGCCGTTTGTCGAGTGAATCGAGTGAGACATGGTTTCTGATGAAATCCAGCAGGTAATCGAAATCTTTTTTCGGGAACGGATTGCCACTTTTGACGATATGGATCAATGAGTTCCATACACAACTGACCAGCAGGTTCTGTTTGGACGTTTCATAGGTGTCGGTCGGTGTATCGTCTTCCATGTTGTGGGTTCGCTGGATGGCTTCCTCGAAATCAGGAGCTTCATCCGGCGCGTGGGAAGCAGAAGATTTGCGCTGACGCCAGAAGTAGAGGACTTCGTCGATATAGGCCACTGTCCTTATTTTCGGCAGAATGAGTCTGGAAAACATCAGGTCTTCGCCTCCGCGTTTGAAACTGGTATCGAACTGGATGTCACGAATGCTTTCGAAGGAAAACAGCGAGCCCCATACTTCGATGCGGAGCATATAGGGATGTGCCCAGCCGTTTCTGTGGAAGAACCGGTTTTTGACATCTTCCTGCGTGTAGGGATTGTGCGCTTTGGGGAGAGGCATGTCCGTTTTGATGTATCCCGATTTTGTGAAGCGCTGGTAGCAACAAAAAGCAAGTTCAGGATGGTATTCATTGATGACCCGGACGAATTTTTCCAGATAGTCTGCCGTGATGATGTCGTCATTATCAATGAAACCGACGTAATCGAAACAGGTAGCTTCCCGGATCTGATCAAGTGCGGTATTGCGCGCAAAGCTGATGCCGCCGTTTTTCTGGTGTGTCACTCTGAAACGGTTGTCGCGTGCGGCATATTCATCGAGGATCGATCCGGATTCATCGGTGGAACCGTCGTCGACGGCAAATACGGTAAAATGTCTGTAAGTCTGGGCAATGATCGTGTCCAGACATTCACGCAGGTAGGGCACCGCATTGTAGACGGGAAAAACTATTGCAATATTCGGGTATGAATCTTGCGATTGATTGATTGATTGATTGATTGATTGATTGATTGATTGCATGTCGATTACAAAAATTATGTTTTTCTGGTGGTATTTGCGAAAGAGCTGGATATAAAAGAATTTAATCAGATTATGATTGCTTTTGACCAGCTCATCAATGCCGTTTATACGTATAAACAGACATCTCATTTCCTTGCAAATTATTAGCCAGTCATCTTATTTTTGTAAAAAATAATATCTTAATATATCAAAAAATAGATGTGGATAACTTTCGGTAATAGAAAATTTTTATACGTAAAACAACACGTTAATCAAATGAACTTCTGTTGTACATACTCATCTCGGAAAAATGGTAAAGCAGACGCTTATCCGACGCTGATTATCAAAATTCTGAATGAATAGCATCATGCTGAATAATTATGTATAGACAGTTTGATGTATTCCAAAAACTATACATGGCGTGCCTTACGGGAAAAAGGGTGGTGATCGTCCGGCTGTGCCCGTGCGGTTTCAGCGCCGACGTTTTCTGGTCGAGAGAATGCGGGCGATGACGAGGGCGGCCAGTGCGACGACGAGGATGGCAATGTTGCCGAAGCGGATGAACGGTGTCGGGTTGCGGGTACCCTGTATGGTCATGGTGAGTTCACCACGGGTGTAGGGGGGGAGCCGGGCGACGAGCCGGCCTTTGGCGTCAATGACGGCGGTAGTGCCGGTGTTGGTGGCGCGCAGCATGGGCCGGCCGGTTTCCAGCGAGCGCATTTGCGAGATCTGCAGGTGCTGCGGCAGGGCGATGGTGTCGCCGAACCATGCTATGTTGGAGACATTCAGGAGAACGGTCGGAATCGGTTGTCCGGTCTTGTATTCGTGACGGATCTGGTCGGCGATTTCTTCGCCGAAGATGTCTTCATAACAGATGTTGGGCAGAATCCACTGGTCTTTGACCTGGAAAGGTTTTTGCAGAGGTTCACCTCGTGTGAAGTCGCCTAGCGGGATACGCATGAGTCTGACGAACCACCTGAATCCGGTCGGGATGAATTCTCCGAAAGGAACGAGGTGGTGCTTGTTGTAGCGGTAACTGGCCAGGCCGGAGGCGCCGATGTCTTCCGGGGTCATGACGATCAGGCTGTTGGTATAGACGTTCGCGGTATCGGCCAGCGGCATACCAAGAGCCAGATGGGAAAGGCTTTGTGCGGCATATTGCGAAAGGTGTTCAAGATAGCCATTGGGCAACTGATGGGTATAGACCGGGATGGCGGTTTCTGGCGTGACGATCAGATCGGCCGGTCTGGCTGTGATCATGCTAGCGTACATGTCCAGGGCGCTTGCGATCTGGTGGGGGGTGAACTTGAATTCCTGTGGGACGTTGCCTTGCAGCAGTCTCACCTGGATAGGGTTTCCGTGGGGATGTGTCCAGTCGAGGCGCAGGAGGAGAGTACCGGCGCCGAAAGCGAGGATGATGACGGCCAGTACGGTCGCCAGCGAGGATTTCCACCGTTCCCTGCCGATGTAAAAGAAAAAGGCAATGGCGCCGGCCACGATGGCAGCGACGAAGGAAACGCCGTAGACGCCGATTATGGGGGCATATCCGGCCAGCGGGCTTCCGGTATGGGCGTAGCCGGTCACGAGCCAGGGCAGTCCGGTGACGATCCAGCCGCGCACCCATTCGGAAAGGACCCAGAAGGCGGGAAAAACAAGAATGGCGGTGACGCCGTTTCCGGCCTGCCAGCTTTTCATGAAAAAGCGGGTGAGAAGGCAGGCGAATCCGGCGAGGATGCCCAGAAACAGGGCGAGCAGGAAGACGGCGGCTGCCGCTGTCAGGGTGTTCATGCCACCGTAGGTATGCATGCTGACGTAGAGCCAGTACAGGCCAGAGACAAGGCTGGCGGTGCCATAGGTCCAGCCGGTGAAGAACACGGCCCGTGGTCCTTCCGTGTACAGAATGGTCGCAATCAGGATGGCCAGACAGATGATCTGGAGAGGCCACAGGCCGAAAGGAGCGAAAGCGAAAGGCGTTACCGTGCCGGCAAAAAAGGCGATGGCGGGCAGGGTCATGGATTTCAGTCTGTTCATGAAGGGCCAGTTCCGCTTTTTCCTTGGCTGTCGATCAAAAAAATTCTCGTGGTCCGGGGATGCCGGACCCTCGTGCCGCCTGTCGAACGCCTATTGGGACAGATGGGTAATGCCGCGTCCAGTCACATCGACATCGGTGGAGGATTCCTCATCGTCGTCCATGTGCATGATACTGGTGCCGGTGAAGTTGACGTCGGGTTCAAATTCGTCGGAATCGGTATCGAGATAGTGCAGGCAGATGCCGGTATCGTCGGTATCGCCCAGTTCGACGTCTCCCAGCGGGTCGCGGTAGGAAATGGAATCGAACGTGAACATGCCTTCCGTTTCGTCTCCCTCGCACTGGGCGTCGATGTGGTTGCCGCTTCTGCCGGCATGGATGAAGTCGTCGGGTTCAATGCGGCTGATGCTGGTTCCTGTATAGTCCACGTCGGTCGTCGGATCATCTTCTGGCTCGATGTGGTTGATGCTGGTGCCGGTGAAATCGACATCAGTCGTCGGATCGTCGGCTTCGTTTTCGATGAACGTCAGGCAGATGCCAGTATCGTCGGCATCGTGCAATTCGATGTCTTTGTCAGAGTTCATAAAATACCTCGTTGGCTGATGGTTGATGCCCTGCTTTTCGTTACCGAACTGAACAGATTGTAACCGTTTTTCGCGTATTTGGGCTCTTTTTGCCGTTTTTCAAGAACCTGCCGAAAAGCTGTTCCGCTATTTTACAGCTTTGCCGGATTTTTTTCTTGTCTGGTGTTTCTTTTTTCGACCAGCAGCGTGTGGAGCCTGCGGGCATCGGCCCGAAGAACCTCGAAGTGCAGGTCATCGATGTCGAAGGCGTCTCCCTTGTGCGGAACACGTCCGAGGTAGTTTGCGACAAATCCGCCGATGGTGTCGACCCGGCTGTCTTCCAGTGCCGTTCCGAGTGTCCTGTTGAATTCCTCCATTTCGGTCAGGGCCGGTATGCGCCAGCGTGGCCCGTCGGAACCGGCTTTCACGGAAACGATCTTGTCTTCGTCGTCGTCGTCGAACTCGTCCTCGATGTCGCCGACGATCTGTTCCAGTACGTCTTCAATGGTGACCAGTCCGGAGATATTGCCGAATTCATCGACGACGATCGCCATGTGGTTGTGGGTGTTTCTGAAGTCGTGCAGGAGGACGTTCAGCCGTTTGGATTCTGGGATGAAAACGGCCGGGTGCAGGATTTCGCAGACAGAAAAGTCTTTTTTGCCTGCATGCAGCAGGTCTTTTGCATGCAGGATGCCGATGATTCTTTCAGGATCGCCTTCGATGGCGGGGTAACGCGAGTGACCATTTTCCGTGACATCGCCGATCCATTCGGACATGGGGCGCGTGATGTCGATGACGTACATCC
>CAVKGJ010000015.1:0-2499 GCA_963655605.1 Oscillospiraceae bacterium
TGATCCATCAAAAGAGAAACGCCCGCATTGTTGCGGGCGTTGGAATGAGAGAGAGGAAGATCAGGAACGGGAACGAGCTTCCTCGGCGGCACTGACATGCTGGCTGGCATAAGACTGGTGAGCGGCGGCCTCAGCCTCACCGACCTTGACCGGATACCCCATCTTCGAGAGGACCGACCCCAAAGCCGACAGACACAACATGACATTGGCCGACTGGGCCGTATAACCCATCAGACCGAAACGCCAGATCTTGCCCGCCAACGGACCCAGACCGGCACCGATTTCCAGATTGAATTCGGAAAGCAGTTTCGCACGGACCTCCGCCTCATTGATACCTTCCGGTACCATGATGGCACTGATCTGCGGCAAACGGTTTTCTTCCTTGACCAGGAATTTCAGTCCCATCGCCTCGAAGCCGGCCTTCAAAGCCTGATAGTGCCTTCTGTGACGCGCCCAGGTGTTTTCAATCCCCTCCTCTTTCAGAAGCAACAAGGCTTCATGCAGGGCGAACAGACCGTTGATCGGAGCGGTATGATGATAGGTTCTTACCGTATTGCCCCAGTAGTTCAGAATCAGATTCAAATCCATGAACCAGCTCTGGACCTTGTCCTTGCGGCTGGTAACGTAGTCGATGACCCGGTCGGAATAGGTGACCGGCGACAGACCCGGCGTGCAGGAGAGGCATTTCTGGCTGGCAGAGTACACGGCGTCCAGATCCCAGTCCTTGACGTAGAGCGGACAACCTCCCAGGGAAGTGACGGCATCGACAATGGTCAGGCAATCGTATTTGTGGGCGACTTCCGCCAGGGTTTTGGCATCCGAAACGCATCCCGTGGATGTCTCGGCATGAACAAATGCCACGACCCGGGCGTCCGGATTTTTCTTCAGGGCATCTTCCAGGGCATTCGGATCAACCGGTTCTCCCCAGGTTCCTTCCACAATGATCGGGGTGGCCTTGCAGCGCTCGACATTTTCGATCATGCGTCCACCGAAAACACCGTTGCGACAGACAACGACCTTGTCTCCCGGAGCGACCATGTTGACGAAACAGCTTTCCATGCCTACGGACCCCGGACCGGAAATCGGATAGGTCAACTGGTAGTCGGTCTGGAAAGCGTACCGTAACAGGGATTTGAGTTCGGCCATCATGTCGACGAAGGCCGGATCCAGATAGCCGATGACGGGAAGGCTCATTGCTGCCAGAACGCGCGGATTGATATTGGATGGACCAGGGCCCATCAGAACGCGTTGCGGCGGATGAAATGAGGTGATTTTTTTATGCGAAGCTGCTGCCATGATTTTTTATGTCTCACTAGGAAATAAAAAGTTTGTCAGGCCGGTTTGGGACTCCTGACGAAAATAACGTCCTGCGCTGTTATTTTCCACCATTTTCGGTTTCCGGAACAGGGGGGCTGTCTGTCTGCCGTTCCCGGCAGACACACTTTTGCCGTTTTTCCTGCCTCAACACGGTTCCATTTTGACTTTGCCGTGTTCCTCTTCCATGGTCTTGGCCAACAGCTTGACCAGAGCATAGACGGAGTTGATATGCGGAGTGGCGGTGTTGGTGATACGACCCAGTTCGACGACGGATCCGACCAGCGCGTCAATTTCGGGAGCCCTCCCCGCTTCCACGTCCTGCAGCATGGAGGTTTTGTGTTTGCCGACTTTCTCGGCTCCACGTATCCGTTTTTCCAACGGAACACGGAATTCGATACCGAGCTTGTTGGCGATTCTCTGGGCTTCTATCATCATGTTGCCGGCCAGCTCTCTGGAGAGCGGGTACTGGCAGATGTCGACCAGGGTGGAGTGCGACAGGGAACTGATCGGGTTGAAACTCAGGTTGCCCCACAGCTTCAGCCAGATTTCGGCCCGGATGTTTTCCAGTATCGGGGATTTGAAGCCCGCCTTGATGAAGGCTTCGGATACTTTCTGGGCCCGTTCCGTGACGGTTCCGTCCAGCTCACCGATGGGGAAACGGTCTCCTTCGATGTGTTTGACAACTCCGGGAGCGATCAGGGCGGATGCCGGGTAAACGACGCAGCCCAGAATCCGGTCGGCCGGTATCTTGGCACTGACCAGTCCGGTCGGATCGACGCTCTGGACACGCTGGCCTTCGTGTGGTCCGCCGTGTTTGTGGAAGTACCAGAACGGTATGCCGTTTTGCATGGTGACGACGACGGTGTCCGGACCAAACAGCTTGGGCACGTCGTTGGCAACAGCGTCCACCTGGTGGGCTTTCAGGGCCAGTATGACGACATCCTGCGGACCCGCTTCGTCATAGTCGTTGGTCGCCTTCACGTTTTTCGCCACGTGTTCGGTGCCGTCTTCCATGAGCAGTTTCATCCCGTCTTTCCTGATGGCTTCCAGGTTCGCTCCCCTTACTATGAAGGTCACGTCTTCTCCAGACAAGGCCAGCTTCACTCCTACGTAGCCTCCTATCGCTCCGGCTCCTATGATCGCTATTTTCATGTTCTTTCCCTTCTTCCTCTTGTCTTCACC
>CAVKGJ010000016.1:0-3683 GCA_963655605.1 Oscillospiraceae bacterium
TCTGTATCGAATTCGGAGAAAGGATTTCTTCCTGTCTCTGATAAATTCCGCAGAAATCGTTACAGGCTCTGCCCGGTTAGCCTGTGAAATGAACGGTGCAACAAGACCGTCAGCAGCAGGAATCCACCAAAAAGACCGGAACGCAAGCGTTCCGGTTCTACAGGAATCTCCTGCATTCAGGCAGGGGAGAATGTCAATTGCAAATAAACGTCCCAAAGACGCCAACATGTGACAGAATGCACATTTCCAGAAAAATCCGGCAGTCTCAACTGTCATGTTTCCGTTATGTTAGTACATCCCTTACCTGATCCTGTTGCCTTCTCTATCGGCCCGCTGGCCGTTCACTGGTACGGTCTCATGTATTTGCTGGCATTTGTCCTTTTTATCATGCTGGGAAGAATACGGCTGAAACAGCCCCATATCATGCGGGAAGGCTGGACTGCCAAAAACCTTGACGACATGCTTTTCTATGGCGTACTCGGAGTTATTATCGGAGGCCGTCTGGGAGAAGTGTTTTTCTACAATCCTGCCTATTTTTTTTCACATCCGATGCAAATACTTGCCGTCTGGCATGGTGGAATGTCCTATCACGGAGGATTCATCGGGGTGATCGTCGCTGCATGGATGTGGTGCAGAAAAAATCGCCGCAGTGTTGTGGCGACACTTGACCTGATCGCACCGCTGATACCGCTTGGCTATGCTGCCGGACGGATCGGCAATTTCATCAATGCCGAGCTCCCCGGCAGAATGGCGGATCCGTCATTGCCATGGGCCATGATCTGGCCGAATATTGACATGTTTCCAAGACATCCGTCACCGTTATACCAGGCACTTGTCGACGGTGTACTGATGTTTATCGTTCTCTGGATATATGCAAGAAAGGAACGTCCTCTCGGCGCCGTCAGCGCCATGTATGCCTTTCTGTATGGGTCGGCACGGTTTTTCACGGAATATTTCCGGACACCGGATTATGAAGTCTCTTTCGCGGGAATCACCATCTCTGCCGGACAGATGCTGTCCCTGCCCATGCTCATCTTCGGACTGCTGGCGCTGTACCAGATCTATGCACATTCACGCAAAAAAAACCGCCTTTAAATGCAAATGAATCCGTAAAATTCAGTCAGGCAATGCCTTGCTTCTCATTACCTGGCTGATAATATCGCCAGAAAAACCCCGTTGCTGCAAAAAACGGATCTGCCTGGCCTGCTCTCTGATATCGGAAGGTTTGCGCCCGAACTTTTTCAACCATACCTGCCATGCCCTGGCAAATTCGTCTTCCCGCATTTCCGATTCAGCATCTCGCAGTATGGCATCGGAAATTCCGCGATTTCGCAATTCCCGGAGAATACGTGCATTTCCATAACGCACAGACTGCCGTCTGACATAGGCCTCCGCAAAACGTGATTCGGAAAGAAACCCATTCTCCTGCAACCACTCCATCAATGCGCCGAGATCTTCCTCACCGCTTGCAAATGGGGACAGCTTTCGTACCAGTTCCCTGACACTGTATTCGCGAATGGACAAATAACGCAACGCGCGCGCTTTCAACGTCATCTTCTGTTTCATGACCTCAGTCACTCGCTCCGGAAGCCGGATCCTGCTTGAATCATGTATTACTCACCGGAATTTCCCGGTTCCGAGGCATCATCCCCGACAGGAGGCAATTCCCTGATACCGTAGGATGCCCTGACCTTGTTTTCTATCTCGCGTGCCAGTTTCGGGTGTGCTCGCAGATAATTGCGGGCATTGTCTTTTCCCTGCCCGATCCTTTCTCCATCATAGCTGTACCAGGAACCGGCCTTTTCGATAATCTTGGCTTCCGCACCCAGATCAAGGATCTCTCCTTCACGGGAAGTTCCTTCTCCATACAGAATGTCAAAATAGGCTTCCTTGAACGGAGGCGCTGTCTTGTTCTTGACAACCTTGACGCGGGTCTCGCTGCCGATTACCTCATCACCGGACTTGATGGATCCGGTGCGGCGAATATCCAGGCGGACAGAAGAATAGAATTTCAGCGCGTTTCCGCCTGTCGTCGTTTCAGGATTGCCAAACATAACCCCGATTTTCATGCGGATCTGGTTGATGAATATGACTGTCGTATTGTTTTTATTGATACTGCCGGTCAATTTGCGCAATGCCTGCGACATCAATCGGGCCTGCAGTCCTGGCAGGGCATCCCCCATATCCCCTTCAATTTCAGCTTTCGGAGTCAAGGCGGCAACCGAATCGATCACGATCAGGTCAACCCCCCCGGAACGAACCAGTGCATCCGTGATTTCAAGCGCTTGCTCTCCTGTATCCGGCTGTGATATCAGCAAATCCGGCAAATGAACACCCAGTTTCTGGGCATAACCGACATCCAGTGCATGTTCCGCATCAATAAACGCGCACGTTCCACCCAGTTTCTGCATCTCTGCAATTACCTGCAATGTCAGCGTGGTTTTGCCAGAAGATTCGGGACCATAGATTTCGATAACCCGTCCTCTCGGAAGACCGCCGACACCCAGCGCGATATCCAGTCCAAGAGACCCCGTCGATACAGCAGGAATTTCCTCAACGACAACTCCCGGAGCCATTCGCATGATGGATCCTTTCCCGAATTGCTTTTCAATCTGCGCGAGAGCAATCGCCAAAGCCTTGTTTTTTTCCTGATTGGATGCAGCTTTATTATCGTCCATAAGATTCTTTCAGTTTAAACAGCCAACAAAAATCCAGCCCAATATACTGTATAGAATAACAGTTCTTTACCTAAAAATATATTATTTACTGACAAAACCTAATATTTATTATGTCCTATTATCCTTTAAAAGGATGCTGCCTTTCAGATATAATAATTTCACTGTTGCATGGCAGGCGGTTGCCTGATCGGATATGTGTTGGCGGCTGTTTGCCATAACGGCAAGCTGTGTACTATCGACCTGAGAAAGTACTATGTCACTTCCACTCCCTACCACCCCTCGTGTTCTGAAACATACCAGAACAATTCAGGTTCAGTTCTTCTACAGAGATGACGAATTATGGGATATCGACGCACATTTTACAGACGTCAAGACCCATGAGTTGCTCCTGACATCCGTTGTCATTCCAGCCAAACGGCCATTACATAATCTGTGGATGCGATTGACCATCAATGCCCAGGGTACTGTTGTTGACGCGCATGTTGTATTTGAAGATGTTCCGTTTGAAGGATATTGCGAAAACATCCATTCACGATACAAACAGCTTATCGGGCTGAATGTTCTTCATCATTTCCGTCATGAGTTGCACGAACGCTTCAAGGGTATTCTCGGATGCACTCACATGAACGAACTGGCCGAAGCGATACCGTCTGTCGCCATGCAGGTTTTTGTTTTCGGTGAGGAAGAAGCACGGGTAAAGGCCGCTTTCCAGAAAACCGAAGAACGACCGTTTCATCTGGATCAGTGCCACTGTATGGACACTGCGGGACCGGCCGTCCGGAAGTTTTATCCCTCCTGGTCGACAAAATCCGGTGGCGGGACTGCCGAATGACATGATTGCCTGACCGCCGGACAGTTTTGTGGTCAGCCGGCCCTGTGGACAAATATGTGAACAACCCTGTGGAAAATATACCGGATTGTCCGATTCCACACAGGTTTTATCAGGAAGCTCCGTAAAACGATGCCTTTCAGTGCGGAGATATAAGAGCGGGTTGTGTTAAAATC
>CAVKGJ010000017.1:0-3446 GCA_963655605.1 Oscillospiraceae bacterium
GAGAAAGGGTTTCTTCCTTTCTCTGATAAATGTCCACAGAATACGTTACAGGCTCATTTTGACGGGTTTTTGAACTGGGCATTGTAAAGGGCCTTGTAGGCACCGTTTTCCATTTCCATTAACTGGTCATGTGAACCGGTTTCTATAATTTCTCCTTGATTGATCACTACAATTTTATCCGCATTGCGGATGGTGGAAAGACGGTGGGCAATTACAAATACCGTTTTATTCTTCATCAGGTTGTCGATCGCTTTTTGCACGACAGCTTCGGATTTGTTATCCAGAGCGGATGTTGCTTCGTCAAGAATGATAATCGGAGCATTTTTGATGAAGGCGCGTGCAATTGCGACTCGTTGTTTCTGGCCTCCGGAGAGCAGAATGCCGCGTTCGCCAATATAGGTATCCAGCCCGTTTTCAAGGGAATCGACAAAATCCGTCAGATAAGCCATATCCAGAGCATTGCGTATTTCTTCTTCTGTCGCTTCTGGTTTGCCCATCTGGACATTTTCGCGGATTGTACCGGCAAAGAGGAAATTGTCCTGAAAAACGACAGCCATTTGGTTTCTCAGGCTGGAGAGAGTGAAATCGCGAATGTCTGTTCCGTCAATAAGGATATTGCCGGAAGCGATATCATAAAAACGGGGAAGGAGACTGACAATAGTGGATTTGCCGCCGCCTGAATTTCCGACCAGTGCGATACTTTGGCCGACCTTTACTTTCAGGTTGATATTTTTCAGAACAGGTATGTCCGGGCGATAACTGAAGTTGACGTCTTTGAATTCAATTTCATTATTGATATTCTTGAGTTCAACGGCTTTTTCCTTGTCACGTATGACGGGAAGACTGTCCAGTATTTCAAAAACACGTTCGATTGCCAGAAAGGAAACCTGTACAGAAGTAAAGTTATTGCCAAGGTTCTTGATGGGAGTGTATAACATCAGCAAGGCCGCAATGAAGGAAACAAAACCACCTGGAGTCAGCTGGCTTGTCAGGATCAGATGGGAACCATAGCCGATGGTGACAGCAACGCCGATCGATGCGGTAATATGCATCATGGGGGATAGCCAGGAAGAACGTTGAGTCATTTTGATACTGAGCCTGAACAGCGCAGACATGATTTTCCTGAATTTCTGTTTTTGCTGGGGCTGGTAATTGTAAGCAGTGATCGCCCTGTTTCCCGCAAACGTTTCATTATATATCGTCATGGTCTGGGCTCCGGATGCGATGGTCTGCTTGACGATTGACCTGATCAGGTTCCGTACCCTGGTCATGGGATAAAACGTACATCCCAATACGATGATGGCAATCAGGGACAGTTGCCATGAATTGTAGAAAAGAACACAAATCAGGGAAATGGACGAGAATATGCGGGAGACGAAAAGTCTCAGATTGTTCAGCAATCCGGCGCAGGCAGTATCGGCATCACTGTTGAAACGATACATGATCTCACCGGAGTTGCGCCTGTCGAAAAAAGAAGTTTCGAAAGTCAGCAACTTGTCATAAAGTGATGTTTTCAGATCTTGGGTGATATGGGTTCCGACCCAGATGTTCAAATATGTGACAAGGTAAGTCAGAGCTCCCTGAAAAAACGTGAACCCTACAATGAAGAGCGGTGCGAACCATGGAGAAGAACCTGCCGTTTTTTCGATCAGCACCATATCCATATATGGCTTGAGGAACCAGGCAATGACCGCATCCAGCGAACCGATCGGAATGCATAGCAGCATGGCAGTCAATGCGCGGAACCAGTATGGCTTCACGTATGGCCACATACGTTTGTAATTGATTAAAAACTGGGTATTCTGTAGCTTTTCGAACATTGGAAACAGATCAGGCTCGTTATGGAGGAATCATCACTTCAGTGTAAACTTGTTATTCTGAAGTAGTTTCTGACAAACGGCAATTCCTATTTTGCATCATCGGACAGAAATTTTTTGTCAAAATCATGTGAAATGATAGCAATATTACTACTGTTTTTCTATTGAATACGTAGATAGTCTTATGAAATTATAATAATATATCTATTTGGATTGTGGCAAGATTCTTTGACGGATTGCGGAGATCAACAGCATATATATGTAGTTCAATGTTATTTTTTATTAGACTTGATAATTTGAAATTTCCAGATAATTTCAGAGGCTTGTCGTTTTTTTTGTCCAATCTTGTGGAAAAGAATCATTGATGTGTTTTGTCGTATCGTGTATATCTGGTTCTGTACGGTCGATAATGAAAGATCAGATAAGGTATGAATAAATTTTTTCATGAAGCGGCAATTAAAAAATTGCTGGCATATAAAAGGAAATATCCGGATCGTCCTGTGAAATGTGCTGTCAAGATAAGTGGCTATTGTGCAGCATGGGCAGTGAAATCCCTGTTTTCTAAAAAAAACACAAGAAGTCCGCAAGAAAAGAATGATTCGGCACCATTTAAAGTAGCTTTTCGACTGACCAATATGATTGGGGATGTTTTGGTTAATCTACGTTATTTGCAAGGATTCAGCCATCATCTTCCGGAAAATTGTGTGCTTGATGTTTATTCGGGGTTGAGTGATGAAGTAATCAGTGGATTGTTTTATGGAAATCATTTCGTCAATAGATTCATAAAAGGAAAACATCCGGATGAAAGTCGATATGATCTGATTGTAGATTTGGACCGCTATCCGGAAATACTTTATTGTTCGGACAGAATTCATGCAGAAGAGGGGCATTTTCTTGCTGAATATGTCGAAATGGTTAGTCGTTTCAATGCTGAAAACCCTGTTTTTCTTCTTTACGGAAGTTGGGCGGAACGGGTAGGAATCGAGTATGCACGGTTATTCGGAAGAACACGTCATACCCAGGGAGATATAGAAGATTTTCTGAATCTGAAGGAGGTGGAATACGCTATTGAGGCAAATCAGCAGTTCAAAGATATCCTAGGCAAAAATGGACTGGAAGAAAAAAAATACATTACGTTTCAGAGGGGAACCGCAGGAGTGGGAGAATATACACGGCTGTGGTCTTTGAGGAATTACCAGATTGTTGCAGGATGGATCAGAAAGAATTATCCTGAGTACAGGCTTGTTCAGTTGGGAAGAACAGATACCCTTAGGATCGAAGGTATTGATGTGGATTTAAGAGGAAAGACAAATTTTGAAGAATTGAAAAACCTTTTGAAATATGCTTTGATCCATATCGACGGGGATTGTGGGATGGTTCACGTCAGACATTACCTGCATGGAGGAGTTTCCATTGTATTGTTCGGTCCTACTTCACCGGATTATATCGGTTACCCGGAAAATGTGAATTTGAGGGCTGGCGGTTGTCCTGATTTTTGTGAATGGATCAGCAATGACTGGCAGGAAAAATGTATCCGCGGTTTTGAAAATCCTCCTTGTATGGTGGAATCGGAAGTGGTTATTGAAAAAATTGAGAACATAATTCAGGCAGAAATGGACCGAGATCATT
>CAVKGJ010000018.1:0-6141 GCA_963655605.1 Oscillospiraceae bacterium
GCAGCCATGAAGGTGGTCTGGCTGGCGATAATGGAATCGTCCAGAAAATGGACCTTGCCGATCCGGAACTGGAAATCAGCACTGAATCGGTTCTGCATCGAATTCGGAGAAAGAGTTTCTTCCTTTCTCTGATAAATGTCCACAGAATGCGTTACAGGCTCGACAACATGGAGAGCCAATCATCACTCCATCATGATCTGGTTATTTCGATCAGCAAATTCGGGAAAGCCTGTTTCTGGGAAGGAGCCAGTTTCTGGAAGTATTCCAGCATCAATTTGTCTGCATCACTGATTTCAGGTTCATGCTTGATACCATACCTTAACCATTCATAGGAAATTCATCGTGGTTTCTTCATGGATAACCGTTTCGACCACGCCTGTATTTGTTCCAGCAGGAACATCCGGTCACTCTCAGAGAGCGGTCTCAATAATTCTGTGACATCATCAGCCAGAGTGATGGTATTGGATGATACGCCATCAAATAATTTGCCAAGTGGTTCACCTATGGCATCCGCTATCCGATCAAGTGTTGCAATACTTGGGCTGACGGCTCCTCTTTCAATTCTGGATAGGGATACCGTATCAATTCCAACCTTCTCGGCAATTTCCGCTTGAGTTCTGCCAGATGCTTTCCTTGCATCGGCAATGTTGCGTCCCAGTCTTACAGCAATATTTTTGCTCATAAACTAGCCCTAGATTGTTTAGAAATTGCAATTTATGTTGTCTTAGAGCCGTAAATTTTGTAACATCGTAATATGCTAACTATATGCATATTGAGTATATTTTTTGAATTATCTCGATGCTTTGAGGAAAAGATATGACGAGAGACATATCGTCTGAAGTTAAATACGTTCTTGGCAGGAATATTAGGAATCGCAAAAAGGAAATAAAGGCTGAGTCAAAAAGTTTTTTCTGTATGACTTCGGTCGGTTGCCTGATTCGCAATTCAGTACAAAAAGTTATTCGATATCTTCCGAGTATATTTTTTCTTGTTTCTGTTTCATGTTTTGCTTCTGAAATAACTCAGGCAGGTTTTGCGTTCTCAGGAGATTACAAGACTGCTGCACAACGGTTTCCTTATACGTTTGAATTATTCAAACGCATTCAGGCAGAGAAAAATGCGTCTAGAACTTTTTCATTTCTTGTTAATGAGCGATCGAAAGGATTGAAAAATCCAGAGATTGAATTTCACTCGTCAGGTGATTTGGTTAATTTGAAAAATAGCGATCGGGCATTGATGTCTGTACTTGTTTTGACCGGAGAGACAGTAGCTACAGAAAATTACGGAACCTATTACAAAACATTCGTCAATCTCCGTGGTGACGCACTGATTTTCGATTACAAGAATCAGACAGTGGTCAGGAGCTATCCATTAAGTGTCGTTTTGTTTGATGCTACTCCAGAGAAACCGACAGCCCAAAGAATAACGGGTTTTGTTGATCATCTGATTCGCAGAGAAGATGGCAGGGGTTTGGTGACCCAATATATACGCCGTCTGGCTTCCGCGAAATTACCAAAAGAAAGTGTACGAACTGTTCAAGTAAAACAGGGAAGCGTAACACCGGAGGCATTGTCATTTCTACCATCTTCCTTGCAGAAGAATCCACAGGCAGTACAGGCAATGTTAACTGAGGGGTTTGCTTCCATTCTTTCCGCGAAACTGAATGTTCCCATGTTGCCAAGCAGTGTCGGTCATGCTGGAGGTGTCATGAGCATGAGGCTGGAAAATGGTGATGATTACAAGCTTAAAGTAGGAGAAGGCGATTATCTTTTTGATGTCAAGCTGAACAAATTTGCCAAAATCCAGACATCCAAAAGCAATGTAGGAAGCGCATATGTTTATGGAACATATATGACAGTCCGTTTTTATGAACCTGCATTGAATACTGAATATATCAATACCGATCTCAAAAATGGTGAAGTGGCAATTGTTCCTACTGGTCAAATCAGTGGTGACGACTTTGCCGGATATCAGGACGCCATGAGAGGTCTGGCTCTGAAATTTGCCGATGCTTTCAAACACCCGGATTCCGACTGGCTGAATAAAGCTGCCTCAGCCAAAAACATAAAAAGCCAGATGAAAACTGCTGATGAAATCATAAGGAAATGCCAATGAAAAAATATCTTTTAATACTGGCGACACTTCTGTTGCCGCTATTCGCTTATTCTCAGGTCGTTACAGTCAAAGGGGTTGGGACGACGACTTACAGTTCTTGGCTGACTGCCGGTGACAAACAGAAAGCTTATGAATCTGCACAGGTATCGGCGGTGGAACGTTATTTTGCAGAAAACGGGGAAGCCGAATCGCAAAATTTTGAAGATATTGAAGAAAAGGTTCGTGCGAATCTGGATAAATTTATTCTGGGTACAACAGTTATCAATGAACAGGATCAGTCTGGCATGAACAAATATACTGTTGCTGTCAGAGTGGAACTGAATGTCGCAAAATTGAGAAATACGCTACGTAAATCGAGTAACGTCAACAAAGCGGCAATCACTGAAAAATCACAACTGGTTTATGTTTTTGTTGGGCGCGAAGCAGATAGTGTCCGATCTTATGATGCGCGTGTTGTCAAACGGGCAGAAGCGTCCGGCAAAACAAGAGAAAGCGATACACGTGCGACAAGAGGCAGGGAAGGTGAAGCTATTACCGGTAATTCAATATCAACTTCAGCGACACGAACCGATACTCATAATACTTCATTCAATTCATCCGTTCGTACAGAAACCGGTGGAAGCGTAACAAGAAAAGCAGATAAGACGACATATCGTCTTTTACCATTGTCCAATGCCAAGACCGCGATTACCAGTGTTTTTTCACAAGGGGGGTTCATTGTCGCTGATCCTGAATTCGTTTTGGATGACCGTGAAATTCGTGCTGTCAATAAGGATTTCTCATCTGGAAACGATCTTGCTCCATCCACTTTGCGGTCAGTCGTAGCATCACTTAGAAAATCCAATATTCCATTGCTTATTTTGGCAACGCTTGATGTTGGTGTGCCTTATCAGGATGACGCGACCGGGATGCAACGGGTTGCCGTTACGGTCACAGGGAGAGTGCTTGATCTGAAAAACGGATTGCCCAGAGAAGTGGCATCTGTTCCGGCAGTTCAATATTTCGGAGTTGGTCCGGACAATGCCACGGCACAAACCAAGGGATTGAAAGAAGCATCTGTTGCCGCTGCTCGTGAAATTGTCAGTCGTTTGAATGTGGCAGGCGTTCAGTAATGCATCTGACAAATATTACGAATCTGTTTTTTTATCCTCTTAGTCTGGCTTGTTCTGCTCTTTATTCCTCGTGTTGAAGCGCAGACAAGCCGGCTCCCTAATCAAACTAAAACGGAACGTTATCCAGTTTATGCGCCGACTTTGGAAGAAAACATCTGTTTTCGTATTGAATTCGAACAACGTATCAATGCAGGAGTGTTAAGAGCATTGGGCATAAGAGAGGCGGCACAAGAATATGAAAATCGTGTGAATACTGTCCAAAGTTTGTTTTTTCTCAATCAGAAGAAAGGAAATAAAGATGAATAAGAAATATGCAGGAATTTTTTTAGGAATTGCTATTACTTTAGCAAATGTGCCAGCGTATGCTCAGCTCGGAGGTTTGGGGGGCTCTTTACTGGGGGGGAAAAGCAGTAGTGAACAGAATGTTACAGCAGAAAGTCTTGTAAAAAAATATGTTGACGGCAGTAAGGATGTCATGACAGCTGACGTTCATTTACTTAATGCTTTAGGGTTGAAAGAGCAGGCAGCTAAGGAAGAATTGGCAGTAAAGAATCTGACGGAAGGTGCTACAGCATCCGGTCTCGAAGATGCAGTAGCCATTCAGACTGAAAGCAGCAAGGCTTTGGCGGAAAAAATGAATGAAAAGAAAGTGGTCATGGATAACAAAAGCAAAAAGACATATACAAAAGGATTGTTGTATTTAGCTAAGGGCATGCTGAAATACAAAGGATTGACTTCGGATGTGAAAAACTATACGCCAAACGTTTCATCTATTGGAACAGCTGGAAATTCCGCATTGTATATTACGAAATCTTTGCCGACTTCCAGTAAGAATCTGTATGAGACCTTGAAGAAAGCAGTTTCATTTGCTCGAGAAAACAAGATTGAAGTTCCAAAGGAAGCAACCAGTTTGCTCTGATTCCATTTATCCAATTATATGGATGTTGAGTACATTCCTATTTCAATTAGTTGCTAATCATGAAGAGAATATTTTTACCGCTTTTTTTGACCTGCTTGCTGGTAACCGCATGTTCTGAGAAAAAAGAAGTTCCGCCCAAGACAGATAGCCCTAATCTGACACAAACTCCTGATGTTGGCAAAGTTGAGCAGGTTTCTGTTAAAGCCAAAGGCATGGGAATAACCCCTGGAGCGGCTGTCAACGATGCATTGAAGACAGCCATTATGCAAGTAAATGGAGTAAAAGTTGCATCGAATTCTGTTAATGTGAATTCCTTGCAGAAAGTTACAGCCAATCTGGATGTAGAAACAGCAGACGGAAAGGACAGTGGAAAAGCGACTGCTGTCGTTCAGGGACAGGCTTTCGCTGAGGCAATCGTTTCCCAGTCCAAAGGACTTGTCTCTTCGTTCAAAGTATTGGATATCGACCAGACAGGTAACAATACCTATTCCGTTGAAATCGAAGCACAAATTGCCAAATTCAAGGCACCGGAAGACGCGGGGAAAATCAAGATTGTTGTGGCGCCGCTCCGCTCAGAAACAGCTACCTTTGATATTGGTGGAAGACAGGTGCCTGCTGAACAGATTCTTTCACCTGTTCGGCAGCAAATTATTGACTCATTGACCCAGACAGGACGGTTTACTGTACTGGACAGGCAGTTTGAAGGTGAGTTGCAAAGTGAGTTGGATATGATTGGTTCTGGACAAACAGTCAATACTGATTTTGCAAAACTTGGACAGGCATTGAGTGCCGACATTGTCTGGGTTGGTGTGGTCAACAATCTGGGATACAACAAACATGTCAGAAAATTGCAAACATCAGACCGCAGTCTGGTCAGTTACTCTGGTGGCTGGTCTGTATCCCAAAGACTGATCAATCTGGCGACCCGGCAAATCCTTCAATCCAATACTCTTCAGGGAACGCCTCCTTCCATTGCTCCAACGACATTGGGGACGAATTTCAATGAACATGCTGTATTGAAAAATATGGAAAACGAAATTGCCAAGAAAGCGACGGAAGCCATTATTCAGCAAACATTCCCAATTTCAATTGTACAACGGGATGGCAATAACGTCGTGTTGAGTCAGGGAGGACAAGCTGTCAAGCAAAATGGGCGTTACATGGTCTATTTGCAGGGCAAGGAAATCAAGGATCCTCAAACAGGGCAGTCTCTGGGAAATATGGAAACGCCATGTGGTGAAGTCGTTATCACTCGTGTGACACCGAAATTGTCTTATGGTGTACTGGAAAATGTTTCAATGGATTTGACTAATGTTCAACCGGGTGCATTGCAAGTGAAAGAGGAAATCACTGTTTCAAGAGCGAAAACTCCTGAATCGCCAGCAAATACAGAAACAACTTCTAATGTAACTGTAACTTCCGGAGATGCTCAATCCGGAGAAAATAAAACAAAACCGAAACGACAAATTCGGAAGGTTAAAAATACCACAACCAGTGATCACGATGACTGGTAGAAATATTAAGAGCCCCCTTAAAAAAGGGGGCTAATTATTAGTTATGAAAAGAAATTAAATTTCCAGATAATATGACTCATGTTTATTATTCGCTTGAACAAATGAAAAAAGAGAGGAGAGCGCGAATAAAATAGTAATAATGAAATACTTAATAGAGAAATAGTTGATTGGATACTTTTGTTTGTTTTTTATGAATTTAATGAATTTAATATTTGCTTGAATGTAAAAATGTTATATTTAATCTTCAACTATTAGGATAACAAGGAATAGAATTAGAAGTTTTGTTGGAGAAGTTAAATAACAATTATATGTATAGATAAGAGCCTGTAACGCATTTTGTGGACATTTATCAGAGAAAGGAAGAAACCCTTTCTCCGAATTCGATGCAGAACCGATTCAGTGCTGATTTCCAGTTCTGAATCGGCATGGTCCATTTTCTGGACGATTCCATTATCGCCAGCCAGACCACCTTCATGGCTGC
>CAVKGJ010000019.1:0-2405 GCA_963655605.1 Oscillospiraceae bacterium
ACCTGATGGTCGAGGATACCGTTTTCCGTCTGTCCCTTCCGGACAGGCAAGGGGGCAAAGCTGCCATGACGGTCACAGGGAACATCGATAGTGATGGCGCCTTTTCCGGTCTTTATCGTCTTGCTGCTTTTGCCGTTATGGTTGTTTGAGCTTGAATTCCGCTCATATTTGTTTCTTTCCTGAATTATCGGATTTTGAATTTCCACAGAAATGCTTACAGTCTCGTTGTCCCGGAAAAAGCATGCTTTCTTCGGCTTCAAATACAAACCATTTTTTCATTTTACAGGGATTTCTCAATGAAAATTCAGTCATTTTCCTGAATTTTAGTTGCTTTCTGTTTTTCTTTTTCAGTAATCGTCCACAAATAGACTGTTTTGGTTCCAACTTTTTCGATTTTGTCAGCAGGCCATTCGGGTCCCATATCCGATTCGTTGGATACAATACGTGAGCCAATTTTCAGCTGTTTCCATAGGATAGGGCGCAGTTCGTAGTTGATGGTTTGTGGAAGGTATAACGCCACAACGGTTGCGTCGGAGAAGTTCACAGTATAGAAATTGCCGAGCCTGAATTGCACCCGATTTTCGACTTTGGCTGTTTTGGCATTGGCATTTGCCTCTTCGATCCGTTTCGGATTCAGATCAATACCGACACCTCTTGCACCGTAGTTCTTCGCTGCTGCAATGACAATGCGACCATCTCCACATCCAAGATCATAAACAAGGTCGTTCTGATTCACTTGTGCTAGCTTGAGCATGCCATCAACGGTTTCCGGCCATGTTGTAATGAAACCGGCATCCAGTTCCGGTCCCATCATTTCATCCAGTCCGAACTGTGATTTTGCACTGATGACGATAAAAACAGGAATGAAGAGAGCGACGAATATAAAGGCAACAATACTCAGTCGGGTATTTTTCGGTGAACTCATAAAGCGGTCTTTATAAAGTATCGGTAGAAAGTGTTTTATTTTCCAGTGGGAGAAATCCGGTTAATGATCCATAACATGATGACGCCCAGCAACAATACGACAACGCCAATCCACGCGGCGTTTATCCCACCCAGAGACTGGTCGTAGACGTAAGACAGGCTAGACCATAGCATATAGGTGCAAGTCAGGCAAAAAATAATGGGAAGCATGGGATAGAAGGGTACTCTGAATGGTCTGGATATGTGCGGTTCACGTTTGCGGAGAATGAAAAGTGATATACCTGTGAGCAGAAAAAACAACCAGAAAACTGGCGCAGTGAACTCGACCATGGATTTGAATCCTCCCCCAGCGAAAACACCTACTATAACCAGAAACAGGGAGGCGATGCACTGTATCCATAGAGCATTGACAGGCGTATCTCGGGCCGAATCCCATACCCCCAACCAGTGCAGGATCGGCCAGTCTTTACCCATGGCATAACTTGTACGGGCACCGACGATAATCGTGGCGTTTATGGAAGTCAGGACTGAAATGGCGATCATCAGGGAAATGACTTTCTGGGCGGTGTTTCCAAATACTTTCTGCATTAGCTCTGCGGCAATCGCTTGGGAAACGGTCATGCCATGAAATCCCAGTCCTTGCCAGTAAGCCCAGGTAACCAGCAAATAAAGTGTTGTAATGATGGCAATTGAGAAGACAAGAGCCTTGACCATATTGCGATGGCCATCCTTTAATTCTGCACTGATATAGGCCGCTTCGTTCCATCCACCGAATGTGAGCAGTACAAAAACCATGGCCAGTCCGAAACCGGATGAAACAGGTGATGATGTTGTCTCTGGAGCGGGATGAAGCGGCCGGGTGTTTGTTCCAGACAGACAAAGATAAAAGGCCGTTCCGATGACAAGGGTAAGACAGAGAATCTGCAGGGCGGTAAACAGGGACTGGGTTGCCATGCCTGTGCGGATATTTTTCAGGTTCAGCCATGACAGGAGCAGAATAACCGATACAGCATATATGAAAGGGCCTGAATCGGAGTCGAAAAAATCAAGTGGAAGAATATGGTTCATGTAATCGCCAAAAACAAATCCAAGTAGAGCGATGGAACCGGTTGTAATGACAGACAGACGTGCCCATCCGAAAAGAAAGGATACCGGTTTGCCGTAAGCACGTTGCAGGAAATGGTAATCTCCGCCTGCATTCGGGTATGCAGATGCCAGTTCAGCGTAACAAAGAGCACCGATCAGGGAGATGATTCCTCCGAGTATCCATGAACCGAACATGATTGGGGTATTGCCGGTCATACTGGCGACAACCGCAGGTGTTTTGAAAATACCAGCACCAATAACGAGTCCGACAATCAGGGTTACAGCATTGCGCAGGTGAAGAATCCGGCGTGGTGTACCATGCGTGGTTTCAGAAGCGGTTTGTTTATCGGCAGATAGAGGCATATGTTCATTATTTCCGGTGATGGCCACGACCC
>CAVKGJ010000020.1:0-7426 GCA_963655605.1 Oscillospiraceae bacterium
ATATTGTGATTTAGTCACAGCGTGTCACAAATCTGTCTCAGTGTTTTTATCCCCTGTTTCTGTGGATAAGGATAGGGAAAAGAGGAAATTCATCTGACAGTACAGTAACTTGTAACGGTTGTTCAAACCATGAGCATTTACCGGAATCGTTCGCTTTATATCCCCGATATTGGTCAGCTTTACCAAGCGCTGTTGAAAACTACCCTATTTTTAGACGTTTTCGATATTCGTCGTGACTTCCAAATATATATTCCATTATCCTGGAGTTCAGGCAGACAATCTTTCTTGGCAAAACAGATATACCTTCCCGATCGGGAATTTTTATGTATCATAAGCATTTTGGGCACCAAATTTACCCGATCGGGAATTTTTGTATGAAAATAGACAATTCGATCACTCTGGGAAAATCGTTGAAAAAAATACGTCATGATCTGGGACTGACACAAAGTCAACTGGCACTGTCTGCCGGTGTCGGTGTGCGTTTCATCGTTGATCTCGAAGCGGGAAAACCAACGATCCGTTTCGAAAGTGTCATGAAGGTCATAGAAGCCTTGGGAGCGGAATTACACTTGTCATCCTGGAATCATCCAAACGGACAAGGAGAATAATCCATGCCGTCCACCCTTTCTGTCTGGTTTTTTTCGGATCATGTTGGCACGCTTTTATATGAAAACGGAAATCTGAGTTTCAGATATGACCGGGCGTGGCTGGAAAATCCCGCGGCTATTCCTCTTTCCTGTTCCCTGCCTCTTGAACCTGGAACATTTGGCGATCCGGTCTGCAGAAGCTACTTTGCCGGTTTGCTGCCGGAAGGAGAAATGCGCCGTCTGATCGCCCATCAGCTGCACGTCAGTCCGACAAATGATTTTGCTTTGCTGGACTCGATAGGGGGAGAATGTGCCGGTGCCATTTCTTTGTTGAAGCCAGGCCAACCTCCGCCGGATTATCGCATTTCGACAAATACGGTCAAATGGTGCAGTGAGGATGAAACTATTGCCCTGCTTCAGCAATTGGCCATCCGCCCCATGCTAGCGGGAAACGACGGCATTCGCCTGTCACTGGCAGGGGCTCAAAACAAACTGCCCGTTGTTGCCGATGCAAACCGGATTGGGCTGCCTGGTCCGGGAATACTGAGCTCACATATCCTGAAAACAGCTATTGTCGGTCTAGAAGATACGATATTGAATGAGTGTTTCTGTCTGGAACTGGCACGCAGGATGGGAATCATGGCCGTATCGGCCGAAATACGGACAGCAAAAGACATCCGCTTCCTGCTTGTACGCCGCTATGACCGTATCACAGACGACTCTCGCACACTTCGTCGCCTGCATCAGGAAGATTTTTGCCAGGCATTGGGAATCCATGCCGAACAGAAATACCAAAACGAGGGCGGACCGGATATCGCAGCCTGTTTCAGGCTAGTCAGAAAACAGACAAAACCTCCAGCCATTTATATAATCCGGCTGCTGGATTATATTATTTTCAATATGCTCATCGGAAACCATGATGCACACGGGAAGAATTTTTCTTTGCTCTATACTTCGGTGGGTCCTCAACTGGCGCCTCTTTACGATGCACTGTCAACTGCTGTATACCCTTTCCTCAGCCAAAAAGCTGCTATGAAAACGGGCGGAAAATACGAATTCGAAGATATTTTCCCCAGACACTGGACGATATTTGCCCGGGACGCGCAACTGGGAGAAGCCGTTTCAAGAAAACGGCTGCTGGACTTGGCTCGAAAAATGCCGGAGGAAGCAGAAAAGCTTCTGCTGTCGTATAAAAACCGATATGGAACAAGTACCATCATTGAAAAAATCGTTCAACTGATCGGGGAACGTTCTGGTCTGCTCATACACCGTTTCAAAAAACCGTTTTCTCCATAAGCACTCTTTTCAGGTGTAATAAGGTAATAGATCAGGGAAGATATGTCATGTCCGTTCATGAGGTCAAAACTGATAAGAAAGCAGTGTATGTACTCACAGCACAACCAATGACCTTATTTTTTCGGCAATGAAGTCGCGCATTAGGCGAATCGACTCCATGGCGGACACTAATATAGATATTCGTATTGTCTGCCGCATGAATGTGGCGATCCTGTTGAAAGGACGGGAATTTTTGGATGGATTCATCAACCCTGTCTGTCAACACGGAATCCGTCAACCGATGAGGACAACTGTGGATTGAAGCATTGCTTATGCAGCGAATATCCCACATAATCACCGCAATAAATGCGGTGATAAATATGTGGATTCACGAACATGAAAACTGGCCTTGCTTTATATGGGATAGCTCGGCGCTTGTCCTGAAGCTGGCAGATATACGTTATCGACAGGGACGATTGCTTGGTAGGATGCAAGGTCTGGGTTTTGAACTCAGACAGGAAGCCAGTCTGGATACACTGACTCATGATGTCGTCAAGTCTTCAGCGATTGAAGGTAACATCCTGAATAGCCAGGAAGTCAGGTCTTCCATTGCAAAAAGGCTTGGAATGGACATGGCTGGACTTGTGCCAACCAGTCGCGATGTGGAAGGTGTCGTGGAAATGATGCTGGATGCCACGCAGGGATTTTCACGACCATTGACGAAAGAACGTCTGTTCGACTGGCATGCCGCACTTTTTCCGACAGGACGCAGTGGTATGCGCCGGATTACCGTTGCCGGGTGGCGTTTGCCGGATGCCGGAAAGATGCAGGTTGTTTCCGGACCGATTGGCAGGGAAACCGTTCATTTTGAGGCGCCGGACGCCATACGTCTGGAAAAGGAAATGCAGCTGTTTCTGGCATGGTTCGAGAAAGACCTTCCGATAGATCCGGTCATCAAGGCGGGAATTGCTCATTTCTGGTTTGTCACGATCCACCCATTCGAGGATGGCAACGGACGGATAGCCCGTACGATCGGTGACATGGCATTAGCTCGTGCCGACGGTATGTCCGACCGTTTTTACAGCCTTTCCAGCCAGATCGAGGCAGAACGCAACCAGTATTATGACCAGCTTGAGTGCCAGCAACGTGGGACACCGGAGATCACCGGATGGCTGGAATGGTTCCTGGATTGTCTGGGACGCGCTGTTTCCGGAGCCGAAATAACACTGGAACATATTCTTTTCAAGGCGAGATTGTGGGAAAAAATCAATCGGCAACCGGTTAACGAAAGGCAACGCAAAATCATCAATATGATGCTGGAAAGCGATTTCAAGGGATATATGAATACGTCCAAATATGCCAAACTGGTCAAATGTTCCAATGACACTGCCCTGCGAGACATCCAGAACCTGAAGGAATGTGGCATTTTCATTCAGAATCCTTCCGGTGGACGTAGTACCAGTTACAGGCTGACCGATCTTTCCTGACTATTTTGCGTTGGTTCTGTTATACAAGGATGTTGAATCTGGAAATGTCATAAAACCAAATAGAATCAATCTGTTAAACAAGACGTTCCACCACCATCTTACAAAAATCCTGTTTTGGCGAGTCTTAAAGCGTTTGCTATCAACGAGTTTGTATAACAGAGCCTACCTTCTTTGGTTCGCAAGTCGCGTAATGCCATGGCCGGACTGCCGTCAGGAAAGATTTCTTTCATGGATAACATTCTTTTTTCATTGTTATCTGGCGGAAGGACATCAACCAGTTTAAGAGTGCTGGTAATAGCGTCATACACTTGCGATGCGACATCTTTGGGTATGAAAAAATTGACCGTTTTATTAGTGAAACGAATCAGGAATTCCCTGCCTTCAGGCGGGGGAGGATATCAAGACATCACAGAAACACACTTTGTTCTATTTATAGTACATAATAACACTTATAGGATGTAGTAGATGCACCCGATCGACCCTATGAGCAGATTGATCACACTGAATGACACTTCATGGAACGGCGGAACGTCCCTGTCGGAACGTTCGCCGGCTTCCGAACACGTCAGCACGAAAAATGCCGCCGAGGAATACCTGAAAACGCTCGGCTCCAAAATGTCTGTGTCCGCCGTTTCTTCGAAGCTCAATCTTTTCGCCAGGCATTTCCATTACCGGGATTTGTCGTCATGTGACTGGCACATGATGCGTTATGAGCATGTGGTCGATTTCATCGATCATCTCAAACAGAAAAAGAAGGATTGTCATCGGCAGAAGAATGATGGTCTTCAGGCGCAATCGATCAATACCTATCTTTGTGCGTTAAAAGGTGTCACGCAGACGGCGTGGAATCTCGGTCAAATGAGCGATCATGACCTTATGCGGGTCAAGGCGATCAAGTCCTTGCGGGTTTTCCGTCAACCGGCTGGCCGGAGCCTGTCCCAACGTGAATCACGTGAATTACTGAATGCCTGTCAGGGTACGACGGGGGATTTGCTTCGGGATTATGCGGTACTCGCTCTGCTTCTGGGCTGCGGGTTGCGCCGTGCCGAAGTCGCCAATATCGAATTGCAGAACGTTTCTCTGGATGAGAAGAAAATCCGGCTGATCGGCAAGGGAAACAAGGAACGGTTCGTGTTCATGCCCGGCGAAGTTTGTGATGCCGTGTATTCTTGGATGCAGGTGCGACAATCGGTAATCGATGTATGGAACCGGAAGAACCGGTACAAGCATGGCAATGCCGGGGACGGCAGTACGGGTTTTCTGTTCGGGCGCTGGACACGTGGCGATCGTTATCTGGTGGTCAGCAAGCCGATGAATCCCCGATCGATCTGGTGTATCGTGAACAAATACAAGCGGGCGGCCATGGCGGGTACGGAACACGCCGGCAGTCTGACGGATATTACGACACATGATTTGCGTCGTACCTTCGCCACTCGCCTTCTCGATCGAGGTGTCGATCTGGTAGTGGTCAAGAATCTGATGGGACATGCCAATATCGCCACGACTTCCCTGTATGACCGGCGTGGCGAGGAAGCTATGCGCAAGGCGACGGAAAGAGTTGTACTTTGATCCGCGTTTTCTGATAACGGGTGGTTTTCCTGGTGAAATCCGGGAAAACCGCTCATCCATACTACACAACAATGTTGCCTTGTGAATCACTCGGTTTGCACAAAGCGATAACGAACTCAATCAGTGCGATGAATCCGGGAATAAATGTCCAGCAAAATATCAAGTAAAGAATACCCGAACCTATTTTTCCGGCATAGAACTTGTGTATACCCAATCCTCCCAACAAAAAGGCAAGCACACAATAAATCACCTTATTGACAACCCGTCCACCCTGTCGCGATGCCAAATCCTGATAAGACGGACTTTCATTTTTATTCACAATATGAATATGAACTTTATCGCTGGTCGTATCGGTTTGTACTTTTGACGCCTCAATTTTTTGCACAATGGTTTTCGTATCATTTGAAAAAATGTTGACGACATCACCGATTGCGGGCTCAAACAGACAGTCTTCTCGTCTGACTTCCTGAAGTCCTCCGTTTTCGTCACCAATATAAATGACGTTTTCTCGTATATCTACGATTGTTTTCATACAATTCATCAGTATCAAATATAGTCCTGACAGTAGCAGGTGCGGTTTTCCCTGATGCGCTTTCCTGATATGTGCGCAGTAATTTTGAGGGCATTATTTTACGACTTGTCATACAGGCCGGCTAAGAATTTAATACCGATTTTCGTATATAAAGCCAAAATAGGTTTAATTCGTCCTACATTTTGATTTAATGATCAGAACTTTTCGCGCATCGCCAAACCGGTCGATGAAAAAGGCTCTGCCGTTATCTTTAAAAACAATCGTCCCCGTCATTCGTTATCGATCGGCATACCACAAGCTGGCTCCATTCGGGGTATATCCAGTATTTCACGACTGGCCGTCATCTCCGGGTAGAAGACACTCCCGAAAACCGGAAAACACACCGTCTGCGTCTTCCGGTTCACCACTCGACGTAACAGAGACCGGCACTGCCGCCGCCATTGCTGCTCCAACCGCCAGCCCCTACGTTAACCTGAATCCCCTCGCCCGGAGTCACCTTCAAAATGGCGAAAACAGAGCTGCCGCTTCCTCCTGAATAATGGCTTCCTTCCTGTCCCTGTCCATCAGTGGGTATCCGCCCTTCTACTGTCCGGGTACAATGGCCGTAAAAAGGTGAATAAGAAAACTGCTTGCCAATAGCGGTGCTTCTCTACTCAAGTTTTATTCCGTTGGAGGTGGCAACAAACGCCGAAAATTCGGGGAGCTGATTGTTCGGAATTTCTGATTTTCATCTTACACGATTTTGCTTCACTCTATAAAAGTGGATTGACGATTCATTTATCGTGCAAAATGCGTTGAAATATCTCACCGCGCTTCATCTGATCAAGCCGATAAAATCACATCCCGTTTCGTTTGGCCCATTCAAGCAGGACGTCATTGACGCGGGTATGCCAGCCCTTACCGGTCGAACGCAGAAAATCCACCAGATTCCTGTCCAGCCGGATCGCTACCTGCTCTTTGTTCGAGCCCGCCGGCCGACCGCGTGACCGTTTGTATTGTGCAATACCTGCCCGCATTTCCGCTTCCGTCAGGGGCCGGTCATCCTCATCTTTTCCGTCCCAGACGAAATATCCTTCAGGAGGAGGCGTTTTCATGGCTTCCAGAATCTCATTGCGGGTCTTCAAAGTCATTTTCGAGCCACTCATAATAAATCTCCGTTTCCAGCTGGCTCGCATAGCGAAAGCTGATGATACGCACACTGTCCATACGTTCGGTATGGACAACCAGCAAAACCGCCAGTTTGCCGAATACATAGGCAAACGACTGGGTTCTTTCCTCGCCATTGCGAACCACTGTAATGTCAAGACGATAGGGAGAATCCAGCACCAGATGAGCATCTGCAAAATCCAGTCCATGTTTGACCAGATTGGCCTGATGCTTGTTCTCATCCCATATCATTTTCGTCTTCATACGAATAATTGTATATGCATTTATTCGGGTGATCAATCATTATTTGCATATGCAAATAATAAAGGGGAAACATCATGAAAATCAGGACAAACCATTATATCTGTCTTGTTTCTGGACTTATGTGGCACTACGTTCGCCCGGATACCGATCATCGATATGATTTCAAGGCATGTGAAATATATTCCAGTATGGACATAGCCGTGTCAGGTTTAACTTGTTGGTAACTTGCAAAAGACTTCGTAGTTTGCTGATGGAATGATGTGCCTTGCCCTATTCCTGCAAGTTGCCGGAATCCCAGATAACCCGGGTGTTCTGGTATTGCGCAAAGGCCTTCGGGAACAGGTATTGCCCTTTGAATACCGGCAGGTCAATCTGTTTCCACTCAGGTGCGAATCCCGGATTCACTTCAGCGATGGCATCGTATAACAAGGTTGTGCAGTAAAGTGGTGAATCATCTCGTGCGCTCAGTACAAACGGCTTGCCGAGTTGTCGGCGGACGAGTTCCACAACCGAGCCTGTAAAGGATTCTGTGGAAATTCAAAATCTGATAATTCAGGAGAAAAACC
>CAVKGJ010000021.1:0-5138 GCA_963655605.1 Oscillospiraceae bacterium
GACGGCACCCCATGCTTCACCTTGCAAACCGACATTGGCTGCGCCTTGCCACTCGGCTCCATCCCCGCCGTCAGGATCGGCACCCTGAAGAATATCAAGTGTGTTATTACCGGAAAATTTTGTGCCATCGTTCAGGTTGAAGCGCCGTTCGAGCTGGAAGGTGGCTTTCATGCCGGAACCAAGATCTTCGGTGCCCTTGAAGCCTATACGGCTGTCTTCGTTGCCGCCCATGCGGGCATCGGAGCCGGTTTCCTTGATGATGCCGGTATCGACGACGCCATAAATAGTGACGTTGGTCTGGGCATATGCGGCGCTCGTGCAGGCGCTCAGTACGGCTAGTGCGATAAGCGTTTTTTTCATGATGATTTCCTTTTGAAAAAGTTGAAACAATTGTTTTTCAAATGCACCATGTCAGAGCATCCGTAAAATGTGTCATATCTCTGGCATTGGCATTTGTTTTTATTAGGAACAGGAAACGGGGTACTGGCAAGCGAGTTGAAACGGAATTTTCTTTTTGTCGAATGGTTTGTTGCGGTTTTGATACATATTCGTCGCTGGCACGAATCTTGCTTGATGTGTCTATCTGGCATTTGTTTTTTATGCTAATAGTTTGTTGTTTTTAAACAAAAAAACAGGATATTTTCACGTCACTTCGTGAAGCATTTCCAGCACCAGAATAGTGCATGCTATATAAACAGGTTCAAAAGAATTGACGAATATGTATCAAGAAAATATAAAATAAAAAGTTATGCTTTTTCAGGAATAGAACAAAGAAATGGTACGGTTCTCCATCCTGACACACATTTCCGGCCTGTGACGGCATTCATTGTGGGATGCGGGACAGAAGTGGGCTGTTCCCGGAGAAAATCTGCCTGTGGCGCTTTCTGTCCGTTCTCCCTTGCTTTTCTCCCCGACTGCGGTGGCAGGTGTGTATCCGGAAACAATCTCCTGAAGAGGGGAAAATAGCGCCATGAATGAAAAGGCAACGGTTTCATCTGCGGGAAAAACTGACAGGAAAATATCTTCCGGACATTGTGCCGATGCAGGGCAGTTTCAGGGGACACCTGTCTGGCAGACATTCCGGCGGGCATGGATAACCGGCCCGGCAGGCCGGTACCGGTTCAGTGGGAACCAGGCAGGGAAAATGGAAGGAACCCGACGGTTTGCCAGCAGGTTTAGCGAATACCGGTGATCTGGAAACCGGCGCCGGTTACGGCAGCGGTCAGAGTTTCATCCGTTACGCTGGCGTCGGCTTCGAGCGTGGCGGATTTGCCGGACAGATCGACGGTGACGGCCGTCACGCCGGGGACGGCTTTGAGGGCCTTTTCCACGGCAAACGAGCAGTGGCTGCAATTCATGCCTTGTATCTGGAGGGTTTTTGTCATGGCTATTTTCCTTTCAATGGCGTGGGTCAATGGAATACCGGTTGTGGCAGAATGGCTGGCCGGATCTGTTTCGGTCTGGCTGGAAACCGGAACGGGAAATGCCTGTTGCGGTCTGAAAAAACGCAGGCGCAGCGCGTTGGCGACGACGGATACCGAACTGAAACTCATGGCAGCAGCAGCAATCATCGGGTTCAGTGTCATACCGTCGAAGCCGTAAAGTACACCGGCTGCGACCGGAACGCTGATGATATTGTAAATGAAAGCCCAAAACAGATTCTGGCGGATTGTTCTCATGACGGCACGCCCCAGCCGGATGGCGGAAACGACATCGGCCAGATTGTTTTTCATCAGGATGACATCGGCCGAGTCGATGGCGATATCGGTGCCGGCTCCGATTGCCATGCCGACGCGGGCACGAGCCAATGCCGGTGCATCGTTGATGCCGTCGCCGACCATGGCGGTTTTTTTTCCGCTTTCCTCAAGCGAACGGATTTCCCTTTCCTTGTCCTGCGGTAGTACTTCAGCCAGTACTCTGCGGATGCCGGTCTGTCGCTGTACGGCAGCTGCCGTTCGCGCATTGTCGCCGGTCATCATGATGACATCAAGTCCCATCGCTTCCAGTTCGGCGACGGCCTGCCGGCTGGTCGGCTTGATACGATCGGCAACGGCAATCATGCCGAGCAGGGTATTTTCGCAGGTGAAATAGAGGACGGTTTTTCCGTCATCTGCCAGCGACTGGGCTATATGCCGGATTTCGTCACTGGTTCCGGTTTGTGAGGTGTCAAGCAGCCGACGATTCCCGGCACGGCAGGTTTTGCCGTCAATGATGCCACTGATGCCTTCGCCAGGCATCTGGGTGAAGCCGGTCACGCCGGACAATACCAGCCCGCGCCGGTCTGCTTCCTCGACGATGGCGTTGCCCAGCGGGTGTTCGGACAGTTTTTCCAGTGAGGCGGCGATACCCAGCAATTCGGTATCATTTTGCACATTGATGACGATGATATCGGTCACGACGGGTTTGCCTTCAGTGATGGTACCGGTCTTGTCGAGCACGACGGTATCGACGGCCTGTATGTTTTCGATGGCTTCGGCCGATTTGAAAAGAATGCCGCAGGCCGCGCCGCGGCCGGTGCCGACCATGATGGCGGTCGGGGTGGACAGACCCAGTGCACAGGGGCATGAGATGACCAGTACGGAGATACCGATGGACAGCGCAAAATCGGCGCCATAGCCGAGCAGGAGCCAGACGGCAGTCGCCGCGATGGCGATGGCGATGACGATCGGCACGAAAATGCCGCTAACCCTGTCGGCCAGACGGGAGATCGGGGCTTTGGATGAGGTGGCCTCATCCACCAGTTTCACGATTCTGGCAAGAGTAGTTTCGTCACCGATTCGGGTTGCCCGCATGAGGAAATGGCCCGAACGGTTGATCGTCGCGCCCGAGACGGTGTCGCCTGCCACTTTTTCGGCTGGCACGGATTCACCGGTCAGGGCGGATTCGTCCAGATAACCGTATCCTTCTGCCATAATACCGTCGACGGGTACGGACTCGCCGGCCTTGACAACCAGAATGTCGCCTGTGGTGACCTCTTCGACAGGAATTGTCGTTTCGATTCCGTCCAGCAGCCTCGTGGCGGTTTTCGGTGCTAGCGCCACGAGACGGGAAATGGCTTCGGATGTCTTGCCTTTTGCACGTGTCTCGAAATAGCGACCCAGTGTGATCAGGGTCAGAATCATGACGGCCGACTCGAAATACAGGTTCATGGCGGCATGATGTGCAGTCGCCATATCGCTGTGTCCCAGTGCGAAGCCGATCCGATAAATGGCGATAATTCCGGAAACGATGGCTGCACCCGAGCCGATGGCAATCAGCGAATCCATATTCGGTGTGCTGGAAAACAGGGTTTTGAATCCTTTGGTGAAATACGCGGTGTTGACTGCGATGACGGGGAGCGCCAGCAGAAATTGCGTAAAAGCGAAAACTAGCGCGTTTTCCGGGCCCAGAAAGAAGTTGGGTAGAGGAAACCCCGCCATGTGACCCATGCTGATATAAAAAAGCGGTATGGTGAACAGGATAGAGAGCGCCAACCGAACAGTCATTGCCTTTTTTTCACGGTCGGCAGCATCGGTGGTAGCCAGTTCACCGGAGGAAGATGCACGGTTTCCGTGATGCGCCATGGCGCCGTAACCGGCTTTTTCGACGGCGGCGATAATCGCCTTTTCACTGGTGATGGCCGGGTCGAACGAAACGTTCATACTGTTTTTCAGCAGATTAACGCTGACTTCGTTTACGCCATCCAGTGCAGCCACGACCCTGTCTACTCGACTGGAGCAGGCCGAACAGGTCATGCCGGTGATATCGAAACGTTCTTTCTCCATAGATGTCTCTTTGTGACAGCAGGTTTCAGGCCGGGCAGGCCGGTATCATGTCATGCCATTGTATCCGAAGCTGTTTTTTTGGCAAGAACATACTTTTCTGGTATATAGTATCTAAAAAGATACTGTTACTTTTTCCGTCATATCCCTTCGGAGGCTATCATGAACAAGGAAAACGGAAATGATTCCTGTTGCCGGCAGGAAGAAACCCATTGTCCGGTGGAGGCAACTATCGGGCTTATCGGAGGCAAATACAAGTCGCTCATCCTCTGGAAACTGGCGGGTGGTACGCTTCGATTTTCCCAGCTCCAAAGGGAAGTGTATTGCGCCACGCCAAAGATGCTGACGCAGCAGTTGCGGGAACTGGAAGCGGATGGCCTGATTTTGCGGAAGGTCTTTCCGGTCGTTCCGCCGAAAGTGGAATATTCTCTGACGGATTTCGGAAAAAGTATTTGTCCGGTGCTTGAGGCCATGTACGAGTGGGGAAGCAGTTATCTGGCCCGGCAGGGACTGGCGGCGAATTGCAGCATGATACCGCTTGTCAGGCGACAGGGTTGACGGATGTTTCGCAATCGGTTTGTGCAGTACCATACCGGCCGGATGCGTTTTGTCCATTGGGATAAAGATGTTTTCCGCTGGAGGCTGGCCCGAACCGGACAGTCGCCGAAACCCGGTAGCAGGGTGATGGCGTGCGATCGGTTGTCGATGAAATAGGTTCGGCAAGTACATGATTTTCCCGATCTGTCTCTTTTTCATCCCGATTGGATGACTGCATGCTCCGATCCGGCTGTTTCTTCGCGACAGCCATCTATAATGGCACAAATCCATGCAACTACTGAAAAACATGAAGTTTCTGATTCCCTATCTTCGCCGGTTGCAATTCAGGTGGGTTGTCGTCATGAATGCCATTTTGCTTCTGGCTGCCCAGTTGTGTCAGTTCTACCTGCAACAGCAGCCGGCCGCCGATGAACGAACCGCAGTCATCATCCGTATTCTCCAGTCCAACAATTCTTCCATGTTCTGGTATCTGATCGCCGGAATAGGTTTTTACCTTTATTACCGTTACAAGGAAAAACAGACCGGCTATACAGGGCAGTTCATGGGGTCTTTCTGGATTCCGCTGTCCGTCTGGGTGCTTGGCATGATCATCACGACGGTGATGACCCTCAAGTCGCTGGCAGTGTGGTTCTAAAAAGTACAGAGACAACGGCAGGTGATGTGTCGTCTGACCGTACTGTGCCGGCAAGTGCGATATGACTTGGACAAGCGATTTGTCGTTTGCGGGAATAGTCTGTTGGAGATATCCTTGACATCCTCCTCCGCCAGAAGGCGAGAGATTTCTACGGAGTCAGAGCACAAGTGCCCTAATTTCTTCGG
>CAVKGJ010000022.1:0-11860 GCA_963655605.1 Oscillospiraceae bacterium
AAAGGAGGTTTGGCGTCATAAAATAGATAACCTTAACAACTAGTCTGAATCTGACAAACAAACACCTCTCAAACTGGGAAAGTGTCCGATGATGTCGAAACTAGTACAGATAAATAAATGTTGTATTCGCCACTGTCGTGACACGTGTTCGGCTGTCCTTGTGAATGGGATGGCGTGCAGTGTATATCCACAGATCACATGCCGTCTTGCCGGCTGCATCCGGGGCCTTCAAGACGGCTTTTGCCGCCTTTGCCGGGGATGACCCGGATTTGCGTATGTATCCGATCTTTGAGGGCACTCACATGCGAGATAATGCCGATCAATTTGCCGTTTTGCTGCAAGCCTGCCAATGTATCCAGCGCGATTTCGAGCGCTTCTTCATCAAGTGTGCCAAAACCTTCATCTAGAAACAGGGAGTCGACTCGGACGTTGCGGCTGGCTATGCCGGACAGGCCCAGTGCCAGCGACAGACTGACGATGAAGCTCTCGCCGCCGGAAAGATTGCGGGTCGAGCGGATTTCTCCTGCTAGATAGTTGTCGATGACGTCCAGTTCCAGCGGCTGGGTGCGGTTGCGGACGAGGAGATACCGGTCGGTCATTTTTTGCAATTGCCGGTTTGCGTGGGCGATCATGAGTTCGAATGTCAGTCCCTGCACGAAGTTGCGGTATTTTTTGCCGTCTGACGAGCCGATGAGTTCGTGCAGGTTTTCCCAGCGGGTGCATTCCTGTTTTTGCGCTTCAATGACGGTCTGTTTTTCCCTGAACCGTTCTTTGGCTTCGGTGTTGTTTTGCAATGTGTGGCGGATGCCCGCCATGGTGTCGCGCAGGGTTTTCAGGGCTTCGTTTTGCTTGCCGGATTGCTGTTGCAGTTCCGTTAGGGATAGCGGGGTGACGGCTTTCGCTGTCTCTGCGGTCAGTCGTTCTTCGCGGTCTTTTTTTCGAGCGGTCAGTGCCGTCTGCTGTTCGTCATACTGGCGTGCAGTTTCTGCCAGTACGGTGCGTTCTTCGTCTCGCAGTCTGGCGGCAAGGAAGGCGGTTTCTTCGGGAAAACCTTGTGATCGACAGGCGTTTGCAAAGTCGTTTTCCTGTTTTTTCAGCTCCGGGGTGTGTTGCCGCATGGCGTTTTCAAGGGTTTCGATACGGGTATTGGCCGCCAGCCATTGCTGGCGGGCGGTGTCGTGCCGGTTTCTGGCCTGTTGTTCCGCGGCTTCCGCTTCGTCGATTTGCCGGTTCAGGCGGTTTTCTTCCTCGTCGGGGTTTCGGTTGCCGAACAGGGTGTTGCGCGTATCGTGTTTCGCCGTCCAATCGTCCTGAAGAGTCTGGCGTTTTTGCATGAGGTTTTGCTGTGTTTCGCGCCGTGTTTCGATGATGGCGGCAAGCCGTTTGATTTCGCTGTCCGTTTCGGCACGCTGTTTTTCGACAGTCGCTTTTTGCTCGGTATGTTTGCGCCATACCGCCAGACGTTTTTGCAGTGTATCGATGAGTGCAGGAATATCCGTTTCCGGCGTTGTATCGGCGCCGAGTGACTGAAGCCGTACCGACAGAGTGTTGCGGTATGTTTCCTGTTCATCGCGCGCGGTTGCCAGTGCCTGCGTGCGTTCGTCCAGTAGTTGTTGTGTCGTCTGTTGTCGGCTCGATGCCGTCAGTTCTTTTTTTTCGGCATCGTTGAGGGCGTCATGCCACCGGTTTGCCGTTTCTTGCAGTTGTGCGTTGGCGGTCTCCTGTGCTTCGGCCTGTGCAATCAGCCAGTTGATAGCGGCAATTTTTTCTGTGATTTCGTCCGGTGCCGGAAGCGTGTCTTGTGTGTAGGGGTGGTGCAGTGCGCCGCACAGCGGACAGGGCTTGCTGTCCTGAAGGTGTGCACGGTGTTCGGCCAACGAGGCGACGAGCTGAATGTTGCGCAATTTTTCATTCAACAGGTCTTTTTCGAGCCGGTGTTCTCGCAGCGTATGACCTGCCAGTATCTTTTCCAGCACGCTTTTCCCTTGTGCAAGCGACTGGTCGGTGCGGGTTTGTTCCTGACGGATTGTTTCGGTTTCTTTTCGGCATTCAGCAAGGGCGGTTTCCGCTTGTGTCAATGCCTGTCGCGCCTGTTCTTGCGCGGCGGCTTTTTGCGCGGTGTCCTGTGCCATCGTATGCAGGTGTCTGGATTGTTCTTCGATGGCGGGCAGGCAGGTGGACAGCGATTCATCCTGCGCATGTTCAACGAGGTAACGGTCGATATCGGTCAGTGTCCGGTCGTATTGGGCAAGGTGTTGTGTTTGTTCGGACAGCACTTTCCGGTCAATGTCGGCGTTCGCTTCTTCCTGACGGTATTGCGTGTCGATGTCGGTAAACTGTTTTTGCAATCCGTTCAGTGTCTGGTCGAGTGCGCGGACTTGTTGCCATAGCGGTTGCGCTTGCTGGCGGGTTTCCTTGCGCTGGCACGTCAGTTGCGAGGCCGCTTCAAGTGCTTGGGCCTGTTGCGTGAGTGCGGTTTGCAGGCCAGGCAGGGCGATTTTTTCCGTTTCGAGGGCTTGCCGGTCGTCAGTTTGCTGTTTGCGTATCGCCAGCAGTGCCGCGTATCGGCCGTCGAGTGTGGTGGCGCGTGTGGCGCGTTCCAGCTTTTCGCGTTCCGGCTGGAAGGCTTCGATGGTTGTTTGCAGGGAGCTTTCCTGATCGCTCAGTTCGCCGATTTCACGTTTCAGGTTTTCAACCGTGGTCAGCCATTGGATGGCCTGACCGGTTTCGGCTATCTGTCCGGCAAGGGCGGTTTCTTCTGCCTGACGAGTCGTCAGTTCCTGTTGCAGGGTATTTTCCTGTTCCGGTTCCAGCAGGGTGATGCCACCCAGTTCGGCGCGGAGCAGGTTCAGTTTTTCATTTTCGGCGCGCGCCAGTTCATGTACGCGGATGGAGATGTCGCTGTATATGCCGGTTCCGGTGATTTGCTCGAGTATCGGCGCTCGGTCGTTGGCATTGGCTTTCAGGAAAGTATCGAACCGGCCTTGCGCCAGCAGCATGGAGCGTGTGAACCGGTCGAAGTTCATACCGGTGAGGCGTTCGATTGCACTGCCTGTCCGCTGAATGCCGGATTCGATGATTTCGCCGGTGTCGGCATTGGCGATTTCATGTCTGGCTTGCTGGAGATTGCCGTCGCTTTTCTGGTATGCGCGGCGGTGGCTCCAGTGGCATCGGTAGTGTCCGGCCGGCGTTTCAAATGTGACTTCGGCGAAGCATTCTCCGGTCTGGCGGGACATGATGCCGTTTTCTTTTTGCGATATTTCAAGCCTTGGTGTACATCCGTAAAGAGCGAGACAGATCGCGTCGAGTATGGTGGTTTTGCCTGCGCCGGTCGGGCCTGTGATCGTGAAAATCCCGTCGGATGTATATGAGGGATGGGTCAGGTCGATGAACCATTCTCCCGCCAGCGAATTGAGGTTTTTGAAACGTATTTGCAGTATGCGCATTGTCAGTCTTTCTGTATGGCGGGTCGTTCGTCGTTTTCCATCGAGAAAACCGCGTCGCGGTAAGTTGCGGTCAGGGTAGGGCGCTGTTCCTGTGGAATATCGTGGGCATCCAGACAGCGGGAAAACACTTCGTAAATATCCAGATCGTACAGCGTTTCTTCAGGCTGTGTGCGTTCCAGCACGCGGTTGATGATGCGCTGGTTGCGGACACGGATGATGTCCAGCAGAGTGCTTTCTGTCGCGTTTTCCAGCCGCTCGCGCAGGTTGCCAATGACTTCGGCGCCTTCGTAAATGATTTCTAGCCAGATCGCTTCGTTTTCTGACGCAAGCTTGCGGATGCGTGCCGTGATCGCGTCCAGATCGCCGTGGATGCTTTCGAGTCGCCGGAAGACGGGGATCGCGATGGTTTGTACGTTGGCAGAGGTTCCCTGAAATTCGACAAGGCAGACGCTTTTTTGCTGTTGTGCCTCGCCGAAGCCCATCGGAAGCGGGGAACCACTGTACCGGATGGTGTCGGTATGGTTGACGGTTTGCGGTACATGGAGATGCCCTAGTGCGACATAGTCCAAGTTTTCCGGGAAGATGCTGGCGGTGACGTGTGCGAGGGAACCGACATACAGTTCCCGTACGCCGTCGCCATCGATTATCTGACCGTCTGCGGTAAAGAGGTGTCCCATCGCGACGACGGGAATGTCGCCGCCGAGTTCCTGCCGTTTTTGTTCTGCAAGCACAGCGACGCTTGCGTAATGTGTGCGGATGCCTTCGAGCAATTTTTGTTCTTTCCGGTCGGTGCTTTCACCGGCGTCGGATGTCCGGATGTCGCGGTCGCGGAGATAGGGGACGGCACAGACGATCAGTTCGGGATTGCGGTATTCATCATGCAGTACCAGGACTTCTTCTTCCGGCGGATGGCTGCCGTGTCCGATGACATGGATATCAAGCGCCTTGAGCAACTGTTGCGGTGCGTCGAGAAAGGCGGGGGAGTCGTGATTGCCGGCGATGATGACGATATGCCGACAGGACGAGCGGAAGGTTTTCCCCAGAAAGCGGTAATACAGTTCCTGCGCGCGGGGCGATGGCGTGCTGTTGTCGAATATATCACCTGACACCAGCAGGGTATGGACATCGTTTTGCTGGATCGTTTCGGATAGCCAGTTCAGAAAGGCCTCGAATTCGTCATAACGCTGTCTGCCGTAAAGCGAACGGCCGAGATGCCAGTCGGATGTGTGAAGGATTTTCATGCAGATGTTGTTTTTATGTACGTGTCAAACCGGTGTATTCAGAAGATTGTAATACTTCTGTGCTTTGTCTCTTCTGGAAGAGTGCGTTTTACTTTGTAAGAAATGATTCCGGTATGACTATCCACATCTTAACCGGTGAGACTTTCCGCCGGTATGCCCAATTCCTTGTTCGGACGGCGAATCATGGACAAGGTCAACGGCCTTTTTCCAGAAAGGACTTCGTAAACCCGATTGCTCTTCCCGATATAGGGTTCCATGTCTTTCTCGGTCAGACCGGCCTGTTCCATTCTGAACCGGATCGCTTCAATCGGATCAGGCGGAAGAACGGGATAATGTTCTGATTCATATTTTTCAATCAGCATGAGCAGAATTTCGAAACGGTCGGCTTCCGGGGTTCCTGCATTCGGTTCATGATTGAACCAAGGAGAAATTTCCTGTAAGGCCGCCTCGTAGTTTTTTTCATTCCGTATGGGTTTCAGTTCCATATTTCACCTCATTTCTATAGCCGTGACATCGGTACGATCATATCCGGTGAGCATGCCAACGAATTTAATGTCAGTTTAACGCATTGAAGATGGAAGTTCTCAAATATCCCCAATACTGTGAATGATTACGCAGGGAGACAGGGCGTATGGTTCTGCTGGCATGGCAATGATCGAGGCAATATTGACTGGTATTCCAAGATTTTCCAGCTTCAGTATCCATTTGGCATCAGATGGATTCGGATGAGTACCTTTTTTGATTTGCCGGTGCGATTACACCAGGAACGTTCGGTGCACGCAATATGGCTGGGGGCTGTTGCCGCAGGTGCAGCCTATATGCAGAACAATGCGGTCAATACCGTCAAGAGTGCAGGATGGACAACTCGCACGGCATGGTCGAAAATCAACAAGCTGCCGTCAAGACAATGAATGCGGTGTTAATGTTTCAATCCACAGTCAACCATGAAGGAATTTTTGATCAAAAATCAGCCTCTTTCTGGTGTCGAATGGCAAGTATGATGACACATTCTCTACCATCAAAACGGTAACATGCCAGATAACCACTGTCACCGAATTTGATCAGCCGTTGATGGGAAAGGAAGGCAATCGGTCGGGGGGTGATTCAGGGATGTGGTGAACTGGACCGGAAACGGTCGTTTCGTCTGTGAAGAAAGGTCAATCAATGGATTGGGAAGTATGCCGTCGGCATGAAGTCAGTCGAGGGACATGATGTATTTCATTTTATAACGTCCGGTGTTGGCGAATTCTTCCCGGATTCCTGAAAAAACGAATCCAGATTTTTCATAAAAGTGTCTGGCGCGGGCGTTTTTTTCAAGTACCCACATATAGATACACAAACAGTGATTGTTCCGGGCTTCATGGATAAGGGAAGTCAGGATTTTCTTGCCTATTCCGTTGTTCTGGAAAAAAGGATCAATGAAGAGTTCGCACAGTTTCAATTCTTTTCCATGGAATTCTCTTTTCATCATACCTCTGACGATACCGTCATCATAGACAAAGATATTATCCAGCATGTGAGGCCGTTTCAGATTTTTAGCCTCAGTCAGCACCTGCATGGCGTTGAAAGACACCTCGTCATTTTCGAAAATGGGTCTGTAGGAAACCCGTTTGGCGAATATCAGGATTTCAGCGATTCTCGAGATATCTTTTTTACAGGCTTTTCTAAGCATACGTCATTGCTGCAAAATAATGGAAATAGACAATACACAGCATTCCGGTCACGGGGAACAGTCCGGATTGTACAGGGCCGGTTTTGGCCGGTGGAATATTCCATTATTCCACCAGAATGGTATCGATCGTATCTTTGATTGCTGCCAGCTCCAGAGGTAATGCGACATCCGTTGTGTTCATGTCTTCTGTCAATTTCGTCCAGCTCCTTCCCGAACGGAGCATGTCCTGCTGGATTTCAAGGTTGCTGAGCAGATTGGCCAGTTGGAAAAGTTGCGTTTCCCGGGATACCGGTTTTTTCAATGCATCGAATTCTTCTTTCCAGATTTTCAGGAATCCATTCAAATCTTCTTTGTCCAGACTGCCTTGCAGATGATCCCAGTTGATGGCGTATTCTGTCAGTGTGTTGGCAATTCTTTTTTTTGCCAGCGTGATTTTTCCGGAAAAGTTTCCTTCCTTGCTCATAATGGTCCTGTGCAAAATATGTGTTCGATATCAAAGCAGGCAGTTTAAACCATCCGGTCGGATGTGGACAATACGATTGATCTTTTGTGTTATCGACAGGTTTTCAAAAGACAGTTACATATGAGACGTTTTTTCTTTTGTTTCGTAGTGGACAGCAAAATCAATGGATATTATTTTCCACTTTATCCGTTTGAAGTATTGGGAGCGGTTTTTCTTAATATGACGGCCAGTCGGGGAAGCTGGCATAATGCCTGAAAATCTGTCATTGCTGTGATTTGCATTCGCCATATGAAAAATGCCGCATGCTGTACAGTGATGTATTAGAAGCAGCTGTTTTCGCAAGGCGAAAATTGCTTTCGGCAAGCGACATTGCTAGCGATTTGTGAAAATCACTTCGATAGGTGCTTTTTCTGAACGGAGTTTCAGCCATTTCACAATTCTTGTTCGGGCATCTTTCTTCAGATCGGTTTTGCTGATGACGATAAAGGTAGGTATCCGGTCGAAATTTTTGTCTTTCTGCTGTAAAACGTAGGCATCGGCGTAAAGCGGTTTATTTCAGGGTGTATTCCGTTTATCGTCGACACTGCGCTAGTTAACATGCCCGATCCGGCAATGCATGAGATCACGGTCATGACAAAAAACGTCATGTTGGATGCCAAAATCGGTTCAGCATATACCAAGGGTAAGGATTGCGTGTTGACGTTTGACCAGCAGGCAAGTGAAGTAAGAGTCTATCTTGCCAGCGGTGACGCATCAAGTGCGCCTTTGCTTTCGGTACAGCAACCGGACAGGAAATCGCACTTGGCGATCTTGTGCAGGTGTTATTGCCAGGTATGACGCTTTTTTCTCCTTGTCCGGTGACGTGATCGGATAGAGACAAGCGCTTGAGGACAGGCTTGACGCTTGCACGACAGTCGAGGAAATCGAGGCCATCACGGTTGATATTACATTGTCGGATGATTTTCCGTCACAGTGACGGATTGGCAGACCTTTTGCTCCGTTTTTTGTTTAATCAAACGAATCAAGTCTGTTTGATGAGTTTTCAACGCTCTTTCGGAAGTATTTAATGTAAAGTCTGAAAAGGGGGCGGGGCCATGCGATCATTTTTTATACTTGCTTCGGTGCTTTTCGTCGTACTTTGTTTTGTAAAGGTGTTTTTTGGCAAATTCGATAATGCGTTGTACCCTTTCATGCGGGATTTCCAAGCCTTGAGTAATTGACGCGCTAATGGAGCTGCAAGTTAGGGCTAGGATATGATTCGCAAGAAATGGACGCATTTGTTCCGGGAAATTGAAAAAGCGTTCGCAGAACACCAGAGCGGAAGGGGTTAAATCCTTGTTTCTGACGAGAGAACCTTTCCGCTGTCGGTAGAAATACATTATTTCGTCAACGTAAGCGCCTGTATTGGCTTTCAGTGTTATTTTCAGGTTAAAAAGAGTGTCTTCCAAGTTGCTGATAGATTGGTCGAAGCGTTCTTTGAGAAAGATATCTACTGAGATCATGAGATTACAAAGACCGCTGGTATCAGCGTAAGTATCTTTCCACTCGCCGGTACTGGTTAGTCATAATATCAGTGCGTCATGACCGTATGGATTGCGAGCTTTGACGAGCGATTTATAGTTGTTGAGAAGTCCTGTTTTGTCGAACTCCTGAAAACCACAGAAAGCTATGTCCGGCTTGTACTGCCTAATGACAGAAACAAATTTTTCGAGGTAAAACCGCGAAATATAATCATCGGAGTCTATGAAGCAGACATAATCGAAACGACCGGTAGCCTCTATCTGTTCCAGCGCTGCATTTCTGGCGGAGCTGACGCCGCCGTTTGACTTGTGCGTGACCTTTATCCGCTTGTCTCTGGCCGCATATTCGTCGAGGATTTTTCCGGAATCGTCTGTCGCGCCGTCATCAACGGCGAAGATTGTAAAAGTTTTGTAAGTCTGCGAGAGAATGGAATCCAGACATTCAGGAAGATAACGGGCGACGTTATAGACGGGAAGAACTATTGCAATATTCGGGTATGAATCTTGCAATTGATTGCATTTTGATAACCGAGGTTGTGTTTTTCTGGGGTCATGGCGGCTTTACGAGGTGAGACAGGAAACGGCGGCTGCACTGTTACAGCATCGAATTGATGTAACGGTTCAAGCTCACCCCGGATTCCTCTGCCCGTATGGTAAGGCGCCGGTGCGTTTCCGGCGTGGTGCGAACCATAAAACGCCCGGAGAACGAACGGAGAGACAGCGGCACCGGTATTTCCTCGCCATGTTCAGCCATGTCGGCAAGAACGCCTTTAACCAGATCGACAATACCGGAAAGCGCTTCTGTTTGTGTGGCAGCCAGCCATGAAAGGGAAGGAAATTCCGCACAGAGCCCGATAAATTCACTGTCTTCTTCAGACCAGATGACACGGTAGGTATATTTTTGTGCATCCATTATTTTTTTCCTTTCATTTTCTGAAGTTTTTCAATTGCAGCAAGTATAGCAATAACCTGATAACGCTTGGCCTTGCCGTGATCGTTTTGGATGTTGATGCGCGGGTCGCCCTGCCACGGTGTCTTGTAAATTTTGTGACTGGTTCCCTGTTGACGAGGCTTGCCGAAAAAGTGATGACATAGGGCAGCGAGGTCTGAAAACCGCACATTTTGCGGAGCGTTTCGCATAGTTTCAATCATTTTTTCGGGATTCATCGCGCATTCCTGTTTTTTGTTTGAAATATAGTATCAATACTGATATCACTAGTCAATATAAAACATGATGAACAGACGACTTGAATAAATCCTGATAGCGTTCGACCAGCTTGTGAACGCCTGTTTCGGCGGCTGGGCGGATAAAACACTGTCCAGCTAGGCATGGCGACAGCGAGGGCGAAAGAAAAACTGGGCCATTTTGAGGCGCATCATCGACGCGCTTTTTTTGGCAAAAAGAACATTGCCAGACGGCCTGTTTTCGCCGGTCTAATATTTCGAAAAATAACAAACCGTTTTGAATCAATGAGTTAGTTCCAAGGTCTTGCAAATTTGGGTGCACCAGGCTACTTTTGGTGCATGTTTGTCAGGAAAAAGAAGAACAAATCAGGCTCAATAACCGTTCAGGTCATCAGCAAGGCAGGAGGGGTATTCCGTTCAGTTAGGAGTTTCGGTGTAGCGAGGACCCCTGCGGAACTCCATGCACTTGAATCGGCGGCAAACAGGTTCATAGACGATCCCAGTGGAGCGACCTCTGAGCTGTTCCCGGAAGACCGTAGGACCGAGTTTGACAGGGCATTCCTCGGTTTCATGAGGTCATATACCAATACACAGCTGCAAGTCATTGGGCCGGAGTTGATATTCGGGGCACTGTACAACCGTATCGGATATGACCGGATAGACAATGATATGTTCCGCCACCTTGTCATTTCACGCCTGTCTTCTCCAGGAAGCAAACTCAAGACGGTCAGGTATCTGAAGCAATACTTGAACAAAGATTATTCCATCAATTCGGTATACCGTTTCCTTGACAACCTGTGCTACCGTGGAGGCAGGCTGCAGAGAGACCTGACATCAAGTCCCAAGTCGAGCAGATTACGTTCGAATACACCAAGAGGCTATCGGGCGGTCAGGTAAGCATCGTGTTCTACGATATGACCACCTTGTACTTTGAGACATCAGATGAAGACGACTTGCGCATCACCGGATTCTCCAAGGACGGCAAACATACTCATCCACAGATATACCTTGGCCTGCTGGTCACGACAGGCGGCAACCCGATAGGTTACGAGATATTCGAGGGGAACACCTTCGAGGGGCATCATACCCTAATCCCCGTCCTTGAGGGAATGGCAGAGCGGTTTGGGCTTGGACGGCCTGTCGTGGTCGCCGATGCAGGACTGCTTTCCAAGTCAAACCTGAAAGCCCTTCAGGAAAACGGGAACGAATACATCCTTGGTGCTAGGCCGAAGAACGAAAGCAGGACTATCCAGGATGCCATCCTGTCCAAGAAACTCTGTGACGGAGATGTCGTCATCATAGAACGTGATGCCGAAACCAGGCTGGTTGTATCCCGGACAGACAGTCGGACAAGGAAAGATGCAGCCAACCGTCTCAAGGGGCTCAGGCGTCTGGAGAAACGTCTGGGCAGCGGCAGACTGACCAAAGCCAGCATCAACAACCGTGGCTATAACAAGTATCTGCGTATGGATGGCAAAGTCACCATCAGCATCGACATGGAGAAATTCGAAGCTGACGGGGCATGGGACGGCATCAAGGCAACATCACCAATACATCCCTTCCGGGCAGGGAAGTCATCGCCAGCTACAGCCAGCTGTGGTACATCGAGCGAGCGTTCAGGATGAACAGGACGGATTTGAGAATCAGACCGGTATACCACAGGCTGAGGAACCGTATTGAAGGTCACATCTGCATCTGCTTCACTGCCTATACCGTGATGTTGGAACTGGAACGGATATTGAAGAACAGTACTTCAAGAATTAGTCTTTCAAGGTCATGCGAGTTGGTGCAACGGATACAGCAGATCAGTTTCCCGCTTCCAGACAGCCGTGAGGAAGTTACGGTGATATTCGGTCTTGATGAGGAACAACAGGAACTGTTCAACCTTGTTCATCCCGACAAAACACTGGAGTCATTCACCGAAGATTAAAGAGACTCTGTCTCGCGGGTGCACCATTGGCGAAAACAGGAAAGAACATTGCCAGACGGCATACGAGAGCGAGAGGGCGCGGCTGCATCTGCCGCCGGAATTGCGGGACTGATCTTTTGCGCCTGACATTTTGCCAGGCGTATGTTTTTTATTTTTCTGCTTTACGCTGGACTTACGGCGAACATGAAAGGATGTAATGGGATGACGGGCAGAATTTTGTCTCAAATATTCGATTTTTTGAAACTGGTCAAACCGACGGATGGGGAGAAGTTTTTAATAGCAATCGGGGGATTTATAGGGGGCGTTTTTTCTTTTGCCGTCGGGGGCGTCGATGACGCAATGATCTGACGAGCCTGTAAAGGATTCTGTGGAAATTCAAAATCTGCTAATTTAGGAGAAAAAC
>CAVKGJ010000023.1:0-3419 GCA_963655605.1 Oscillospiraceae bacterium
AGAAAGGGTTTCTTCTTTTCTCTGATAAATGTCCACAGAATGCGTTACAGGCTCGCCCCCTCAGACACCAATCTTTTCCAGAAAACGTGACACAATATCATGCCACCTGCCATTATGAATCCGCCGCCGCTTCCAGACATTCTCTGCACTTTTTTGCCTGTTACATGCCCATGTTTCCCAGAACCTTCTGACGGAAAGACCGCCAAAATCCGCACGGCGACGAAAACACGGAACATTGAAACAAGACAACGACCAGACGAAAATGATCCGGATACTGCTTCCAGTATCCGTCGCACTCCAGTCTGACAATACACGATCCACATTTCTTTCGACAAACAGACGTAAAACCATATGTTCTGAAACGATCATCCTGCCATTCTTCCCAATGATACCGTCCCCGTGTGAAACGGCTTTCCCACGTCAGGACCATACAATGCAACCGGACACGGATATCCTGTACAATGCCATGCTGTCCGTCAGACACACCGGCCGAAGCCGGACACTCCCGGCTAGCGACCTGAGAAACAACGGCATATGACACAAGAAAACCTGCAAGAAAACGCCGGACTGCCGGCCCATATCCTCTGGACGCTCGCCATCGTCGCGGGGATCACTATCGCCAACCAATATTACAATCAGCCTCTCCTGAATCTCATCCGGCAAGATCTGGACGAAACCGGATTCCGGACCAACGTCATCACCATGATGGCCCAGACCGGTTATGCGATCGGCCTGTTTTTCATCGTTCCACTCGGAGACCTTTGCCACCGGAAGAAAATCATTTTCACCAATTTCATTCTGCTTATTTTTTCCCTGTTCGCTATCGGTATGGCTTCCGACATTCATGTTATCTGGGCTGCCTCGCTTGTGACCGGAGTCTGTTCCGTTATCCCGCAGATTTTTGTCCCTATCGCCTCGCAATTCTCCCGCCCGGAATACAAAAGCCGTAATGTAGGTATTGTCATGTCCGGCCTGTTGACCGGCATTCTCGCTTCCCGTGTTGTTTCCGGATTTGTCGGGGACTGGCTGGGCTGGCGTGCCATGTATCTGATTGCCGCTGTCATGATGATTGTTTGTGCAGTCGTCATACTCCGTGTTCTGCCAGATATCCGTCCGAATTTTCAGGGAACTTATGGCAACCTGATGCGTTCTCTTGTCCCTCTGGTCAAGGATTATCCGGTTTTGGGTATCTGTTCCCTGCGCGCCGCGTTGGCTTTCGGTTCATTTCTGGCGGTATGGGCATCTCTGGCTTTCAAAATGGCCAAGGCCCCTTTCTATGCCAACAGCGATACTGTCGGTATTCTCGGATTGTGCGGTATTGCCGGCGCCCTGACCGCTTCCGCGGTCGGGCAGTATGTTTCCAAAATCGGGTTGAGAAATTTCAATTATATCGGCGACGGCCTCATTCTGCTGGCATGGGGACTGCTTTGGTTCGGCGGGGATACTTATTCTGGCATGATCACCGGTATTATCATTATCGACATCGGCATCCAGTGCATCCAGCTCAGCAATCAGGCCAGTGTCATGCAGCTCAATCCAAAGGCGTCGAACCGGGTCAATACGGTTTTCATGACCATCTTCTTCATCGGTGGAACATTGGGTACTTTTTCTGCAGGTACCGGCTGGCAAATCGCCGGATGGACCGGCATCGTCATAGTCGGTACCGCTCTGGCTGTCGCCTCCCTGCTTGTGACCCTGTTTTCCCGGTACTGAGACTCGTACCCGCCGGCAAACCGTATCTTGTTCATCCAGAGACTGCCATGTCCTGGACAACCTACCGAAACATTCACTGCCGGCCGTTTTCCATCCTTTCAAGCACCCATTCCGCCCTGTCCTGGCGCAATATATAGCGGTCATTCTCCCAGACCGACACTCGACGGGTCAGCTCCACACTTCCCGCCTCACCAGGCAAAAACAGCTCTGCCCGTTCCCCGTCCAGACTGAAAACCACAAAAGACGCCAGTCCGTCACGTCTCCTCGCATCCTGTACCTGTTCCCCGCTTTCGAACACCCGGATACAGGCATCCTGCACCATACTGAACGTGTATCCTGCCGCCACCAGACAGCCAACCCGTTTTCATCCTGCTTCCTCCCACCCTCTCCGACCGGCAGTTCATCCTGTTGTACTAACCGGTACATACCCCCGGACACGCAACCGCAGATCGCGCCTATAATAACCGCCAACAGAAACCCACCGGAGAAAAACCATGCGTCCGAAAATCATCTGTCACATGATGAGTTCCATCGACGGTCGCCTGAACGGCAACCGTTGGAGCACACCCTTTGACGGGAAAGACCGCAATATCCTTTTCACCCCCTACTACACTATCAGCGAACACCTCTCTCCGGATGCCCACATGCTCGGCCGCAATACCGTCCAGATCCACTTCTGCCCAAAAACCTTCGACCATACCGGCCTGCCCGAAGTCGCACGGCCCGAACCGTATCTGGCCCTTTCCCCTACTTCACGCAAACTCTTCATACTCGACCCACACGGCAAAATCTTCTACGACACAAACATCATCATGGACTCCGGCCTCGTCGCCGTACTTGGCGAAAACGTTTCCGAAGCCTACCTCGCCTACCTGCGTGAAAACGACATCTCCTACCTGTTTGCAGGAGTCGACGGCCACGATCTGGAAAAAGCGATGAACCAGATTGGAGAGCTCTTTGGCATTGAACGGATCGTCCTCGAAGGTGGAGGCATTGTCAACGGCCAATTTCTCAAACACGGCCTGGTCGATGAATTTAGCCTCATGATCTATCCCGGCATTGACGGACTGGCCGGCGTTCACTCAATCATCGAATACACCGGCTGCGGCGATGAATTGCCCGCAGCAGGACAAAGCCTCGAACTTATCTCCGCAGACAAACTGGAAAACGGCATCATCTGGCTCTGCTACCGCGTTCACCGGAAAAACATGGCCAATTCATGAACCTTTTTCATTCACCCTCCAAAGGGAAAACCAATTGGCGTATTTGTATATCGCATAAAATAGTTTTTCGATAACATCAGAGGATAATATTTTTCTTTTTCAGAAACGCGGAAATAGAATAATCAACAATTACCATACCATATTTTATCAGATATTCCCGTTTTTGCGGATTATACAAATCCTCATAATCCTTTCTTAATTCTCCGTTCTGATACAGCATAATCTGATTCCGCATATGCCTCCCTTGATTCGGTTCAAGATATTGAATGGAATCTTTCCAGCGTAAAACTCGCTTTTCATACCCTTTATAATTTTTAATATTATAGTGATACAAACTGATATCGCCACATGACATTTCTTTTTTTCTACTCATGTGCACACTATGATTTCCATCTGATGACCGTTTGTACCCCTTGATCTTGTGCATGCCCTTCGGAAAGTTCGCCTCTGAAATACGGCTTACATAATGCCTGAATTGCTCTG
>CAVKGJ010000023.1:3429-5239 GCA_963655605.1 Oscillospiraceae bacterium
AGAAGTTGGAAACAAAATAAGGGCATGTCAAAAAATTATTCCTGCCGTCAGGAAACAGGGAAACTGCTTTTACCTTCAATACGTTAAAATTCCATTTATCAAACTCGAATATACTTTTTTTAATATTTTGTTGTCTGGAATAAAAAAATTCATCTGCATCAGCATGAATCACCCAGTCTGCATGATATACATCCCTAGCCAACGTTATCATTTCCTTAACCCAGACTCCATGTTGATGCTTCGGATCCGTCTTGTACAAAATATCCAGAACCACCCCCTTTTTTCTCAAGTCTTCCAGTATGATATTTGTACGGTCAACCGAATTATGGCTAGTTATAATAAATCCATCCACTCCCATTTCTTTATGAAAAAGAATATTCTGCCTGATAATATCTTCTTCATCCCGTACTACCATTAACATAAGAAGACGAAATTTCTCAAATTTTCTGTTTTCAAGATCTTTTCTGAAATCTTTCCTTGCTTTTCCTGAAAAAGCCCATTTCAAGAAACGCTTGACGCGTTCAAAACTAGTCATTTCCTTCTTATCCTCATTTCTTCAAAGTTATTACAATTCAATAAAATACTATTTACAATATGAATTGATCATTAAAAAATAAGTTATTTTAACCCATTTTATAGAACACATACATTTTACAGAAAAACACCACATTCCACTTTGCATTCCTTTCAATCACATTAAAACTCTATTAAATAACCCGGCTTTCAACCCGGAACTGACTTGGTGCATTCCGAAACACGTCATTGCTAGCACCGGCATGGACGTCCTCTACCATGCCATCGAAGCCTACTGGAACATCCATCACCAGCCCGTCTGTAATGCACAGGCCCGAAAAAATGGCCGATGCCATCGCGGAAATCAAATACCGCATCAAGCAAAAAACGATCTGATCCGGTACAAACTGAGCGACTCCGACCTGCATCGCCCTACCCGTGCAAAAGCCTTTCCCCTGCCTGAAAAACAACCTCACCCCATCACCGAAGCCATGCACTGGCTTTTCGCCGTCAATCCTTTTAAGATGCTGTCTATCAGGAAAAAATTATCATCACAAAAGCGAACACTCCCGTCACCTGTTCGCCGATCAGCCGGAAGGAGCCGTCCATTGGATAACGAAGACAACCAGTTCAGCAAGAAAACCCGGATCATCATCATGGTCGTGGCAGCGCTCATCATCGCCGCTATCCATCTGTTTTACATCCGGCCTCGGTACGGCGATTCCATTCCGATGATCCTGTTCCAGTTCTTCCCGCTGTACTTCCTCGGCCGCATCCTGTTCGGTGCGAAGAAAAAGGAAAACGAAACAAAAAAGGAACCGCCGAAAGAAAGCAAGGCCGCCCGCAAAAAGCAACGCCGGGCCAGCCAGACCGGAAAAGCCCGACCATAAACGGCAGGAAATTCGTCTTGCCTATCCTGTTCGGCAAAAGGATATGCACCGGAAAACATGTGTAAATGTTTCTTGTGTAACGAATTGTGAAATTCCTCCCTTTTCCGCGTATCCTGACCGATAATGGAAGCCTGCTCTCCTCAGCCGATGAAAAACGCCCGCCAGCGGCTCCGCTGTCCGGGTGTTTTTCCATATCGGTCCCATTCCGGAAACGCTTTTCCATCCAACAGATCCGCCGACCAGCATCCGGCCCGGTTCTGCACAATGTCCCCACCGGAAACGTCCAGACTTCCGTTTTTCTGATATGATGGAAAATCGCAATACGGGCAACCTCGGAAAAACAGGCCATTCTGCCCGCCCCCATCTTTTCGCCGTCAGGAGAATCCCGTGCCTACTGAAACCGATAC
>CAVKGJ010000024.1:0-5409 GCA_963655605.1 Oscillospiraceae bacterium
GGGCAATACATCGTTGATGGTTTCGCTTTCATCGAGGGAATAAGCCGCACAATAAACAAGGCCGATGACGTTGTCTTCGTTGCCGGCTCGGGAGATGACAGCACCGCCGTAATCATGTCCGACCAGAATGACCGGTCCGGATGGGCGCCGATCAGGCGGATGGTATTATCGGTGTCTTTTTCCAGCGATTCGAGCGAATTTTCGACAGCGCGTACTTTGTAACCTTTGGCGTAAAGTCCGAAATCACGTTTTCCCAGTAACAGGCATTTGACCATGCGCCATGAACGAGAATGATAGTAGGTTTGGTAACCATAATGATTCCGAATAAAGGTGAAAGAGGTTTTTCCTGATTGTTTTTCAAGAATAGGCCGGATGAAGTGTGGCACTATGATTTTGTGCAAAAGACATCCGGATAGGCCGGTATTATTCCGGTGCGTTTTTTATGTCACGGACAGGCGTATTCCGGATTCATGGGATATCCGGGAAAAAGCGGTATCTGCTGCATTGTCATGTACCGGAACAGGAGTCATGAAACAAATTCCGGTTCGTGGTATCTTTATTGCTTATGCTGTGTTGCCGATCGTTTTTGCCAATGCCCTATTCGATTTATCCACTGTTGCGGCAGGAAGAGATGGAACGAATGATTCACTCCTCCTCTGCGTTTCACGATACGGATATTCTTGTGCTGGATAAACTGGAGCGTCCCTTGAGGGATTTGCGCATTTCAGTAACTGACCGTTGCAATTTCCGCTGTGTTTATTGCATGCCGAAACAGGTATTCGGCAAGGATTTCCGTTTCATTCCACATTCTGACATACTTTCCTTTGAGGAAATCACACGGATGGCACGTCTTTTCGTGTCGATTGGGGTGGAAAAAATCCGCCTGACCGGAGGAGAACCGCTCTTGCGAAGGCATGTCGAGAGACTGGTCGGACAACTGGCGGAACTGAAAACCCCGGATGGCCGGCCTGTTGATGTGACGCTCACGACCAACGGTTCCCTGCTGGCCAAAAAGGCCAGGACACTTTTCGATGCCGGTTTGCGACGTATTACCGTATCGCTGGATGCATTGGACGATACGATTTTCATGAAAATGAACGATGTCGGTTTTCAGGTTCGGGATGTACTGCGTGGTATAGAAGTGGCGCTGTCTGCCGGTTTTTCTCCCGTCAAAGTCAATATGGTTGTCAAGAAAGGAATGAATGAAAACCAGGTGCTTCCGCTGGCCCGCCATTTCAGAAATACGCCGGTCATTGTCAGGTTTATTGAATATATGGATGTCGGTACATCAAATGACTGGACCGGCCGGGAAATCGTTCCGGCGAAAGAGCTGATCCAGATGATTGACGATGAAATGCCGCTGGAACCACTGGAAAAACATTATCGTGGTGAAACGGCCGAACGCTGGCGCTATCGTGACGGTAGCGGTGAAATCGGCATTATTGCGAGTGTGACACAGGCTTTCTGCCGTGACTGTACTCGGCTTCGTCTATCGACGGAAGGCAAACTATACAAGTGCCTTTTCGCAACTGAAGGTTTCGATTTGAGGGCCATGTTAAGAGGTGATTTTTCTGAGAGGGAAATCATTTCGGCAATAGCGGCATATTGGCAAAACAGGGATAACCGGTATTCCGAATTGCGCGGAAGTGATTCGGGTTCAAGTATTCATGGCCGGAAGATCGAAATGTCCTATATTGGAGGGTAAATATGGTCTGGATGTTTTCGGGCTTGACCGATATTCCTGATTCGTGTCTTTATGACGATGTGACCGGAGTCATTCTTGCCGGAGGCCAGGGAAAACGGATGGGGATGGCGGACAAAGGGTTGCAGCTTTTGAATGGCAAGCCTATGGTGGAACATGTCATCAGACGATTGAGACCGCAGGTCAGTACTCTGATGATCAGCGCAAACCGGAATCAGGAAGCCTATTCGGCATACGGTTATCCCGTGTATGCTGACGAGCCGGCGACTTTTTCTGGCCCTCTGGCCGGTTTTCTGACGGGACTTCGTCATTGTGAAACGCTGTATCTGGTAACGGCACCCTGCGATGCCCCATTTCTGTCTGGACGTCTGGTTGAAGAACTGTATCGTTCGCTTAATGAAAAACAGGCCGATCTTGCGATTGCTGTTTCACGAATCGATGAATACTGTCAGGTACAGCCTGTTTTCTGCCTGATGAAGGCTTCTCTTGCTCCGCATCTTGAAAACTACCTGAAAAACGGCGGACACAAAATCGATGAGTGGTATGCTACCCTGAAAGTTGCCGCTGTATATTTTGACGATTTACAGGCTTTTGAAAACGTCAATACACCGGACGAACTGAAAAGATTGCAAAATATGATTGGCACTGAAACCGGACGGTAATTCATGAATGACAGCATCTCGACAATAGAGGACTTGACCAGCGCCCTGTCCTCTTATAATCCCGATTCCCTTTCCGTAAGACAGGCTCGTGATCTCATTTCGGGTTTTGTATCGCCGATCAGCGGGATTGAGAAGTTGCCCTTGCGCCATACTCTGGGTCGTGTGCTGGCCGAAGATGTTATTTCACCGGTTTCCGTGCCTGGCTTCGATAATGCTGCCATGGACGGTTTCGCATTTTCATCGGAAAAGCTGGATCTCGGAAATCCGGTAATTCTGAAAGTGGTGGGTGTTTCCTTTGCAGGTCGTCCTTTTTCAAGCTGTATCGGCTTTGGCGAATGTGTCCGGATCATGACCGGCGCGATGATCCCTGAAGGATGTGATACCGTTGTCCAGCAGGAAAATGTCGAGATAATTGATGAAGATCACCTGAATATTCCAGCACGAATGGTCACACCGGGCGACAATATTCGCAAGGCAGGTGAAAATATCAGCGAAGGTGCTGTGGTATTGGCGGAAGGGACGGTTTTGCGACCCGCACATCTCGGATTGCTGGCATCAGTCGGATTGCAGGAAATTGCCGTTCGCCGGAAAGTCAGGGTCGCACTTTTTTCAACCGGAGACGAATTGCGACCGGCAGGGATGGAACTGGATAACGGCACGATTTACGACAGTAACCGTGCTGTCCTGACGGGATTGATGGAACGGCTCGGATGCGATGTCCTTGATATGGGCATTGTCGGCGACGATCCGGGCGAACTGGAGGACGCATTGCGGCGAGCTTGTAAAAATGCTGATGCTATCGTGACATCGGGCGGTGTATCCGTCGGGGCGGCCGATTATACCAAACAGGTTATGGCGAAAATGGGAGATGTCGCTTTCTGGTCGATCCGGATGCGTCCGGGACGTCCCATGGCGTTCGGCAGGATTCGATCTGGGTGCAATCATGCATTTCTGTTCGGTTTGCCGGGCAATCCTGTTGCGGTAATGGTTTCCTTTTATTTTTTCGTGCGTGATGCACTTTTGCATATGACGGGCGCACAATCTTCATCATTGCTGTCCATCAAGGCACAGGTTGCAACTAATTTATCCAAACGTGTGGGTCGGATGGAGTTCCAGCGGGGTATCGTGAGCCAAAATGCCGATGGCAATCTGACGGTCAGGACAACCGGAGAACAGGGATCGGGTATTCTGCGTTCCATGACTGAAGCGAATTGTATTATTGTGTTGCCTGAAGAACGTGGAAAAGTCCGGGTCGGTGAATGGGTTGAGATTATCCAGCTTGAAGGGCTGGTCTGAATCGTTCTGGAAAACGATTCCTGGCGATATTTCTATTCGGTTAACTGGGCACGCAGATTGGCGATGCTGTAATAACGTGCCTCGATAATATCGTCATCGATTCCCGCCGTTTTCATGATATCCGGCAGGAAAACCAGATCTTTGCCGAACTGTTGCATGTCGTTTTTCATATGATTTCGTTCTTCATCGGGCAAATCGAGTTTTCCGATGATCTCGCTCCAGTTATCGAGAATTTCCCCTTTTTCGTCAACCCATTCAAGCAAGCGGGAAATATCATCGATCAGAAGATGTGACGGAGCAAAATTGAAAAGCGGTGCCAGCCGGATTTTTCCGCCGACCGATTCAATAGCGGTATTGCGGGGATGGTTGTCCGTATTGCCCAGAGCCACGTTTAACATGTCGCGTTTGATGTATTCCAGTGTCGTGCCTACCGGATCGCTGGCGAATTGCCTCAGCGTTTTCAGAACGGCATTCTGGCTTGGCATGGTAGATTCGTCGGTAATTCCGCACAGGGAAACAAGGCTCTCAACGGGATGTCTGATCACACTATTTTCCGAAACTTCCCGATCGAAACGGGGAATGAACAACATGTCGCCTTGCCATTTTGGAACATGAGAAACAAAAAGTCCCATTTCACGGGCGACGTAAAGATAGCCTGCTTCGTTTTCAAGCACTTTCCAGTCTGCGAGATTGCGTCCGGGCGACAGTTTCACCAGAAAGTGACGGGCCGATCTTTCATCCGGCAAGGCCGCGTCAGCATACCAGAGGCCATCTTTTCCCTGTGTCATCAGAAATTGGGGCGTCTTGCCATGAATGCTGGTCGTTCCGGCAGAAAGCATACCGTGCTCTTCGAGATACTCGACAAAGTCTTCACGCCACTCGAGAATTTCCTGGATCGTGAAACCGCGTTCAATCCATGCTGGTGCCCTGCCGGTAAGGTATTGGCGGTAAGTTTCATAGGCTTCCCTGATTCTTAGATTGCCTGGCGGATTGATCGCTCCGAGAAGCATCAGCTGCCAGTTGACCGATGGTGTGTCTGGAAGATGATGTTCGCAAAGCAGGTATTCGCGTCCTTCTCCATCCGGTATCAGATCCAGCAAGAACAGGGGCCAGTGGGAAAGCCGATATGGCTCGGAACGAATCGGGTAATGAAACGATACCGGTAATGTTCCGTTCCTGACGTAAGAAGGAAAATAGGTCAGTAAAGAAGGCGAAACAGGTCCGGCTTCAGGGGTGACCGTTTCGACAAGGCAGCAAGATCGCCATTGGCCCCGTTCAAAAATTTCTATCGTGCAATGCATGTATAGGCTCTGGTATCGGAAGGTAGCCGTATCTTAACAGATTGATGAAATGGTACCTTGCTGCCTTATGTTGATTGATTTTAAAAAAGAGAAAAATGCCCGATAGTTCAAAAAGCAGATAAAACAAAAAATGAAATGTTCTGAAAACAGCACGAACAGTCATATGGATTGTCCGGATGCATAAAATATTAACGCAATGCATTTAATTACTAAGTTAACTTTTTGCTTTTATTGATATTTTTATATGGTTTCAACTGATTTGCACCAGCATTCCACAGAAAAAAGAAACAGGTTACCGGTGTAATACCAGCAACCTGTTCTTTTACCCCTGTATCAGAAAAGAAATCAGAAATTGTGTGTCATGCCGATCTGGACACCGGTGACGGAATCGTTGGCAACCCCGTTACTGTTGTAGATTTCCCCGACATAATCGTTGTCGCTGTCGGTA
>CAVKGJ010000025.1:0-7505 GCA_963655605.1 Oscillospiraceae bacterium
TGTTCCTACGTTTACGTGCGGCTTCGTCCGCTCATACTTGCTCTTTGCCATTTTCGACTCCTAACAATGAAGAGAATATCAAGACCACGCCATTCAGCGCCAAAACACCCACTTCCTGAAAATCACAATACATGTGGTGCCCTTGACGTGGATTGAACACGTGGCCTCTCCCTTACCAAGGGAGTGCTCTACCACTGAGCTACAAGGGCAAACAAAACTACAAAGCAAACAGAAGATATGGAGCGGGCGAAGGGAATCGAACCCTCGTCTTAAGCTTGGAAGGCTTCGGCTCTACCATTGAGCTACACCCGCACTCGCTAGACCTTCAGTTGCGTCAACCTGGTGGAGAGGGCTGGATTCGAACCAGCGTACTCGTTAGAGGGCAGATTTACAGTCTGCTGCCATTAACCACTCGGCCACCTCTCCGCAGAAACCTCGAATTATGTCAGAAGCTTTCAGACAAGTCAACGGGAAAATTTCAAATAAATACAACCTGAATCAGCTCGTCATTATACGCGAGAATTTATTCAAGAGTGCACTCAGCCGTGCAGTCACACGCGACCATCTCCCGGATAGACAAAAAAGCGACAGATACGGCCACTCATCGGTGCACACGATGGCCATGGCCTCCACGATATCCGGGTCGCCCTTTCCAATGAGGCGCCGGATGATGGACGACGACAGGACGCGGTGCCACATGCGGATGCACAAACGCCGGCGACGGCGATACGACCGCCGCAACCGGAACAACCGGACCGGAATAGGCAACGACCGGAGGAGGCGCCGCAACGACAGGCACGCCAATATTGATCGACCAGTGCGTGTGTCCTGCATTGGCCGGTGCCGACAAGAAAACCGCGCCGGCAGCCGCACACAACACACAGACACGCCTCAAAATTTCCATGCTTTTCATTTGACTCCCCCTTTCACTGTAATCATATTTCATGAAAAACATTAGACTTCAATCAGGGGGAACATCCAAGATCACAACTGTAAGAGTTGTAACATTTTATTTCTTCTTTTTATCGCGCGGACCGGACAGACCCACTACCTTTAACGACCACGAGCAGCGATAATATTGTTTTTTCTGCAAAAATTCGGATGCAAACCATGACCCAGGAACAAAAACCCAAAAAAACCGGCTGGATGACGACTTTCTTGAGGGCTCTGGCCATTTTTTTCTTCATCATGGGCCTTTATTATTTCGGCAAGGCATGGTTTTTTTAGACATCACCAGCGACTGTCAACCATTTTCGTAAGTCCAGTCCAACAAACCATCCAGTACAAGACGCGCCGATTTCGCATTTGGATGATTAATCATGCATACAACCAGATATCTACGACCGCTCTTTGCAAGAACGTAGCCTGCGATGGCTCTGACATCATTAATGGCACCAGTTTTAATATGAGCCTTTCCTGCAATTCCGTTATCTGTCAGCCGCCTCGACATCGTGCCATCCCGCCCGACTACTGGAAACGACGAGATCAGTTCAGGCATTACCGGCGACTCGTAAGCAACCTTGAGAATCCGCGCCATTGTCGACGACGTTATTTTTTCTTCACGCGAAAGCCCGGAACCATTTTCGATAACCATGTCATCGGCAACGATTCCCTTTTCCGCCAGCCATTTCCTGACAACTTTTACACCTTCCTCCGTTGTGATGCCTTCACCATAAAATTCGGCGCCTAGCGTCAACAATAACTGACGCGCCTTGACATTATTACTGTATTTGTTAACCGCATTTACAACCACCCCCAATGTCGGCGATTTCCACTGTACGATCAAATGTGCATCATTCGGAAGCATTCCTTCATATATTTTTCCGTTAAAAGTTCCCCCGGCTTCACGCCACAGTTTTTCAAAGATACGTCCGAAATAATGCGAATCACTCATTTGATATGGATGGATAGCCAGCTTCTTTCTGCCACATGCCAGCGGATATTCACCTTCGAAATAGGCAACTCCGTCATCGAAATGAACGATCATGCCAGTTTGCCAGTTTGCACAAGCCGCACTGGTTGCTACCGGCGGGATAACGGTAATACCATCCAGGCGCGGCTCCAATGTGACCATCACTTCATCCCTGTCGTTGTCAGGAATAAACTGGACATCGATTCTCTTGTCATTCAAAAGCAATCCGTCTGCCCCTGCATTGTAAGGTTTCAACGGTGCTCCATCGAAAGCGGCGGGATCATATCCCATCTGCCCGAAAATATGCCGGTCAAGAATGACATTCCCGCGAATTTCATGAATACCGGCATCCTGGATTTCCCTGACAAAAAGCCAGAGATCCTGATAAGACAAAGATGGATCTCCACTTCCCTTGATAATCAGATCGCCATCTAAAACACCTGCCTCAAATTTTCCTTTTATATATGCCCCCGTTATCCATCTGAATTGGGGACCAAGCAGTTCCAGCGCCGCATAAGTCGTAACGACTTTCATTATCGATGCAGGATGAAAGGCGATATCCGGATTGACCGCGACGACAGGATCCCTGTCATCAAGTGGTTGCACGACAATACCTGCCGCATCTTCAGGAATACCTGCCAGCTGTAGCTCAGCCCGGATGTTATCCGGCAATATCCGAGCGTGAGAGACTGCTCCTGCAATACAAAAAACCACAAACAGCATTTCAAGATACCGGGGAATTTTCCGATGATTGACAGACTTAGCCGTTTTAAACAGTGTTCTCATGATTTGTCCCTGAACAAAGCAACGCCAAAAATTCCAACTTTCCCGATATTGCGTTTTCCGGTATTTTCCAACAAAAAACCATCGTTTTCCCTCCGTTATAAAAAAACAGGAAAATTTCCAGTTGTTTTTTTCCGGAGAAAAGTTTATATTGAGAATAGTTATCATTCATATAATAGTACTTTAGCTGAAATTTCGTTTCCTGTGAGTTTCCCACAAATGTCGCAACAACCTTCCTTATTCCAGAAAACGGCATCGATCGGCAATCTGGCACAGTTGAAAAAAGGTGAATCAGCAACGGTTATCGGCCTTGCCGATGATGATGAAACAGGTGCTGTTTTTATGAAAACACGCTTGCAGGAACTCGGCTTCCTTCCGGGGGAGCGTATTCATGTACATGCCGAGGCTTTTCCCGGAAAAGACCCCATGGCAATCCGGATAGGAAATTCCATATTTGCGCTCCGCCGTCTCGAAGCCGCCAAAATCTATATCGTCCAAAACGATGAATCCGACGGACCGCGAATCTGACTCGTTTGACAAAAAAATCGCGCCATATTCAATTGCTCTTGTTGGCAACCCCAACAGTGGCAAGACTGCTCTTTTCAACCGGCTGACAGGATCACACCAGAAAGTCGCAAACTATGCAGGCGTTACTGTCGAGAGAAAAGAAGGCCGGATGATTTCGGATTCCGGACAGGAATTCCATATCGTTGACTTGCCGGGAATATACAGTCTGTCGCCATTGACCCAGGATGAAGAAGTCACAAGAGAGGCCCTGCTGGACAAAACCGGCGACATCCCTATCGATCTTGTCGTTTACGTAGCGGATGCGACCAATCTGCGAAGAAGTTTCAAGCTGATACTTGACGTTATCGCGTTGGGCTATCCAACCATTCTGGCACTGAACATGACAGACCTGTCCAGAAAAAGAGGACAAATTATCGATCTGGAATTGCTGCAGAAAGAACTCGGAATACCCGTTGTCGAAACGGTTGCGGTCAAATCGGCTGGCACACAGAAGCTGCTCAATACACTGGATGAATATGCCGCTCGCAACGACTTGCCCCGGACATACGGTACACGCAGGCCAAACAGCGACAACCGTGCATCCGCACTTGAATCCAAGCGGATTCTGGATGCCGTCATCAAAAAAAATGCTGACACCGATACCCTGGACCAGAAAATCGATGCGATTGTCCTGCATCCCGTTTTCGGGTTTCCGATTTTGATCGCCATTCTGTTTTTCATGTTTCAGGCCGTTTTCAGCTGGGCGGAAATACCCATGACGTGGATAGAAAATGGCGTCAGCGCAACAGGCGAACTGCTTGCGGAATTACTTCCCGATGGCATTCTGCGCAGCCTGATCGTCAATGGAATCGTCGCAGGCGTAGGCAGCATTATCGTCTTCCTTCCACAAATCCTGATCCTGTTTTTTTTCATACTGATTCTCGAAGAATCCGGTTACCTGCCCCGTGCCGCCTTTATGATGGACAAGCTGATGAACAGTATCGGGCTTTCGGGACATGCCTTCATACCGTTGCTTTCCAGTTTCGCCTGTGCCGTTCCTGGAATCATGGCAACCAGAACAATAAAAAACCGCAAGGACCGGATCATCACCATTCTGATTGCACCACTCATGACATGTTCCGCACGATTGCCGGTGTACTCGCTGATTATCGGTGCGTTTATACCCGACAAGACCGTCGGTCTTTTCAATCTTCAGGGACTTGTACTGTTCGGGCTGTACATGAGCGGTATCTTGGCCGCGATTATGGTTGCATGGGTTCTGAACCACCTTTTCGGGAAAAACGATTATCAGCCTCTGCTGATGGAACTGCCCTCCTACCATCTGCCTCAAATACGCAATATCGCCATCGGTTTATGGGAACGCACACGCATTTTTCTCATGCGGATAAGCACGATCATATTCGCCACATCCGTTTTGTTATGGGTACTGTCCTCTTACCCCGCTCCGCCGGAAGGCGCCGACGGCGTTGCGATCCAATACAGCTTTGCCGGACAGCTCGGTCATCTGATCGAATATATCGTGCAACCGATCGGCTTCAACTGGCAGATTGCCGTTGCCTTGATTCCGGGTATGGCCGCCAGAGAAATTGCCGTCAGCGCATTAGGTACCGTTTACGCCCTTTCGGCAAATGGCGATGAACTTTCCGTCGCCCTGACTTCGTTTATTTCATCCAGCTGGAGTTTGCCAACGGCCCTGTCCCTGCTGGCATGGTTTGTATTTGCGCCACAATGCTTTGCTACATTAAGTGTGATCCGCCGGGAAACCAATTCCTGGAAAACCCCGTTCTTTGCAATGATTTATCTTTTCTGTCTCGCCTATCTTGCATCTCTTGCAACATACCACTTCAGCTGTTTTTTACTGGGGTTATAACATGCAGGAACTGACTGTTATCTTGCTGGTCACTGTATCATGCTGCATTCTGTACAGGTACAGTTTTCCGGATTTCTGGAAATACCGGCTTCGCCTTTCCCTGTCTGGACTGCTCCTTTTTTTCCATGCGAAAAAACCGGCCCGATATATCTATCCTTCGGCAAAACGGAAACAACCGGAAAAATCCTGTTCCTGTTGTTATTCATGTATAAATGGACCGGACAGGATAACCCGCGGCACCTGCCCGTTCAAAAAGGATATCAGGCCATCCGACTCCGGAAATCCATGAATTTCCTGTAATCGCATCTTTTGTGTTTTCGGGCAAAGAAAAAAATTTTTTTTCTTTTATCTTGAAATCTTTTACTGGCGCCCATATACTTAGCACTCGTTGGAAGAGAGTGCTAACAGCTCTTCGGTTCCCCCTCAAAGGGAGATGAAAAACAAGATAGCCTGGATATTTTAGGTTTTTTTATCTTTCAAGTTAAACAGATTGATTTACATAAGGAATTGTTATGAAACTTCGTCCTTTGCAAGACCGCATTATCGTCAAACGTGTCGATCAGGAAAAAACCACAGCATCCGGTATTGTCATTCCTGATGCTGCTGCAGAAAAACCGGACCAAGGCGAAGTCATCGCCGTAGGCAATGGCAAGGTTCTTGAAGATGGCAAGGTTCTGCCACTGGATGTCAAGGTCGGCGACATGATTCTTTTCGGAAAATATTCCGGACAGACCGTCAAAGTCGACGGTGAAGAACTGCTTGTCATGCATGAATCAGACGTCATGGCAATCATCCAGCAATGATCACATGCCAAAGTCTCTGAAGACTTTGTAATGCATATACCAAATCAAACTAGGAGAATTTCATGTCAGCAAAAGAAGTTGTGTTCGGCGATAGCGGCCGTAACAAAATGGTTGAAGGCGTCAACATTCTGGCCGATGCCGTCAAGGTTACTCTGGGTCCGAAAGGCAGAAACGTCGTTCTGGAACGCACATGGGGCGCGCCGACCATTACCAAAGATGGTGTTTCTGTCGCCAAGGAAGTCGAACTGAAAGACAAGCTCATGAACATGGGCGCCCAAATGGTCAAGGAAGTCGCATCCAAGACCAGTGACAACGCAGGTGACGGCACGACAACCGCGACCGTTCTGGCACAGGCCATTGTTCGTGAAGGTATGAAATATGTCGCCGCAGGAATGAATCCGATGGATTTGAAACGCGGTATCGACAAGGCTGTTGAAGCAACCATCGCAGAACTGAAAAAAATCGCGAAACCCTGCACCACCAGCAAGGAAATTGCCCAGGTCGGTTCCATTTCCGCCAACAGCGACCATTCCATTGGCGAACGCATTGCTGAAGCCATGGAAAAAGTCGGCAAGGAAGGCGTCATCACCATTGAAGACGGCAAATCGCTGAACGATGAACTGGATATCGTAGAAGGTATGCAGTTCGACCGCGGCTATCTGTCCCCCTACTTCATCAACAACGCCGACAAACAGGTCGTTGCACTCGACAATCCATACATTCTGCTGTGCGAAAAGAAGATTTCCAATATCCGCGATCTTCTGCCGGTACTGGAACAGGTTGCCAAGGCAAGCCGTCCGCTTCTGATCATTGCCGAAGACGTCGAAGGTGAAGCACTGGCCACACTGGTCGTCAACAACATTCGCGGCATTCTGAAAACCTGTGCCGTCAAGGCACCCGGTTTCGGTGACCGTCGCAAAGCCATGCTGGAAGATATCGCCATACTGACAGGCGGGCAGGTTATCGCCGAGGAAGTAGGTCTGACACTGGAAAAAGCCACACTGGAACAACTCGGCCAGGCAAAACGCATCGAAGTCAACAAGGAAAACACCACCATCATTGACGGTGCTGGCCAAGCCAATGCAATCGAGGCACGTGTCAAACAGGTTCGTGTCCAGATGGAAGAAGCCACATCCGATTACGACAAGGAAAAACTGCAGGAACGTATTGCCAAACTGGCCGGTGGCGTCGCCGTCATCAAGGTCGGTGCAGCAACCGAAGTCGAGATGAAGGAAAAGAAAGCACGTGTTGAAGATGCTCTGCACGCAACCCGCGCCGCTGTTGAAGAAGGTATCGTTCCGGGAGGTGGTGTTGCCTTGCTGCGTGCCCGCGCCAGTGTCAATGTCAAAGGTGACAACTCCGACCAGGAAGCCGGTATCAACATCGTCATGCGTGCGCTGGAAGAACCTCTTCGCATGATCGTTCACAATGCCGGAGAAGAAGCCTCCGTCGTCGTCAACAAGGTTATCGAAGGTTCCGGCAACTTCGGTTACAACGCAGCCAACGGCACCTATGGCGATATGGTTGAAATGGGTGTTGTCGATCCTGCAAAAGTAACCCGTTCCGCATTGCAGAATGCAGCATCGATTTCCGCCCTGATGCTCACAAC
>CAVKGJ010000025.1:7515-8053 GCA_963655605.1 Oscillospiraceae bacterium
CAACAGATTGCATGATTTATGACATCCCGGAAGAAAAACCGGCACCTGACATGGGTGGCGGTATGGGAGGCATGGGTGGAATGGGAGGCATGGGCGGAATGATGTAATTCCCCTCCTGTGAAAACCAGCCGCAAAAACCTGCAGGCAAAATGCCTGCAGGTTTTTTTACATGGTAAACGGCAAAGGCTGCATGGCGAATTCCTCATCAACCTGCGAAATGGTATGCAGCAGGATATCCAGACTTTTTCCCAGCTGCTCCAAATCACCGGTTTCCATCTGGGCCAATGCTTCCGGCAGCAAACCGCGAGACAATTCCGGTGCCTTTTGCAGCAGGGCCTGTCCTTCTTTCGTCAATGACAGACTCACCATCCTCTGATCTGTAGGCAAACGGGTCTTGCAAACCATTCCCTTTTTTTCAAGCGCATCCAGAAGATTGCTCGCCGTTGTCTGGTGAATGGCGAGCTTTCCGGCAATTTCTCCGACCCGAAGACCGGGATTGATATCGATTTCCTTCAGAATCCAGAGCTGTGCTCCAGAT
>CAVKGJ010000025.1:8063-26857 GCA_963655605.1 Oscillospiraceae bacterium
GCTCCAGATACTCCCAGCAGCTTTTCAACTTTCTGCGAATATTTTTGTGCCGCACGCACAATGATCCGGAATTTCTGAAGAATCTCCAGATAGCCGGGATTGTCCGAAACATCAATTGTCTGCATGTTTTTTCCTTGAATAGCTTTCGGAATCCATGAATCCATCTTGAAATATATTTGTGCAAATATAATAATTCCATATCGGAATTTTCCTGTACCGGGCACATCATGTTATTTCCTCATTTCGAACCGCCGCACCTGACGAAACGGGTTCTCGTGCACAAAACTGTCCGATACTGGCGAAGAACATGCGCATGGATCATGGCGCCTATTCTCATCGGTCTGGCTGGTGTATCAATGGCCAAGATCAGCCATTTCGCTTTTGACATCAACACCTGGATCGTCAGTCATTTTCCCTGGGCGGCCATTTTTTATATGCCAGCCGGTTTTGCATTCATGATATACCTTACCAGACGGTTTTTCCCCGGAATCCAGGGAAGCGGCATACCGCAGGTCATTGCGGTCATCGATGATCCGGGCCACAAGAAAAAAAGCAACCTGCTATCGGTCAGAATCATCATCGGCAAGGTCATCACCCTGGTGAGCGGGCTGATCATGGGAGCGTCCATCGGTCACGAAGGCCCTATGGTCCAGATCGGAGCTTCTATCATGCACCGTTTCTACGGTTACGGAACGATCAGAACCGCAGAACAAAGACGCATGCTGGTATTGTCCGGCGGAGCAGCCGGGATCGCCGCCACATTCAACACTCCCATAGCGGGCATCATGTTTGCCATGGAAGAACTGACAAAAAAATACGTGTTCAACGCGCACAGCTCTACATTGCTTACTGTCATTCTGTCCGGCTTCGTTTCCCTTGCCATTGTCGGAAATTATACCTACTTCGGATATACCAACGAATCCCTGCCTTTTTTCACCTATATACCGGCTATCGTCGTTTGCGGTCTTGTCGGCGGAATAAGTGGAGGACTGTTCAGCCTGATTACCCAGAAATTTTCCGCATTTCTCCCCAAAAAGATCCGTGAAGGCATACAGAACCATCCTTACAGGTTCGCTGCACTCTGCGGCCTGATCGTCGCCTTTCTCGGCCTGTTAACGGATGGTATGGTATACGGTACGGGCTATCTGCCAACCAGACTGTCACTGGAAAGCGATACGGCACTGCATGCATGGTATTACGGTCCCGCGAAATTCCTGGCAACACTCCTGTCTGCCCTGAGCGCTATCCCCGGAGGGCTTTTCGCACCGACACTGGCTGTCGGCGCAGGTATCGGCGACAATCTTTCAGCCCTGTTTCCCAATCTTGCCCCACACAGCGCTATCATCATTCTGGTCATGGCAGCCTATCTTTCCGGTCTGACCCGCTCGCCACTGACATCTTTTATCGTAACCATGGAAATTACCGGCAGTCATCAGATGTTGCTGTCCCTCATGACAGCCACACTCATTGCCAGCCTTGTCTCAAGATTCGTTTGCCCCAAACCGTTCTACCACGCTCTGGCAGAACGATTCGAACTTCCTGCCGGCCCTCTGAAAACCGCACAGACGACTTCTGCCAACGCACAAAACAAAAAGCCGTGAATGCTCACGGCTTTTTGTGACCGACGATACCGTCCGCCTTATTTCTGCCGGCATCTCGCACAACGGCCGTAAATCGCCAATGTATGGTCAACAATTTCAAAATCGTGTTCCACTGCTATCTCATACTGTCTTTTCTCAATTGCATCATCATGGAACTCCTCCACCTTTCCGCAATCCACACATACGATGTGATCATGATGGGTCCCCTCGTTCAGTTCGAAAACGGCCTTACCGGTTTCGAAATAATTTCGTGATAATATCCCCGCCTGTTCGAACTGGGTCAGCACACGATAAACTGTCGCCAGTCCGATTTCCAGATTGTCAGACAAAAGAAGGCGATAAACATCCTCGGCACTCAAATGACGATCAGTATTCTTCTGAAAAATATCAAGAATCTTCAATCGCGGCAAAGTGGCCTTAAGCCCTGTCGCTTTCAGTTCCGCTGGATTATTGCTCATCATTTTGAGAAGTTTGTGAATTTCAAAATTGGTTCTGTATTATTATCTGCTTTATCATATAGTGTTTGTCAAAACTGCTCAATAAATTGCTATTAGGATTCAACTTCGTGATGCATAAAAAAATAGCCCACCTGTGGCGATATCTTCGCACACCGGTACTGCTGACATCCGCAGCCATACTTGTAATCGGTTGCGCTTCCAGAAACCCGCTTATTGACGAAGCTGACCCCACCAAAACAACCGAACCGGTTTCCGCCAGAAGAACGATTGAACCGGCACAAAAAGAGGATCCTGTCAGACAGGATCTGACCGGTACACCGGTACCGGAACGGAAAATGACCGAACAGACACCGCAAAAAGAAACCGCCGAACCGGAAAATGAACTCAATTCCAAACCGACCGGTCTGAAAAAATGGCTGACCAAGCTCTCGCCATACAAAATCAATATCCAGCAGGGTAATTTCATTTCATCGGAAATGTTGGCAAAAATCCAGCCTGGCATGACCAAAGAGCAGGTACGTTTCATACTGGGAACGCCGCTTCTGACCGACATGTTCCATGCCGGCCGCTGGGACTACCTTTTCCGGCTGCAAAAACCAAACGGTGCAACGACAACCAACAGAGTCACGATTTTCTTCAGCGACAACCTGGTTGACCACATCGTCAGCGACAATCTGCCAAGGGAAGCGGAATATCTTTCCCATATCACTTCCGATGACGAACCGTCGGAAAAAACAGGGAAAGAAAAAGAAACGGATAGTGAAAAATCCGCTATCGAGAAACCCGCCGAACAGGAAACAGCCGAACAGCAGACCGTCATGGACACTTCCTCCGGATCCGCCACCGAACCGGAACCGGTAACGACAGCCGAACCTGACAGCGATACGGCACCCGATATACAGCCAGCTGCCGCCACATCGCAGGAACCCGTTCGCGCAACGGAAACGCCCCATATCCCGGCATCGGTTGGCACTTCCGAACCTGTCCGTGAAACAGCCACGGTTCATCCATCCGAAACGACAGGAGGTCTGAAACCATCTTCGTCCCGTGTCCGCATTCCGAAACCGGTCAGTACGCCGGAAACGGCGAAAACGCCAGAATCCGTCCGCGCCACGGAACCGACCCGTTCCGACCGCGCTTCCCGGCCTGTCGGCACACCGTTGCCGATCCGTGCACCTGAACCGGCCAGTGCGACCGAACCGGTCAGCGCGCCCGTTCCGGCAATGGAAACAGACACTGAAAAGAGGCCGGTCAGACGGACTCCTGTCCGGCAAACCATGGCTGTGGATACGGACGATGTTGATGAAAACGTTTCTTCGGGAAACATCAGTACTTTCGAACCGATCAGTACTCCAAGCCGGATAGGCAAGATGCTTCCCGTTTCACCGAATGATGAATTGATCGGAAATATCCAATGAACAAAATGAAAATCGCTATTGCAGGTGCAAATGGACGTATGGGCCATATGCTGATCGAAGCCGTCCTGAAAGCCGATGACGCCACCCTGACAGGTGCGCTTGACGTTGCCAGTGCGCCCGACCTCGGAAACGATGCCGGCCAGTTCCTCGGCGAAAAGACCGGTGTGCCGGTTGAATCCGATATGGAAAAAGCGTTCGGGAACGCCGAATATGTCATCGATTTCACACGACCGGCCGGAACCCTTGAACATCTCGCCTATTGCGTTGAAAACCGGATCAAAATGATTATTGGCACGACCGGATTCGATGAAAACGGGAAAAAGGCCATTGAAAAAGCGTCAGAAACCATCCCCATCGTATTCGCTCCGAATATGAGCGTCGGCGTCAATGTCACCATGAAACTGCTTGAAATAGCAGCAAAAAACTTCGCTGAAGGCTATGATATCGAAGTCATCGAAGCGCACCATCGGCACAAAGTGGATGCACCGTCCGGAACCGCTCTGAAAATGGGCGAAGTGATCGCCAGGGCAATCGGACGGGACCTCGGCGAATGCGCGGTCTATTCCCGTGAGGGGATTATTGGAGAACGTGATCCGTCAACCATCGGTTTCTCGACAATCCGTGGGGGTGATATCGTCGGCGACCATACCGTTCTGTTCGCCGGAACGGGAGAGCGTATCGAAATCACCCACAAATCGGCAAGCCGTGCGACCTATGCGCAAGGCAGTCTGCGCGCAGCACGTTTTCTGGCCGGCAAGACAAACGGACTCTTCGACATGCAGGACGTTCTCCATCTGAAATGAAAAACGGGATATGGATCGGTCAGAGCCATCCGTTCCCGCGCGTTCCAGCCATAACGGTGTCCAGACAAAACCAGTAACCTTATTTATTGTGTAGTTCATCATGCAAGACAGATACAACCATGCAGAAGTGGAAAAAACCGCCCAGAATCAATGGGAATCCACACAAGCGTACAAGACCATCGAAAACGACCCGCGTTTTCCGAAAGGAAAATTTTATGCCTGTTCCATGCTGCCATATCCTTCCGGACGGTTGCATATGGGACACGTCCGCAACTACACGATCAACGATGTCATGTACCGCTATCTGCGCATGAATGGTTACAACGTCCTGATGCCGATGGGATGGGACGCTTTCGGCATGCCGGCCGAAAACGCCGCCATGGCCCACGGAATTCCTCCGGCCGAATGGACATACTCCAATATCGCCTACATGAAAGGCCAGATGGCATCGATGGGCCTTGCCATCGACTGGTCCCGTGAAATGACCGCATGCAAACCGGAATACTACAAATGGAACCAGTGGATGTTTCTGAAAATGCTGGAAAAAGGCATCATTTACCAGAAAACGGGAACCGTGAACTGGGATCCGGTCGACCAGACCGTCCTGGCGAACGAACAGGTCATTGACGGACGCGGATGGCGATCCGGAGCCCTGATCGAGAAACGCGAAATACCGATGTATTACGCACGCATCACCGACTATGCGGAAGAACTGCTGGACTACGTGACGAATAAACTGCCCGGATGGCCGGAACGGGTGCGCACCATGCAGATCAACTGGATCGGCAAATCGGAAGGCGTCCGTTTCGCCTTCCTGCACGATATCCGCGATACGGACGGCACCCTGATCGGCGACGGCAAGCTCTGGGTATTCACCACAAGAGCCGATACGATCAAGGGCGTCACCTTCTGTACCGTTGCGCCGGAACATGAATTGGCCCGGTTTGCCGCGCGGAACAATCCAGAACTGGCCGAATTTATCGAAGAATGCAAGAAAGGCAGCGTTATCGAAGCCGATATGGCGACAATGGAAAAGAAAGGCATGCCTACCGGTCTTTTTGTCCATCATCCGCTAACCAACCAGCTCGTTGAAATCTGGGTCGGCAATTATGTCCTGATGAGTTATGGTGACGGGGCCGTGATGGCCGTCCCGGCACACGACGAACGCGATTTCGAATTCGCTCACAAATACGGCCTGCCGATCAGACAGGTCATTGACGTCGAAGGCAAAACCTTCATGGAAGATGTATGGCACGACTGGTATGCCGACAAGGAACACGGCAAATGCATCAATTCCGGCCGCTTCGACGGACTCGGCTATCAGGAGGCCGTTGACGCCATCGCCGCCGTACTGGCAGAAAAAGGACTGGGTGAGAAAAAAACCACCTACCGTCTGCGTGACTGGGGGATATCCCGCCAGCGCTACTGGGGAACTCCGATCCCGATCATTCACTGTCCGGATTGCGGCGCGGTTCCCGTTCCGGAAAAAGATCTTCCTGTCCTGTTGCCGGAAAACTGCATTCCGGACGGAACAGGCAACCCGCTGGCGAAAGACGAAAAATTCATCAATACCACCTGTCCGCATTGCGGAAAACCGGCACGACGCGAAACGGATACGATGGATACTTTCGTTGATTCCTGCTGGTACTTCATGCGCTACTGTTCGCCGGGATCGGACAAGGCCATGGTCGATGAAAGAAACGATTACTGGATGCCGATGGACCAGTACATCGGCGGTATCGAGCACGCCGTCATGCATCTGCTTTATGCCCGCTTCTGGACCAAAGTCATGCGCGATCTCGGACTCGTCAAATTCGATGAACCCTTTGTCAGACTGCTGACACAAGGCATGGTTCTTAACGAAACCTATTACCGTGAGGACGCCGCAGGCAAAAAAAGCTGGTTCAACCCAGAAGAAATCGAATTGCAGCTGGACGAAAAGGGACGGCCGGTTTCCGCCAGACTCAAAACGGATGGCCAGCCAGTCAATATCGGCGGCATCGAAAAAATGTCGAAATCGAAAAACAACGGGATCGATCCGCAGACACAAATCGACCAGTACGGAGCCGACACCGCCCGCCTGTTCACCATGTTCGCAGCACCGCCCGAACAGACGCTCGAATGGTCCGGTTCCGGTGTGGAAGGCGCCAGCCGCTTCCTTCGCCGGGTCTGGGCCTTTGCCTGCAGAAACAGGGACATCATCGCATCTGCCGGCCATGCCGTTCCGGAAAAACTGCCAGAACCGTTGAAAGCCCTGAGACGCGAAATCCACCAGATCCTGCAACAGGCCAATCAGGACTATGCCCGTATCCAGTACAATACGGTCGTCTCGGCATGCATGAAAATGCTCAATACACTTGAAGCGGCCAAACCGGACAATTCCGCGGAATTTGCCAGCGTCCTGAAAGAAACCTTTTCGATTTTCCTGAGAGTGCTCTATCCCGTCGTTCCGCATATTACCTATGTTCTGTGGAAAGAACTGGGATACGCCGAACGTGACGGCGACCTTCTTGATGCCGCATGGCCGCAGGTCGACCCGGCAGCGCTGGAACAGGATGAAATCAGCATGGTCGTCCAGGTCAATGGAAAACTGCGCGGCAATATCCGCGTACCCAAATCAGCGGACAAGTCACAGATCGAACAAATCGCACTCGAAAACGAAAGTGTTTCCAGATTCGTGACCGGAACGCCCAAGCGTATCATTGTCGTTCCGAACAAACTGGTCAATATCGTTGTCTGAAATCCGGAATATGGTCTGCTTATGAAAGCCATCATGAAAACCCGTCATCTGTATCGCTGGATCGTCGTTTTGGTATCCGCCGTGCTGGTCACCGCATGTGGCTTTCATTTGCGCGGCAATTACGACTTCCCGTTCACTTCGCTATATATCGATTTTCCTCCCGATTCACAGACAGCCAGCATTCTCAAACGCCAGATACAGGCAATGAATCTGACGAAAATCGTCAATACTCCCCAGGAAGCGGAAGTCATATTGTCCGCCATTTCCGAAAAAAGAAAAAAAGAGGAATTGACCTACAATATTCAGGGACGGGTTCGCGAATATTCTCTCTACTACAATCTTGAATACACGGTCAGGACAGCCCGCGGGAAAGTATTGCTTGAACCGACGAAAATCTCCTTGCGCAGGACCATGACCTATGATGATTCCGAAGCCCTTTCCAAGGAAAACGAGGAAATCCTGTTGTACAAGGATATGCAGCAGGACATGGCACAACGCCTGCTGCGCAGACTTGCCACCATCAAATCGACGGCTGAAGACATGACCGGTTCCGGACAACCGGCAACCGCTGAATCCGGCAAGACATTCGATTGATCGTCCAGACCCATGCTTCTCAAATATGAAACGCTTCAGTCCCATCTGGAAAAGGAACTGGCCTCCCTGTACATTCTGACCGGGGACGAACAACTCCTGCTTCTTGAAGCCGCGGACATGATCCGCAAGGCGGCACGGAACCGGCATGTCGGTGAACGTGATGTCCTGACAGTCGAGCGTGGTTTCAAATGGGGACAACTCCATGCGGCCAACAACACACTTTCCCTTTTCGGAGACCGGAAACTGATCGAACTGCGCATACCGGGCGGGCGGCCGGGCAAGGATGGAAGCCAGGCCTTGCAGGAATATGTCTCCGGACTCAATCCGGACAATATTACATTGATCACCCTTCCGGGACTTGACTGGACGACCCGGAAATCGTCATGGGTCAGTGCCTTGCAGAAAAACGGCGTTTACATAGAAATTCCCTCCATTGACCTGCCACGGCTGGGGAACTGGATCGCATCAAGACTGAAAAAACAGAATCAAACCGCCAGCCAGTCATGCATCGACTTTCTGGTAGAACGTGTCGAAGGCAATCTGCTGGCGGCCCATCAGGAAATACAGAAACTCGGACTGCTCTACCCGGAAGGAGAACTTGATTTTGAACAGATCCGCCATTCCGTACTGAACGTCGCACGGTACGATATTTTCAAACTGAATGAAGCCATGCTGGGCGGCGACCGGACCCGCTTCATCAGAATGATGGAAGGCCTGAAAGGAGAAGGCGAACCGCTCCCGCTGGTATTGTGGTCATTCACGGAAGAAATACGGACACTCCTGAAATGCAAAATCGCGCTTGAACACGGACAACCTTTTTCCGCCATAGCCAAAACACTCCGTCTGAGGGGACAACGGGAACAGCTCATCCGGACTGCCGCTGGCAGACTCGATAAAAAAGAAATACAGACAGCCATGCAGCAAACGGCACAGATCGATAAAATCATCAAGGGACTGCAATCGGAATCATGGATGGACGACGCCTGGGGTGCCCTGACACAACTGGGACTGTCCCTTGCGCGGACTTGAACGGATATCTCGTGAATGTTACCGTTATTCCTTTCTGCCACTAACCGATACATGACGATGGAAATCAAAAACTACATGACCCGGATCGGGCAACAGGCACGCCAGGCCGCCAGCCAGATGACCAAAGCGGATACCTCTACCAAAAACAGGGCGCTGATGCATATCGCGGAAGCGATCCGCCGCGACATCGTCATGCTGCGCACAGCCAACCGGAAAGATCTGGACACCGCCCGCGACAATGGTCTGGAACCTGCATTGCTGGACCGTCTGACACTATCGGACAAGGCGATTGAAACGATGGCATCCGGACTGGAACAGATCGCCTCACTGCCTGATCCGATCGGCGAAATCACCGGCCTCAAGTCACGTCCGTCAGGTATCCAGGTCGGCCAGATGCGGGTTCCTCTCGGCGTCATCGGGATCATTTATGAAGCACGGCCCAACGTGACTGTGGATGCGGCGGGATTATGCATCAAAAGCGGCAATGCAACGATTCTGCGCGGCGGTTCGGAAGCCATCAACTGCAATCAGGCACTTGCCTCGCTGGTCAGGGAAGGACTGAAAAAAGCCGGATTGCCCGAACAGGCCGTGCAAGTCGTCGAAACGACAGACCGCGCTGCCGTCGGCGAACTCATCACCATGAACGAATATGTCGATGTCATCGTTCCCCGCGGCGGGAAGGGACTGATCGAACGGCTCATGCGCGAATCGACCATCCCCATGATCAAGCATCTTGACGGCATCTGCCACACCTACATCGACGACTGCGCCGATCTGGAGAAAGCCGCCGGAATCGCATTCAATGCGAAATGCCAGCGTTATGGAACCTGTAACACCATGGAGACCCTTCTCGTTTCCAGAAACGTGGCCCAGGAAACGCTTTCACTGCTGGCAAAACGCTATCAGGATGAAAAAGTCGAGTTGAGATGCGATGAGAAAGCATACGACATTCTGCATGACTATCCTTACCTTGCCCGCGCCACGGAAGAAGACTGGAAAACGGAATATCTGGCTCCGGTACTGGCGATTCGCATCGTCAACGATCTGGATGAAGCGATTGGCCACATCAACCGTTACTCGTCCAGACATACCGATGCCATTGTGACGGAAAATTACAGTCATGCCCTCCGTTTCCTGCGCGAAGTGGATTCATCCTCCGTCATGGTCAACGCATCGACACGATTCGCCGACGGTTTCGAATACGGTCTTGGCGCCGAAATCGGCATTTCCAACGACAAGCTGCACGCCCGCGGCCCTGTCGGGCTGGAAGGACTGACATCATTGAAATACGTCGTACTGGGACACGGTGAAATCCGGAAATAACCCCGATACATCAATCACGGTCAAAAGGTAACCAGCCATGCCAGCCAGCTTTTCCTATTTCTGCCCCTGTCCCAGAGGACTGGAACCGGCACTTGCCGACGAACTGAACGAAATCGCCGCGAAAAGCGGAACGCTTGAAATCCACCGGACAATTCCCGGCGGCGTCCATTGTTCCGGTACACGACAGGACGGCTGGCTGCTCAACCTTCATTCCCGTATCGCATCCCGGATACTGCAAAGAATCGCGCAATCCGCTTACCGCAATGAGGAAGACATCTATCGGCTGGCAGTGAAGCAGCCGTGGGAAAAATGGTTTGGCGTTGAAAACACACTTCGTGTCGATATAACGGCTGTCAAATCACCACTGAAAAGCCTGAATTTCACGACATTGCGCATCAAGGACGGAATCGTCGACCGTTTCCGCAGCCAAACCGGTTCGAGACCTTCCATCAATACTCATACACCGGACATCCGGATATCCGGATTTCTCGATGCCCATAACGTCACCCTGTATCTCGACACATCCGGAGACGCCCTGTTCAAACGGGGATGGCGGCAGGCGACAGGTGATGCGCCGCTTCGCGAAAATCTGGCTGCCGGCCTGTTAAGAACAGCCGGCTGGAAACCGGGCATACCGCTTCTCGATCCCATGTGCGGTTCGGGCACCATCCTGATCGAAGCGGCCCGGATCATGCTGGGAATCCCGCCCGGATTCCATCGTTCGTTTTCGTTTGAGAAGTTTCACCAGTTCGACCCGGCACAATGGCAATCCATGAAAAACGCCATCCGGATCAGGCCGGCGCCTCCGGAACCATTGATATTCGGCAGCGACATTTCCGGCGACATGCTGGACATGACCCGCCACAATCTTGAAACGGCCGGCATTCCATTCGATATTCCGCTTCACCAGATCGAGGCACAATCCATCAGACCTCCTGTCGAACAGGCAGGAATCATTCTCACCAATCCGCCCTATGGCGAACGAATCGGCGTACGGGGCAACCGGAATCTGCCGGCGGACGAGCGGGTCCGCCAGTTCTATCAGGCATTCGGAACCACACTGAAACAGCGTTTTCCGGACTGGTCCGTTTTCCTGTTTACGGCAGACCTCGCCGTTCCCAGACTGCTTCGTCTGAAGGAATCACGCAAAACGCCCTTTTACAATGGCCCGATCGAATGCCGCCTGTTCCGGTTCGATATGGTCGCAGGTTCAAACCGCCCGGAAAAGCCGAAAACTTTCCGGGTTTCCCGGTAAATACCGTCCAGCCGGAGTAACGTGAAATTGACAAGAACACTGCTGATCGACAACTACGATTCCTTTACGTACAACCTCTACCATCTGATCGCAACCGTCAATCACCACCCCCCGACCGTCGTCAAAAACGACGACCCGCGCTGGAAGCCGGACATGCTGGACAGTTTCGACAATGTCGTCATTTCACCGGGACCGGGACGGCCGGACCGCGCCCGGGATTTCGGTATCTGCCGCGATGTACTGATGCAGGAAGCCGTTCCGGTCCTCGGAATCTGTCTGGGGCATCAGGGAATCTGTCATTTTCATGGCGGTCATGTCGATCTGGCCACCGAAGCGCGACATGGCAGACTGTCATCCGTTTCACATGACGGAACAAATCTTTTCGAACACATTCCTTCCCCCTTTACCGTTGTCCGCTACCACTCCCTGGCCATACGCGATTTGCCGGAAACGCTGATTGTGACGGCCAGAGCCGAAGACGGAACCATCATGGGAATCCGTCACAGAACACTGCCCCAATGGGGCGTCCAGTTCCATCCCGAATCCATTTGCACGGATTGCGGAAAACAACTGTTCCGGAATTTCAGAAACCTGACCGCACACTGGCATAACGCCCGTATCCTGACCGGACAGCCGCTTTCACTACCGCAAAATCCGCCCGGCCCATCTCCGGACGAAAAGCCTTCCGACAACCCTCCGGTCCTTTTGCATGAACAAGTCCCGTACCATATCGACGGAGAAAAACTGTTTGATCTTTTTTTCAGGGACTCACCCTACGCCATCTGGCTCGACAGCAATCGCAAGGATTATGGATCAGGACGCTACTCCTTCCTTTGCAAGGCCGACGGACCACTTGGCCGGATCGCCACGATCGACACCCATGCACACACCATCTGTATTGAAACACGGAAAGGAACACAACTCGTTCACTCCGGTTTTTTCGAATGGCTCGAAAACGACCTGCAAAAAAACAGGCTATCCCCTCCCGAAACACCATTCGAATTTTCGCTGGGATGGGCAGGTTATATCGGATATGAAATGAAATCGGAATGCGGCCCGGACAGTACCTGCCGTTCCCCGTACCCCGACGCGATCCTTCTTTTTTGCGATCACGGTATCGTCATCGACCATGAGGCAAAGCGGCTCCATATCCTCGCCCTGGCCGACCGGCATACAATGGATCAGGCCGGCAAATGGATCAGGTCGGTGATCTCCGGACTCGAATCGCCTTCGACCACCGCACAAACCCGTCAGGAAGCATTGCCGGCACATCTGGCGCTGACCCGCCCTTTCCGGCTCCGTCACGGCAAACCGCAATACATCGACCTGATTCTGAAATGCCAGGAATACATCCGGCAGGGTGAAACATACGAGATCTGCCTGACCAACACCGCAACAGGCGAAACGGATGCCGATCCCTGGACGGCATACCGCATGCTGCGGAAAGCGAATCCGGCGCCATACGGTGCCTATCTCCAGTTAAAAGACATTTGCGTTCTGAGCTGTTCGCCCGAACGCTTTCTGAAAATATCCCGCGACCGCATCGCCGAATCCAAACCGATCAAGGGCACGCGAAGGAGATCGGACAATCCTGAAAAAGACCGGCAGCTTCATGACGAACTGGCCGGCAGCGAAAAGGAAAGAGCGGAAAACCTGATGATCGTCGATCTGGTGCGCCATGACCTCGGCCAGACAGCCGAACTGGACAGCGTTCATGTTCCCGAACTGTTTGCCATCGAATCATACCAGACCGTCCACCAGATGGTCAGCACCATCACATCCAGAATCCGCGCCGACTCCTCACCGTGCCAGTGCGTCAGGGCCGCTTTTCCCGGCGGTTCCATGACAGGCGCGCCCAAATTGCGGACCATGCAGATACTCGACGAACTGGAAAAAGGAGCCCGGGGCATCTATTCCGGAGCAATTGGCTATTTTTCGTTATGCGGCGCCATCGATCTGAGCATCGTCATCCGCACACTCGTCATGTCCCGCGGGACCATCACATTCGGTGTTGGAGGAGCCATCACATCGCTTTCCGATCCGGAAGAAGAATTCGACGAAATCCGTGCCAAGGCCAAAGCCTTTCTCGACCTGTTCAATACAGACTTTTCCGTCAATCCATCGCCACACTGATACCGTGACAGCCGAATCCATCTACCGCTACACACCTGAACATGCACTGATCCCCACCGGCAAGCCTGAAACACACCTGCTGGTCGCTGACTCATGGCTGACGAAAAACGGTTATACCAGAGCCCTGCACCTGCACCGCAAACGTTTCGCATCAAGCTGCAACCAGCTGGCCGGAATCCGGGAAAACGACATTATCCCGTTCTGGGAAAAAGCGATTGCCACAATACCGGAAACCGGCCAGTGGTTCCCGCGCATCGAACTGGCAGGTTCTTCCCGAAAACCCGTTTTCCAGTTCCGCATCCGCAAGGCACCGCCACTCCACCTAACCATCCGCCTGACCGCCTGCCGCATACCGGACTTCCGCAAAAAACCACGGCACAAAGGACCGGATCTGGACAAAGCTGTCATGATCCGCAAAAACATTCTGGAAACCGGTGCCGAGGAAGGCATTCTGACGACGCCGGAAGGATTCATTCTGGAAGGACTGACGACCAGCATCCTGTGGTGGGAGAACGGCACCCTGTGCACTGTTCCGCCTTCGTACCGCATTCTCCCCGGCATTACAAGCCGTCTGGTTCAAACCATCGCCATCCGTGGAAATATCCCCGTCGCCTGCCGCCGCAAAAAACTGCAAGACTTGAACCATCATGAAGTCTGGGCTGTCAATGCCCTTCATGGCATCCGCCGGGCCATCGACTGGGAACATTCGCCATTTACGACATCCGTACAAACCGACATCGACAGCTGGCGGAAAGCGTTGGACAACTTCAATGAAAAAATCTGAACCGCAAAACGGCGGGATTCAGGCACAACCTACATTCCGGCAATCGTCATCTGCCCGACCAGAATGGATCCAGACTGTTTGGCTCCCCTGATCAACGTATCCGCACCGACGGCCACAATATGCCGGAACATCTCCTTCAGATTGCCCGCAATCGTGATTTCCTGCACCGGATACTGAATGATGCCGTTTTCAACCCAGAAACCCGACGCGCCTCTGGAATAATCGCCCGTCACATAATTGATGCCTTGCCCCATCAACTCGGTGACGACCAGACCCGTCCCCATTTTTTTCAGCATACCGGAAAAATCATCGGCCTCATCCGTCAGCTTCGAGCTGAAAACCAGATTGTGAGAACCTCCGGCATTGCCTGTCGTCTTCATGCCGAGTTTGCGGGCCGAATAACTCGAGAGAAAATATCCCTTCACGATACCGTCCCCGACAATCTGGCGACGATTTGTCCTGACTCCCTCATCGTCGAAAGGCGCAGAACCCATCGCGCCTTTCAGATGGGGATCCTCAAGCAATTCGATATGCTCCGGAAAAACCTGTTTGTCCAGGGCATCCACCAGAAAACTGGATTTCCGGTAAAGCGAACCGCCCGACACCGCATAAACGAATGAATTGACCAATCCGATCGCAACAGGCGCTTCAAAGAGAACAGGACATTTGCGGGTACCGATCTGGCGTGCATCCAGACGTGCCAGCGCCCGCCTTGCGGCATAATGTCCGACTTCCTCCGGCGTTTTCAGCCCTGCGGGATCGCGCGAGGCGGTATACCAGTAATCCCGCTGCATGTGTGCACCCGAAGCGGCGATAGGCGCGACAGAAAAGGAATGGCTGGAACAGGGATATCCCCCCATGAACCCGTCACTGTTGGCCAGAATGAAATGGGAATGCTGGACATTGACGGAGGCCCCTTCACTGTTGGATATCCGCTTGTCTGTATCGAAAGCCGCCACCTCGCAACGTCTTGCCAGCTCGACCGCTTCCTGCGAACCGATCGGCCAATGATAATAAAGCGACAGATCCTGCGGATTTCTTTCCAGCATATCGGCATCCGGCAGGCCGGCCGCTTCATCCTCCGAAGTGAACGAAGCGATATTGTAAGCGGCCTCGACCGTCTGTTTCAGCGATACTTCCGAAAAATCCGATGTCGTGGCATTGCCCCGTTTTTTTCCGACAAAAACGGTTATTCCGATCCCCTTGTCCTGATTTTTCTCAATGGTCTCGATTTCCCCCTTGCGCACACTAACGGAAAGACCGTTTCCTTCGCTGATGCCGACCGCGGCACCTGAAGCTCCTTTTTGCCGCGCATACCGCAGGGTATCTTCGGCAATCTGTTTCAACTGATCGTTCGTATAGATGAAATCGGAATCATTCATGAGATTATCTTTTTGAAGGTGTTGTCAAGACTGTTATGATAGCAGTCAATCATAAATGATTTAATGACCTTACACAGAAGTCCGATTATGCCAAATTCAAACAGGGGAACCTGCGGTTTCCAGTCAGGTGAATTCGAGGAAGAATACGAACGTCCGTCCAAATCCCAGCGCAAACGTGAAATGATCGCCTTGCAAAAAACAGGCGAACAACTGGTCAATGAATCCCCGGACAAGGTCAGACGTGTTGCCATGCCGGAAAATCTGAAAGAAGCCATACTGGAATGCCAGCGGATCAAAAACCATGAAGGCCGCAGGCGCCAGCTGCAATACATAGGCAAAATCATGCGTTCGCTGGATGATGAGGCGCTCGCCTCGATCAACCGGACACTCGAAAGCTGGAAAGGCCAGTCAAAGGCTGACACGCTTTTCATGCACGCCCTTGAAAACCAGCGTGAAAAACTGCTTGCGAACGAAACGGCACTGACCGGATTCCTGCACAAATATCCCCATACCGACGGCCAGCAACTGCGCACACTCATCCGGAACGCCAGAAAGGAAATAGCCGCCGGCAAACCACCGAAAGCCTACCGGGAAATATACCGGCTTCTGAAACAGATCATGACCGAACCATCCCTGTCTATACAGGAAAACCACGAAAGCGAGGAATAAATGAAAAAAAACGCTGGCGACATCTCCATCGGACTCGTCTCCGTCTCCGACCGGGCTTATGAGGGCACTTACCCCGACCTGGGCATTCCTGCACTGAAAGACTGGCTGGCTTCCGCCATCACGTCGCCATACTGGCTGGAAACCCGTCTGATACCGGATGACAGGGAACAGATCGAAAAAACCCTGCACGAACTGGTCGATGAAGACCGTTGCTCCCTGATTCTGACGACAGGTGGTACCGGGCCGGCCCGGCGCGACCAGACACCGGACGCCACCCTTGCCGTCGGCACCCGCGAAATGCCGGGAATCGCCGAACGGATGCGCCAGATCAGCCTGCATTTCGTACCGACCGCCATACTGTCCCGGCAAGCTGCCGTCATCTGCGAGCGCCCCGACCACACCGCCCTGATACTGAACCTGCCCGGCCGGCCGACCGCCATCCGTCAAATACTGGAAGGCGTCCGCGACAAAAACGGAACCCTGACGGAACCCGGCATTTTCACCGCCATTCCATACTGCATCGAACTGATCGGCGGCCCAGCCATCGAAACAAACGAAGCGGTATGCAAGGCATGGCGGCCACCACAGGATCCGGCATGACATCCATTTCCACCCACCTGTTTCATCACTGACGAGAAAAACAATGAACAACACTTATCTGCAATACAGCCAGACCGACACCGGAGACGACCCGAAAACCAGCATCATCTGGATGCATGGCCTCGGCGATCACGGCTCAAGTTTCATTCCGCTGGTCCGGGAATTCGACCTTACCGGCTGCCCCCCCATCCGTTTCATCTTTCCCCATGCGCCTGAACGTCCCATCACCGCCAATGCTGGCTACCCCATGCGCGCATGGTTTGACATTTACAACGGCTTCGACGACGCCGACATGGAAGATTCGGAAGGCGTTCTGGAATCACAGAGACTCATCACCGGACTGATCGAGCAAGAAAAAAGACACGGTGTCCCCTCCGACCGAATCCTGCTGGCAGGCTTCTCACAGGGATGCGCCATGGCACTTTATACCGGACTGTGCTATCCAGAAAAACTGGCCGGCATCATCGGACTTTCAGGATATATGCCACTGATCTACTCCTTCCCCGACGACCGGAACCCTGCCAACCAGAACACGCCGATATTCATGGCTCATGGCACACAGGATGAAGTCGTTCCGTTCACCCGGGGCGAAGACACCATGAAACTGTTGACATCCCTCGATTACAACGTCGACTGGAATGCCTACCAGATGTCCCATACCATGTCGATGACCGAAGTGATCGACCTCGGCAATTGGCTACGCCGGATACTGGCCTGAAACGATTTTTCACGGAACCTGTGCCGGAACCGTTCTGTTTTCTGGAAACATCCGGCACAGAGAAATCGCCTGCCATACGACAAACCGGAGCCCTCTTGCGATGACTCCGGCTTTTTCCGGTGTTTCATCTTCCCGTTCCGGACTCTTCTAGGAATTGCACAGTCAGTTTTTCAGGAAATGCATCTGGCAGAACCGTTCCAAAGACAGCATGCAGGATTCATGGCCGCCATACACAGGATAAGCGCCCGGGATCTCTCCGATATCTGATTATGGACAGGAACAGACATCCAGAAACGGATACCTCGACAAGACGTTCCGGAACCGAAAAAACATCATGTCCGCCCGGCGGATTTCCAGCATCGGCAAACATCTGTCTCTCCGAAAGTCTTCCTGCAAAACGAAAACATTTCCGTTCCTGCAAAAAACCGGAGCCCTCTTACGAGGGCTCCGGCCAACAGCCTGAATGGGTGACCTAATCCCATTCAACAGGAGGGAAGGTTAAGGGAAGGCCAAACCCTCCTTCTGTTGTCAAACTGCTTTCATCCCACTATCAGAATTTGTGGGTGATACCGAACTGAACGGCCGTTACGCTGTCATCCGCATCACCGAAAGCGCGTGCCACGACTTCATCGTCATAGTCGGTGTAGGCAACGTTACCGTAGATAGCGGTCCGTTTGGACAGATCATAGGTATAACCGATACCATACTTGTAAATGTCCTTGTCGCTAACACCCGCACCGGCAAATTCGACTTCCATCCACTGGGCGGAAGCATTCAGACGGCCCGGACCCAGTTTCCATTCCAGACCCAACAACCACTGTTTCTGGTTCAGGCTGTCAAGCTCTTGAATATTTGCATATTTGCCATCTGGGCCAAAAAACTTAGCCATGGAATCAGGAGACATAGCCATCAAAGCATCCTCATCAACACCGGAGTATCCACCTCTCATGAAACCCTTGTCCTTGGTCTGCTGATACAGCAATTCGACCTTGGCATCACCGAAGCGGTAGGCGGCACCCAAGTTCCAGACCGTAGAATCAGCGGAATCCGCGACCTTGCTCCAGTTACCGACCAAGCTCAGCGGGCCGTTGTCGTAGCCGAGCATGATGCCGTAACCGTCGTTGTCGTAACCCTCGCCCCGATCCTTGGCACGCCAAACGTCGGTCATTCTCCCGCCTTCCCATTTTGCAGAATCTTCATGAGTATTCTGACCCAGCGAGTAGCTGGCGCCGAAGTGGAAACCGCTCCAGTTCGGGCTGTCGTAACGGATCGTATTGTCGATACGTG
>CAVKGJ010000026.1:0-3527 GCA_963655605.1 Oscillospiraceae bacterium
GAATCCGGCAGACATATCCTCCCTGTTACCGCGAAATATTGGCCGTATCATGCTGTCGTTTACATGTCTGATCCTGGTGATTCCTGTCATCAGCTTCGTGGTTATTGAACTTCTGGCCCCCCAGATTGAAAAAAACGCTTTTGAAGAATTGGAAATATCGGCGAACAGTCAGGCAAAACAGATAGAAGGCTGGCTGAATGAACGTGAATATTCCACGTTCCTGACTCTGACAAGCCCCAGTTTCATTGATGATGTCAAAAAATTGTACCTCTATAAAACGCCTGATGCGCTGACAGCGATAACAGGCAGGCTCGAATCCCTGAAAATGGCTCAACAATACGATTCGATGGTTCTGCTGGATACCAGGCGCAAACCGCTGCTCTCACTGGGAACCCCGGTAGACAAAGCCATCCTGCACAGGCAGCTTGGCAGTACATTGGGAAAAACCTACGAGGAACTGAACAAAAGAAACATTTACAGAAACGACTTCATCGTTCCGCTTCATTTCTTCAACACAAACATTCCGCTCGGCTGGATCTATATCAGTCTGGACAGGCACGCCTATCTTTCCGCCTATCTCGGACACTGGGCAAAAGATATCACAAGCAAACGCATTCTTCTGATTTGCAAGGACGGTGACAGTTACCATTCCTATCAGATCAGACAGGATGACGGAAAACCGTCCGTCATTGTAAATGATATAACAGACACCGTCCTGGCACAGGCGATCAGGGAAAACAAGCGCCATGTCATGGGAGCGATGGCCGATGGAGAAAACGTTCTGGCGGCATGGCATTCCGTCAAGGGTATGGAATGGTATGCCGTTTCCCGGATTGACCGGCAAAACCTGATGGTGCCGCTGCGAAGCATGGCCTTCTGGTTCAATCTGGCGGTTACCACTTTCCTGTTGATTGTCGGCCTTGTTCTGATGTTCATCTGGTACATGGTACAACGGTCTCGAAGCATGGCATCGGAACTGCGTGAAAAACAGTTGCTGGACAACTTTTACACATTGCCTTTCATCGGCATGGGGGTCCTGTCCGTCACACTGGACAGGTGGATACACTTTAACGATACCATATGCGAAATATTCGGGTATACCCGGAAAGAATTCGGCGAAAAAGGGTGGGAAGAGCTGTGTGACCATCCCTGTTCCGGGAAATCTTCCAATCTGGAAACGCTCAAACGGGGAAAACTGGGCGAGTTCACCGAAGAAAAGACATTTCACAGGAAAAACGGTGAAGTAGCCATTGCGGAAGTTCATTTCCGCTGTGTCGTCAAATCGGATGGTACCCTGGACTATTTTGTGGTTACCGTCGAGGACATTACCGAACGCAAAAAAGCGCAAAACCAGATTTACCGGCTTACCCAGCTTTACGCCACTCTCTCGCACTGCAACCAGGCCATTGTTCATTCCAGAACAGAAAAAGATCTTTTTGAACGGGTCTGTTACGGTATCGTCAACTACAGCGCAGGCCGTTTCAAGATGGCCTGGATCGGCCTGATCGACGAGAAATCCGAAAAAATCGATATGGCGGTTTCGCATGGCATTCCCGACGAACTGATCGGTCCCATCCAGACCATGCGAATTGTCACCGGACTCGACAGTATGAAAAATGACAGTCCGGCTGCCGTGGCATTGCGTGAAAACAGGGTGCTCTGGATCCAGGACATTCGCAAAATACCTGCCATGATCCACTGGACGGAAATGCTCGAAAAAATAATGGTTCGTTCACTCGCCGTTTTTCCGCTTTATCAGTCAGGCAAATCGGTCGGTATCCTGAAAGTCTATTCGTCCGAACCGGGGGCCTACGACGAACAGTCCAAAAATCTCCTGAACGAGATGGCCCATGATCTCAACTTTGCACTGGACAATTTCGAGCGTGAAGCCGTCCGGCGACGGACAGCGAAAGAGCTGGAAGAAAGTGAAAGAAACTACCGCCGGCTTTATACGGAACGCATGCAGGCAGAAGACGAGATACGACACCTGAACCGGTTGTACGCAGTGCTTTCCCAATGCAACCAGTCCATCATTCGATGCAAGAACGAGCAAGAGCTGTTCACCCGGATCTGCAACGACATCGTTGAGTACAGACTGATGGATTTTGTCTGGGTCGGCCTGATCGACCGCAGGACGCAGGATATCACTCCGGTTTCCTGTGCCGGCGAACAGCCGGAATATCTCAACGGTCTTCATATCAATACCCTGCCTGCCCATCCGGCAGGGCAGGGACCGGCCGGTATGGCTATCCGCGAAAACAGGCCGGTCTGGATGCAGGATTTCCCCAATGAACCGTCCCTGGAAAGGTGGCGGGAACACATCGGACAATTCAACTGGCGTTCGGCAGCCATTTTGCCATTGCACCGCAACAGCCATGTCATTGGCGCCATATTCCTTTATGCGAATGTCCCCGACGCCTTCACCAAATCATCACAGCGACTTTTGCTTGAACTGATGGAAGACATCGATTTTGCGCTGGAACATTTCGAAAAAGAAGAACAGCTTCAGCTGTCGGCACAGATATTCGCCCAGAGCAGCGAAGGAATCATGCTTCTGGATGCCGGTTGCAATATTGTCATGGTCAACAGGGCATTCACCCACATTACCGGATATACAGAAAACGAAGTACTCGGCAAAAATCCCAGAATGCTGGCATCCGGACAACATGACCGCAATTTCTATGCAACCATGTGGGAGACTATCGGCAAGGAGGGACGCTGGCAGGGCGAAATCTGGAACAGACGCAAAAACGGAGCCATCTATCCGGAGTGGCTGCTGATCCAGACCATGCGCGATTCAAAAAACAAACTGACTCACTACATCGGGACATTCACCGATCTGACGGAACGCAAGGAAACGGAGGAACGCGTCAAGTGGCTTGCCCATTTCGATCCGTTGACCGGGTTGCCGAACCGCACGCTCCTGCACATCCGGAGCAATCTGGCAATCAGTCTGGCCCAACGCCGTCGCGAACCGCTTGCCCTGATGTTCCTCGATCTGGACAATTTCAAGAACGTCAACGATTCGCTGGGACACGGTGTCGGAGACGAACTGCTGAAACAGTTTGCAGACAGACTGTCCAGCTCCATCAGGGAACAAGACACTATTTCCCGACTGGGTGGCGACGAGTTCGTTCTGATTCTTCCCGGAACGGATACGGATGGCGCAGCCTATCTGGCCGAACGGCTTTTGAACATCGCCGCCCGGCAATACAATATCGAACGACACGAGATCAACCTGACCGTTTCGATCGGTATCGCCATGTACCCGACAGACGGTACCGATTTCGACACACTCTGGCGCAGTGCCGATGCCGCCATGTACCGTGCAAAACAGAGTGGCCGCAATGACTACTGTTTCTTCACAACCGAAATGCAAGCCCGTTCGGCACGTACCCTGCAGATCGACAATGCCCTGAGAAGGGCATTGGAGCGCAACCAGTTCAGTCTGTCCTATCAGCCGCAGCTGTCTCTGGATACCAACCGTATCGTCGGATTCGAGGCACTCATCCGGTGGAAACATCCCC
>CAVKGJ010000026.1:3537-5199 GCA_963655605.1 Oscillospiraceae bacterium
CCCAGTTCGGTGACATTCTTCCAGATGAATTCATTCCGATTGCCGAATCCAACGGTCAGATCATCCCGATCGGCGAATGGGTACTCAAGACAGCTGTCAGACAGCTGAAATCATGGCGCAACAGCGGCTTTTGCGACTTTACGGTTTCGGTCAACCTGTCTGCCGTCCAGTTCCGCCATCCCAGATTGCCGGAAAGGGTCATGAATATTCTGGATGAAGCCGGAGTACCGCCCGAATATCTCCAGCTGGAACTGACCGAAGGTGTCGCCATGGAAAATCCTCTGGCTGCCATTACCGTAATCGATGAATTGCGCAAAAAAGGTATTCGTATATCTATTGACGATTTCGGAACAGGATATTCCTCACTGACCTACCTGAAACGGTTCAACGTGTATAGCCTCAAAATCGACCGTTCCTTTGTTCACGATATTCCCGGCAATACCGAAGACATGGCCATTATCTCGACTGTGATTTCGCTGGCCCGAAGTCTGGGCATAAGAGCCGTTGCCGAAGGTGTCGAATCCAAGGAACAGCTCGAATTCCTGCGTTCGGAAGGTTGTACTGAAATTCAGGGGTACTATCTGTCGCAACCGCTTGCCGCCGATGACGTGACCGCTTTTCTGACCGGTAAACATATGAAATCAATTACCTGATTTCCTGTCACTTAACTGACTTAACTGCAAAATGTCGCAAATGAGTCACTATCTGTGGCTCATTTTTTATATCCGTCGAAGAATTTTCTTTTAAAAACATAGGCTTGAAAAATAATTAAAAATTTTTCGACAAAACTCCACATTTCACACAAAAAATTATCAATACGTGCAATAATGTTTCCGCATGGAAACATTATTGCCTTTTCCGGGCATACGTGACATCAGGACAGACAATGACAGACAAGATATCGGACACTTTCAAGTACCCGGAACACCCCGGACCAGGCAAACGCATGAGCATCAATCAAACGGCTCTGTTTTTTGCTGTCAGTTCCTCCTTCATTATTCTTTGTACGATTTATTGTCTTTCCATTTTTTCAGAAGAAACCCGTCTGAAATACCATTTGTTCGGAATAAGCGGTTTTGTTTTTGTGCTGTTCAGTGCCATTCTGCTTCATTTCTTGTTGACGAAAAGCGAGCTTTCTGATTTTATCCCGCACCGGAGGACCATCGTCTTCACCTATCTGACACTGACGTCTCTCTATTATTTTTTCGTAGACATTTTCATTTACCACAATGCGGAAACCCTTGAATCGCTGATCGAGTTTGCATTGAAGACCAATCTGGCACTGGTCGGCATTTCCAGTTCGTTTCTCTATCTGTTTCTCTGGTATATCGACATTTCCGGTTTGAACTCTGTACGCTCCCCAAAAAGCGATTACAGGCTGCTTCTGGTTTTTCTCGGGCTGCTTTTGATTATACCGGCGATCAGCTTCGGCATTCCGAAGCTGTACAGTTCGCATCTGGAAAAAGAAATGCTGGACAATCTCGAGACCAACGTACAAACAAAAACCTTCAATATCGAAAACTGGCTGGAAGAACAGCGCGATATTGGTTCCGTCGTCCTGAGCAGTTCATTTTTCCGCCAAAGTTTCGAAAAATGGCGTTTCGAAAACAATGCCATTGCCAAACTGGATGTCATCGATTTTCTCACGACACTCAAAAAAGC
>CAVKGJ010000027.1:0-6151 GCA_963655605.1 Oscillospiraceae bacterium
TGAAGGTGGTCTGGCTGGCGATAATGGAATCGTCCAGAAAATGGACCATGCCGATCCGGAACTGGAAATCAGCACTGAATCGGTTCTGCATCGAATTCGGAGAAAGAGTTTCTTCCTTTCTCTGATAAATGTCCACAGAATGCGTTACAGGCTCGGTTTAAGGGATGTTTTTGCGGGATGAATATTTGGCTATGTTCTTTTCCAAGTGAAAATAAGGTACGAAAAAATCAGGGAATACAGCAAGTCCCTCTAGCAGATGCAAAGATCGAAACATATAATCTTCTGAACAGGAGAATTAACGATGCTGACACGAATCCACATATCCAATTACAGATCCATTCATGAGCTGGATCTGGATCTATCTTATGTTGAGAAGAATTTGCCGGAGGGTTATGGGGAATCGGACCGGATATACTTTCTGGAGCAAAACGAAAAGAGGTTTGTACCTTGTCTTGCCTTGTATGGCGCTAATGCATCAGGCAAGACAAATATAGTCAGGGCACTTTCGGTGTTTCGAAATGTAGTTTTAAAGGGGGTTTCGGGCGGTGTATTTGACCCGAATCGGCTGAATGTCCAGCGACCAGCCACGATATTTGAAGTTTCCTTCATTTATCAGGAAAAAAATTTCACATATCATATTGAATATAATGCGGATGAAATATTTTACGAAAAACTGGTTTGTAATGAAAGGGAATTATTCTGTATTTCATCAGATATTCGCAGGTTTGATGGTATTGCAACAGAAGAATACACGGCGAAACGTCTTGACAAGATTTATTCTGTTGAGGGTAAAGGGGAAAAGCAAGAGAAAACTTTCTTGTCTGTCGTTGGAGAACGTTATCCCGGGTTGAGCATTGAATTAATGGGGGCATTCAATTTTGTCAGAAGAAACATGAGTGTATTGGGAAACAATGCTGTTTCACCGTATAGAGGTATAAATTTGCTTGCCGAGACTGTTTTTAAATCGCAGACGGATGAAGATATTCAGAAAGCTTTTAATCGGGTTACGGATGTATTGAAAAAACTGGATTTTGATATATCCAGAATGGAACTGAAGCGAGAAAAACATCTATTAGATGAAAATATATCTGATGATGTTATAAACTTGTTCATTAGACGGAATAATGTAATCCACGAAAAAGATGGAAAAGGAATTGTCGTCAACAATATCATTTCCTATCACAGGAATATTGAAGGAAAGGAAGTTTCATTTAATTTTGAAAAGACGGAATCCAAAGGAACCCAGATCATTTCGGGACTACTTGGCATTTTGTTGACCGCATTGGAAATCGGGCAGATTGTAGCAATTGACGAGCTGGATCGTTCCCTGCATCCTCTCTTGTTTGTTGAAGTCGTCAGAATGTTCAAGGACAGGCGGTACAACAGGAACAATGCACAGTTGATCTTTACAGCTCATGATGTAATGCTTCTTGATGAGGATAATTTGGGCACATCTGAGATTGGCATTGTTAGCAAGAACCTGAAGAAAGGTACAACCGTCAAACGCCTTTCGGATGAGAATACCCTGGAAAAGGATGACAATATCATGAGATTTTATCTGGATGGCGAATTTGGCGGAAGACCTTACCCTTATATCTGAATCATGAAAAAAACTGTATATATTGTTTGTGAAGGTCCGTCAGAGAAAGCCTATATTTCTGAAGTGGTAAAATATTTCAGGGATGTCGAAGGTATTGAATTGCATTTAATACCAAAAGTTGTCGGTACAGGACATTATTCATCGGTTCGTGATAAATACAGGGGTGTCTTTAACAGTCAAAGAAAAATTCCTAACGTAAAAATATGGGTTGATAAGGATATTTACTTGCGAAATGACAGGAATAACGGGAACAATTATGTAAAACACCATGAAGATGGTCTGCCGGATTTTTTATTTTCCTATATGAATGGTGAAGACTTTCTTGCTATGCACGATGAAGGTTTTGAAAAATGGGAAAGTATATGCCATAAAAATAAGCATTTCCATAAACCGATGCATAAAGATGAGTATATACCCTTGATTAAGGAAAATCTCTTCCCGGATTATAAGAAAGGTGAGCTTCCATTTGATATTGATCTGGAAAGATTGAAGTGTCTTTTCCGAAATCAGAATAAGAATCATGGAAAGAACGATGCCATTCACTGTGATTTTGCGGATTTTCTAAAGGAAGTTCTCGATAAAGCCGGGATTACTCTTTAAGTTTCCTAAAATTCAGCTGTATACAAGGTTTTGTCTCATATTGTCGTGACGCTATAACAGCGTCATGGTACCTCCATCCACACAAAAAGCCTTTTTCAAGCCAATCGCTTTCATGCTCGACCCTGGCGGCAGCGAGGATGTCGAGTACGTCAATCTGTACATTCGTCCCGAAGACTTGAGCTATCCGGAACCATCACGCATTACTACACATCAGACCTTGGAAAAAGCCTGGGTAGACAATTACGGCGAAAGACTCAAAAGGTTGATCATTTCAGGAAACACGGGATGGAGAGGAGAGGGCCCGATTACGGTTGAAGACGGAATTGAACGTTTCCAGATATTGCGGCAGGTGGTTTTCGAGAAATGGCACCAATTACGACGAACCAAACTTGAAAACGGCGACGATCCGAACGATGTCAAGTTGATTTATGCGGACAAGCTGAACGATATCTGCTGTACCGTTGTCCCTATCAGTTTTACACTGAAACGTTCCAAAAGCAGGCCGTTACTCATGATGTACAACGTTGTCATGGATGTAGTCGATGCCGACGCCAGCGATACTTATATATCCATGCTGGATACGGCCCTGCTCGTCGATGAAATAGTGGCACTGGATAGTTTCGGTGTCTCCATCGATAACCTGGGCGATTTTGTTGAAAATCTGAACCTGGCAAATGTCCACAGAATCCTTTACAGGCTTAGTATCCGTAAGGGTTGTCACCCAGCAACACTTTCATCGACATGAAAATCCTCAATCCGTTTCCGGACCCGACACGGCAAGACCGGAAAAAGCAGGACCATGTCTTGCGATATAATGCCGTTTTTCTTACAAAACCGAAAAAACATTCATGTCTTATCCATCTCTTCCCGGGACAACCGGCATTTCGGCAACCGAAACCGTTTATGCCGAAGGTGGTGGAATCGCAAGAAAAGCATTGATCTACAGACCCGCCGGGGAGGGACCGTTTCCTGCCGTGGTATGCGTTCATGGCGGTGCATGGGTTTCCGGCGACCGGTTCTCGACAGCCGGTTTTGCTGAACTGGTCGCGGCAACCGGCATTGTGGTTATGGCCATTGATACCCGTCTTTCTCCGCAGTATCCCTATCCGGCCGCCATCGCCGATATCAATTGTGCTACCCGCTGGCTGAAATATCATGCAGACCGATACGGAATCGATCCTAGCCGGACAGGAGGACTGGGCGTTTCCAGTGGCGGTCATCTTGTCTTGCTGTCTGCCATGCGCTTCAACGATCCACGGTATATAACAGAAATACCGGAAAATGTTCCGTCTATGGCAAAAGTTGATGCGAAAATGGCTTTTGTCGTCACCTGTTCTGGCGTTCTCGATCCATTGGCTCGTTACCGGATGGCCGAAAAAGTCGGCAATCATGACATTCTGTTATGTCACCATGCTTTTTTTCACGATACGGAAACCATGGAAGAGGCCTGTCCTCCACTGATTCTTTCACGCCATGAAGAAACGGACTTGCCTCCCGCACTTTTTTTCCAGGGGCGCGACGATCCACGCCTGCCTCCCGATACAGCTGAAAAAACGGCCAGTGCATGGAAAAGGGCAGGTGGAACCGCCACTGCCATTATTTATCCTGATACGGGGCATTCTGTCGGAGCGTGGCGAAAAAAAGATCTGGCCGACATGCTTGCACGCACACACGCGCTGGCATCGAAACCGCAATAGCGGTTCTCTCCCTGACGCCGCCTTTTCCGTTTTCTGTCCGGTGCATGGACAGATATAAGATTCCGCAGAACGCACGGCATGGCAGTACAAACCCTACCATCCGTGCAGCAACTCTTTCTAGACAGTGTAATCTGACAAGGCGCGCTGCGCTTTTACGGATCGCTCATGGCCCTTTGTGTACCGCAGCACGGCAATGCCGACACCAATTCGTTATCTTTCCAGCGAAAGCACATGATGTTGGTACTACCATTAAATGCCACGGTTTCCCAGTCACCGGTGGCAAAGTCTGCTTGTCCAAGATCACCCTAGGCATTGGTCATATCGAAGCTGCGGTGCTGAGGCTGCTGTATCCGGCTTTGCACCAGATCTCAAAAAAGTGGACTATGCCGCTGTACGATTGGAAACCGGCGGCGACGTAGTTTATTGGAGGACTGGCATTTCTCTCCCGAGTCCCGCTTTGGGGTGGCTTACGGGACCGATGATGTCCCTCGTGCTGTCGCAACTCGTGAAAACCTTCTTCAGCAGATCCGATCCTTCGAAGAAAACAATCTCTCTTCCGTTTGCTTCTTTCTGCATCGCTGTAGGGAGTTTTTCAGGGAAAAACAGGCCTGATTTTCCATCGGTTTTTCCGTAAACAAGACATTTGTCTGTTTTTTGTCGCCTGATAACCCAGAATGATTTTTCTCTCTGGACACTGATATGGCCTGCGGGTACGCTATAGGAAGGGGGGCGGTTTCGTTTCCGATAATGCCTGCTCGACCGGTCTGCCCGGGTATCTCCCAGTTGTTTCCTGTATTGTCTGCCGGACGCAAAACCGGATTTTGCGTCCTGTTTCCAACCCGATATGGAAGGAACAGTCTATGCGTACCATGAAAGCGGCCATTTTCGTCAAACCCGGCAAAATCGTGCTGGATGAAAAACCCGTACCCAAAGCCGGTCCCGGAGAAGCGTTGGTCAGAATCACGACAACCACCATCTGCGGAACAGACGTCCATATCCTGAAAGGGGAATATCCTGTCAAATCGGGCCTGACGATCGGCCATGAACCGGTCGGCGTCATCGAGGAACTGGGTGCTGGCGTGACCGGATACAGGGTCGGACAACGAGTCCTCGTCGGCGCCATCACTCCCTGTGGTCAGTGTTACGCCTGTCTGGACAACCATTCATCCCAGTGCGGTGGTCATGGCGCCTATGGCTGGAAAGCGTTAGGCGGCTGGAAATTCGGCAATACGATCGATGGCTGTCAGGCCGAGTATCTGCTGGTACCGGACGCCATGGCCAATCTGGAACCGATTCCGGATGACTTGACCGACGAGCAGGTACTGATGTGCCCAGATATCATGAGTACCGGTTTTTCCGGTGCTGAAAGCGGAAGGGTCAAGATAGGCGATACTGTCGTGGTTTTCGCACAGGGACCGATCGGTCTGTGTGCCACGGCGGGAGCGAAACTAAGAGGTGCGACCCGCATCATCGCTGTTGACGGCATTTCCGAGCGACTGGCGATCTCGAAACGGATGGGTGCGGATATCACCATCAATTTCAGGGAAAAGAATCCGCTTGACGAAATCATGAAAATCACCGACGGGAAAGGTGTGGATGTCGCTATCGAGGCACTGGGTACCCAGCAGACATTCGAAAGTTGTCTGCGTGTCCTGAAACCGGGTGGTGTCCTCTCCAGTCTGGGAGTTTATTCCGGACGGTTGACTCTTCCGGGAGATGTATTCGCTTCCGGACTGGCTGACCAGACTATTGTCACGACACTCTGTCCGGGCGGTAAAGAACGCATGCGCCGTCTCTTGAATGTGGTCGAAAGCGGGCGAGTCGATCTGAAACCGTTGGTTACACACCGTTTCAGACTTGACCAGATCGAGGAAGCATACGATCTTTTCGCCAACGCAAGGGATGGTGTCCTGAAAATCGCCATTACTCCCTGATTGATCTGAGCCTGTAACGCATTCTGTGGACATTTATCAGAGAAAGGAAGAAACCCTTTCTCCGAATTCGATGCAGAACCGATTCAGTGCTGATTTCCAGTTCTGAATCGGCAAGGTCCATTTTCTGGACGATTCCATTATCTGTACTAGTCTCGACATCATCGGACACTTTCCCGGTTTGAGAGGTGTTTGTTTGTCAGGTTCAGACTGGTTGTTAAGGTTGTCTATTTTATTACGCCAAACCTCCTTTGTTTCAATCAAAGTCTGTAAGGGTGTTCGTCCACAGCACATTTTCCCCTGGTGGGTGCGTTCATTGTTGT
>CAVKGJ010000028.1:0-801 GCA_963655605.1 Oscillospiraceae bacterium
TGTCTCCATCGTCTAGAGGCCTAGGACACCACCCTTTCACGGTGGGAACAGGGGTTCGAATCCCCTTGGAGATGCCAGTTCGGGGTTGTCGTTTTTTTTGTGTGTCTCCATCGTCTAGAGGCCTAGGACACCACCCTTTCACGGTGGGAACAGGGGTTCGAATCCCCTTGGAGATGCCAGATTTTCATTGTCACCTTTCTCCTTTTCACAAGTTTCTATCCTGAAAGGATAGCAGTGCAATATCCTTTCGTGCCTCCTTTCCGAAAATCCACTACAATAACATGCTTTCTTGCCTCTTTTAATTGACCATGCGACGTTCATCCAAAACAGGATCCTCCAGGCTCAATACAGACAGCCAACGTCTGGTTTCGCTTGCTCTGGAGATGTTTTACGCTTCAAGTTCCCTGGAAAGCGGGTTTTGCCGCAAGAAACTGGAAGCGCTGGTCTTCAGGTTGTTACACGCCAGAAAGCAGGCGGTTTTGAACGATGCCATCGAATATCTGTTTACGGCGGATATGGAAGCTTACAACTGCCTTCTTGAAGTGGCAGAAGCACTGAGCGAGTCTACTGTGGTCGAGCAGGACGGTGAAAGATACGATGTGTTGCTGGTTGCCATTCCTGTTCTGGCATGGACCCGTTTTTCCATTGCATCAGGTACTTTGGCGCCCAACCTCATAGAGGCGGTTTCTAGCCGTTTCGCACGTCTGATTCTGGCGGATAATGTCCGGTTTGCCATGGCGCCGGGTCTGTACGCGGTCGATCAGTTGCCTTATTCGCATATTGATGTCATGGCGGTAACAC
>CAVKGJ010000028.1:811-13018 GCA_963655605.1 Oscillospiraceae bacterium
GTCACAGGGGCTGGTTCAGTCGATCATCCAGGGATCGCGGTTTGAGCTGGAATCCAGACAGGAAACGGTTCCGTTTCTAGCGGATGGGCGTTATTTGCTTGCAGCCGTGATGGTGAAGGAAGGGGAACCGCTGTTTCGCTGGCAGTCCATACCAGATCCGGCCAGTTTCGAAACGGTCAAGGAAGAATGCCTGAAGCGCTGGCAGCATGAGGTCATGCCGATCATGTCGGAAATTTTGCCGGGATGCAATCTGGAATTGCTTTTGCCGGGAGGTTTTTTCAATACCTGCCGGAAAGCGGATCAGGGGATCAGGCCGTCAACGATCAAGGCTGCGGTTCATTATCTGGTTCATGCACTGGAGACGCAGCCGGAAAATCTCTGTGCCGTGGTCGGCGGATTCGGAAAGGATCTGGATGGCGTTCAGGTCGAGGAATACCGGATCAGCTTTTATCGCCGGGATAATGAGAAAATCGTTTATGGTATTGTCTGGCCTGTTTATGGAACGGAAGAAGTGGAAGGGGTCAATTTTCCTTCGCAGCTGGAAGGCCATCCGGGAGGATCTTCCCGCAAGGGTGGGAAACAGCTGTTGCAGATATTCCAGATACTCAGGGATCTGGGTGTCTCGTTTGAAAAGACGGCTGTCGAGCGTTTTGCCATGGAGTTTTGCGAGGATTGCGGAGCGCCGCTGTTTGTCGATACGAATGGCGAGCTAGTTCATGCCGAAATGCCTGAGGATGCCAAAAAGGAAACGCGGTTGCACTGATTGGACGGGCCATGCATGTCTTGTGTTCCTGAATGGCATGTGTTGTCCGAAAGTATTCCATATCAGGCAGGAAACGCCTGGATTCCATTTTTCAGGTATTGGCGGGGATGCAGAAAAAAGTGGCGGCCGGTGATTTGTTCAGTCCGGGGTTTCTGTTTTCCATGTTCCTGTCTTGCCGCCGCTTTTTTCGAGGAGCCGGACGTTGGTGATGGTCATCCCCCTGTCGATGGCTTTCAACATGTCGTAGATCGTCAGCAGACCGGTCTGGACGGCGGCAAGCGCTTCCATTTCCACGCCCGTCTTGCCGACGGTTTCGGTTCTGGCATGGCAGATAATGCTGTTGTTGGCAACGGTAAATTCAACCGTTACCCGGGTCAGCGCGACAGGATGGCACAGCGGGATCAGGTCGGAGGTCCGTTTTGCTCCCATGATGGCGGCGACTCTGGCGATCCCCAGAACATCGCCCTTGTCGGCGGAGCGGTTGATGACGACGGCAAGTGTTTCCGGTTTCATCCGGATGGTGCCGCGGGCGATGGCGATACGATGTGTTTCCGGTTTGTCTCCGACATCGACCATGTGCGCCTTGCCTGATCCGTCAAAGTGGGTCAGCTGATTTTTGTCGTTTTCAACAGGTTTCTTTTGTGGCATAAAGAGTGTGACCGGTGAAGTGGTACGGTATGAAATGTTTGCAAAGTACCGGTATGATATCACTTTGACCGAATTTCCAATTTTTGGGCCGGTGATGGTATGAATCGATATTTAAAACGGCTTGTGATAGTACTTGTCGCTGTTTTCGGTTTCCAGGTACCGTCTGCACTTGCGCAGTCGGATATCCCGAGTCTTGGCGATACGGCGCGGGGTGAGTTGAGTCCCGCTGCGGAATACAAACTGGGCAGGGAGATCATGGCGCAGGTCAGAAGCGATCCGGCCTATATCAATGATCCGGTTTTAACGGAATATCTGAGCAATCTGGGTAACAGGCTGGTTTCTTCCGATACACGGATACGGGGGGAACTGGTGAATGATTTTTCGTTTTTTGCCGTACGGGATCCGACGCTGAATGCGTTTGCGTTTCCCGGCGGTTTTATCGGCGTGCATACGGGGCTGCTTCTGGCCACGCAAAGCGAATCGGAACTGGCTTCCGTGCTGTCTCACGAAATCGGGCACGTTTCCCAGCGGCATATCGCCCGGATGCTGAGCCAGCAGAAGCAGGACATTCTGATACCGATTGCGGCGACTGCTCTGGCGATTCTCGCCGCATCGGCAGGCGGCGATACGGCCGGAGCCGTCCTGATGGGGGGACAGGGGTATGCCATCCAGAAACAGATCAATTTCACGCGTGACGCGGAAAAGGAGGCGGACCGGGTCGGTTTCCAGATTTTGAAAAACGCCGGTTTCGATACGACCGGGATGATTTCTTTTTTCCAGCGGATGCAGACAGCGACCCGTACGTATAGCGATGCGCCGTCTCCGTATCTCCGGACTCACCCGTTGACATCGGAACGTATTGCGGATATCGAGGCACGCGTCCGTCGCGAATCGTATCGCCAGCATGCCGATGATCTGGATTTTTATCTGATGCGTTCGAAAGCGCGGATTGTCCAGGATGACAGCGAACCGGCCTTGCGGACGGCGGCAGAGGTGTTTGAAGAACAGATCAAAAGCGGCAGCAAGCTGTATATGGCTGCCGGGAATTATGGGTTGGCCCTGATTTCGCTGCACCGGAAAGATATCGCTGCGACGAAGTCATATTTGCAACAGGTGAAAAAAACGGTTGGTGAAACGGCTGCCAGGCAGAGTCTGGCATTGAACAGTCTGACGATTGAACTCATGGTCGCTTCGGGTCAGACAGCCGAGGCAGTGAAAGAAGCCCGTGCGGCGATTGCCCGTTTTCCCTCTTCGAGAGCGCTGGCTCACCAGTATGCCAATGCACTGTATGTCTCCCGGCAATATAATGAAGCGACCGGATTCCTGAGGAAACAGGTTCGGATGTACCGGGATGATCCGGTCTTGCAGCGGCAACTGGCCAAGGTCTATGATGCGCAGGGAAAAAAGGCATTGATGCATATGTCGATGGCGGAGGCATACAGTCTGTCGGGAGCCTATTCTGCGGCTCTGGAACAGCTGGAATTGGCCCGTAAAACTCCGGATGTGACTTTTTATGATCAATCGGTCATCGATGCGCGGGAAAGGGAATGGAAAGCCATTGTCAAGGAAGATTTGAAAAAGCGCTGACGGGGCGTCCCGTGTTTTCGGGGAGGAATCTGCAAAAAAGCCTTCGGAACAGTAACGTGCCCCAGAAAGTTAGACGGGTGAATACTATCCGATATTGAAAAGAGTCCGGTATTTGAACTGCCCTTCAAAGTTTTGTGTCCAACTTTCGGGGTGCACATCAATTTGAACCGGACTCTTTCCTTTTAACCGGGACTTGATTCGATGATTATTGTGATATTCAAGTGCTACCGGTATCGTCTCGTGCCAGCTTGCGATATGTATCGGTTACTGGACATATTCAGGCAACGTGTCTGTTTTCCGCTTTTCTGTTCCGTTGCGGCCGTTTTGTCCGTTCACTGTTTCGTATGGCGGATGGATTGCCGAAATGGCGCTGGCCAGTTTTGGCGGCATGTTTTCCGGCGCTGTGTTTCGAGTTAGGTTTGCGTCCGGAGGGGGTGGCGCTGAATGTCGTTTTCGGTTCGAATCCCTCGATGACATTGACGGGGATAGCCTGTCTGGTGAATTGCTCGATTCTCCGGATATGAATGCGGTCATTTTGACTGGCCAGCGAGATGGCCAGTCCGTGCCGTCCGGCGCGGCCGGTACGGCCGATCCGGTGAACGTAATCTTCCGGGAATTTCGGCAGGTCGTAATTGAAGACATGGGTGATTGTCGGGATATCGATTCCCCGCGCGGCCACATCAGTCGCAACCAGTATCCTGATTTTGCCGCTGCGCAGTCTGGCCAGTGTCCGGTTGCGCGCACCTTGTGGCATGTCACCGTGCAGAGCAGCTGTTGAAAAACCGGCAATGGCAAGACGATCCGCCACCAGACCGGCATCCCGTTTTGTCGCGGTAAAAACAACTGCCTGCCTAAGTGAACGGTCGTGTAGCCAGTGATCGAGCAGACGGTTTTTGTGGGGGATATCGTCGACGAAGTGAATCATCTGTTCGATGTTTTCATGCCGGGTGGCTGAAGAGGCGATGTGGACCGATTCAGCGTTATGGGTCACTTTCGCTGCCATATTGCCGACAATGCCATCCAGTGTGGCGGAAAAAAGCATGGTTTGCCGTGTTTCCGGCGTGGCATCAATGATGGTTTCGATGTCTTCGATAAATCCCATGTCGAGCATGCGATCGGCTTCGTCCAGAACGAGGATATCGAGCTGGTCGAAACGGATTTTTCCCGATTGCATATGATCGATCAGGCGTCCTGGTGTGGCGACCAGTATTTCGGGGTTTGATGCCAGAAGCCGCATTTGTCCGGGATAGGGCATGCCTCCGAGAATGGCAACTGTACGGACATGTTTCAGATATGCGCTGTACTGTTCGGCCGAGGCGACGATTTGCAGTGCCAGTTCACGGGTTGGCGTCAAAACGAGCATTTTGGGATGGGCTGCATTGAAGCGGGATCTTTCGCCTCTGGGGGCGGAAAATTGTCGCCGCCGGTTCGTGGCTTTTCCGGATTTTTCCGGGAAATGCTGCATGGCGAAACGGTGCAGTGCCGGGAGCATGAATGCGGCGGTTTTTCCGGAGCCGGTCCGTGAGGAGACGAGTAGGTCTTTTCCCGCTATGGCTGCAGGAATGGCTTTTGCCTGGACAGGGGTAGGCCTGTCATAATGGATGTCGGCGAGTGCCTTCAGGATCAGCGGATGCAATCCCAGTGCTTCAAATGTCATTTTTTCTCTCAATCAGAATGATGATTTTCCTTGTGGGAAAAAGCGGAAAACAGCAATGCCTTGCACGGGCGGCGAAATCATTTGGAGAAAAATTTCGGCACAAAAAGCTTTGCGCCGGAAGCGTGTCTGGAAACACAAAAGGCGGAAGGGCTTTATGACATGCATGAAACCATGCAACAGGCTGGCAATGCCATGAACGGTATTCAGGCAGGAAGTTCGTTCCTGCCTGAAAGAAAATTATACCATTGTCCTGCCTTTCCGGCAGGATATTTTTTCCTGTTCCGGGCCTGTCGTCAGGAATGGTCTTTCTGGGCGATGACACCGTCCGTATTCAGTCCCATGACATGGGAGAATCCGCCATCCACGTAGGTGATTTCACCTGTAATCCCGGATGCCAGATCCGACAGGAGGAATGCGGCTGCGTTGCCGATTTCCTCAATGGTTACATTACGGCGCAACGGTGCATTTTTGGCGACGAAATTCAGCAGGATGTTGAAGTCGCGGATGCCGCTGGCTGCAATGGTCTTGACCGGACCGGCGGAAATGGCGTTGACACGCACGCCGTGCTTGCCCAGCGATTCGGCCATGTAGCGGACACTGGCTTCCAGTGATGCCTTGGCCAGTCCCATGGTATTGTAGTAGGGGATGGCTCGGCTGGAACCGAGGTAGGTCAGCGCCAGTGCAGCGGAACCTGGGCCCATCAGATGACGTGCGGCCTTGACCATGGCCGGATAACTGTATGCCGAGATGTCGTGGGCGATCCTGAAATTCTCGCGGGTCAGGCCGTCAAAGAAATCTCCTGCAATCGCTTCGCGGGGTGCAAATCCGATGGAATGGACAAGACCGTCAAGACGGCCCCAGGCTTTTTCGATTTCGGAGAAAACCTGTTCGATATGTTCATCCTTGCCGACGTCGCATTCATAGACCATGTCGCTGCCCAGCTCTTTTGCAAATGCGGTAATGCGGTCCTTGAAGCGCTCTCCAACGTAAGTAAAGGCCAGTTCAGCACCTTCGCGCCTGCACGCTTCGGCTATGCCGAGTGCAATGGAACGGTTCGATAACAGACCGGTGATAAGTATTTTTTTACCTTGCAAGAAAGCCATGCATGACTCCAAAACTAAACTGTATGAAACGGATAGCCGTCGCAGGGACGACGGAAAGCTCCTATAATAAAAAATCCGTCAAACACAATATCTGAAACTGGTTGTCTGGCGGAATCTGTCTGGCAAGATTGTAGTTCGTCAGACGAATTGCGGCAACTGTTACACCCGATTCGGCTTATTTTATTCCCGAAATGTGGTATTCAGGCTTTTTTCCGTTTTTTTGAAACGGTTTTTTTTGTCTTTGCATTTTGCGCAGATACCTGATTTTTTACGGGTTTTTCCTTTTTCGGTGAAGTGGCGCCGGTTGTCCGACCCTTTCCCGATCTGACCAGCCCTTTTTTCGTCGAAGAGGCTTTTCCGGCATCCAGCGCGACTTTTATGCGGGACGTTTTCGTACCGTTGCGGCCAGCTATGAGGTTGGCGGCACGGATCGCTTTGCCGCGGGCGCATGATGTGACTGCCGTGGAAGGACGGTAAGGCATGTGGACTTTGAGAATGGCCCCTTTGCCGACGGTATCTCCCTTGATTTGGTTCCATGATTTCAGTTCTGCGACACTGACCCGGTAACGTTTGGCAATGACAGCGAGTTTGGCCGGTTTTCTGACCGATACCTTGACGAGCCGAGTGGCAGGCAGGTCTCTTTCCCATGCCAACTGGGCGTTTTCGACGAGTTCGGGAGCGATGTCACGATCATATCCAGCTGTTTTGGGCACCAGAATGGCCGAACCGAATTTCAGCACACTGCGTGAGGGAATGTTGTTTGCCTGACGGATCACATCCGGGGAGATGTTGAGACGGGCTGCGATGTCTTCGATTTTTTCACGCGGACTTGTCACTTGATAGGCTGTCCACGAAGAAAGCGGCTGTGTCCAGCGCAAAAGATTTTTCCGGAATTTCTCGGCGTTTTTCTTGGGCAGGAGGATGTTGACTTCATTGCCGCCGGCAATGACATAAGGACCGAATTGCGGGTTCAGGGCACGGAAATCGTCCAAGGACATTTCGGCCAGTTTCGCGGCTACCTTGACATCGATATCACGTGTTTTGCCGATGGTGACGAAATAGGGCTGATTTTCGATGGGTGGAAGATCAATGCCATATTTGTGTGGATTGGTGATCAGGTTCTTGACGGCCTGGAGTTTCGGAACGTAATTGCGCGTTTCAGCCGGCATGTAGGCGGAAATGCTGTCGAAGGTGATCGGTTTTCCCGCATGTTCGGCTTTCTTGATGGCGCGCATGACCGATCCTTCCCCCCAGTTGTAGGAAGCCAGTGCGAGCTGCCAGTCCCCGAACATGTCGTGCAGTTTTTGCAGATAGGTCAGGGCGGCTTCGGTCGAGGAGATAATGTCCCGTCGTTCATCCTTGAACGCATTTTGCGCCAGATCGTAATGGCGTCCGGTACTGGGAATGAATTGCCACAAGCCTTCTGCCTTGGCGATTGAACGGGCATGGGGGTTGTAGGCGGATTCAATGAACGGAAGCAACGCCAGTTCGGTCGGCATGTTCCGTTTTTCAAGTTCCTGGACGATGTGGAAAAGGTATTTCGATCCGCGCTGTGTCGTTCTCTGGAAATAGTCCGGACGTCTGGCGAAGTAGTTCATGTGGTTTTCCACCAGCGGGTTGTCCAGATCGGCGATGGCGAAACCCGAGCGTATTCTTCCCCAGACATCGACTTCATTGATGGAAAGGATTTCCGTCAACGGGTCGTCTTCGAACCGGCTATCATCTGCAAGGTCGAGGTCCGTTATGGAATGAAAGGTGGCAAGCTGTGCATCCTTGCTGTATTTCGGAAGGGAAATGTCGCTGGCGAAAACGGATGCCGGTGCCGAAACGGCAAGACTGCCAACCAGTGTCAGAACAAGAAACTTGAGTCGGGATTTGTACGTCATGTTTTTCAGATCAATAATATTACCGAAATACAGCGCCGGATATTCCGCAAGAGGCCCTGCTTCCACGACAGGAAAATAATGGCCTTCGCCGATCAGCCGGACTGGCTCCTATTCCAAAATCATGTATCGAACTCCAGTGTTTTTACACCATCCGTACTGCCCAGCAAGCAGATATCCGCACCGTTTCGCGCAAACAGACCGACTGTCACGACGCCGGTGATATCGTTGATTTTTCCTTCCAGCTCCACAGGGTCTGTAATGTGCAGTCCGGATATATCCAGAATGAAATTTCCGTTATCCGTGATGAACGGTTTGCCTTCTTTCATGCGCAGTCCGGCATGGCCACCCAAAGCGTCCAACTTTCCTGCAACGAGCCGGTGTGCCATCGGGATCACTTCAACCGGAAGAGGAAATTTGCCGAGAGTCGTGACCAGTTTGGATGCATCGGCGATGCAGATGAACCGGCCGGATGCCGATGCGATGATTTTTTCACGTGTGAGAGCCCCACCGCCGCCCTTGATCATGGCGCCGGTTCCGGAAATTTCATCGGCACCGTCGATATAGACCGGAATTTCTTCCTGAACGTCATTGAGATCGAAAACCCTGATGCCATGCGAGGCGAGCCGTTTTTCCGTGGCTTTTGACGAGGCGACCGTTCCGGTGATCCGATCCTTGATCCGGGCAAGTTCATCAATGAAAAAATTGACCGTGGAGCCGGTGCCAATACCGATGATTTTTCCTTCGGGGACATAACGGACGGCAGCTCGGGCGACAGAAAGTTTCAGATCGTCTTGGGACATGATTGGCAAAATAAATTCTGTCGCAATAGCATGGGAAGAAGAATTGCGACATTTTAACCGGATTTAATGCAAGATCGCATCAGTTTAGCCTGTTTGAGATTGGCAAGTCAATTTTTATCGGGACAAATATCCGGTATTCTTGTGCCGGGTCAAGATACGAGTGAATGCAACATACCGGAAACAGGCCGGCTGGTCATTTCAGTGGAGGTTTTCCTTTTTTTCCGTATTGGTATCTTCTTCGTGATCCAGTGTTTCATACAAGGCAATTTGTAAGCGGGAATGGACCCTGACAAACCATCTTCTGAGTACGAATACGATGGCGATGATGGAAGCGATGACGAGGATCAGGGATTCCCGCTTCGGCAGAATGCTGGCACTTAACGCGGACAGGAACAGCATGGAGCCGGTCAGAAACAGCAGGGGCAGTATTTCGCTGATGATGCGCCGGACCTGATGGGTATGACGACCCGTCACGCTTTCACGGACGCTCATCTCCGCAAGCATCATAGAGAGCGCCTTGAACTTGCGAAAAGCGGCGATGAGAAACGGAAGCGACACGATCAGTGTGGTACCCCAGATCAGGGACTTACGCCAGTCGATGTCGCTTATCCAGTCAGCCAGAAGTTCATTGCCCGGATTGACGGCGAGATAGGCGCTGCACAGAAAAATGGCGATGACGATGGCCATGTTGATACCAATCTGGACAAGGATGCGCTTGATCATGTTCCAGATGATGGCATTGGCTCCCTGTGGATGCAGATTGTTGAGCCATTCCCTGTACAGTTCAACAATACGTCCAAGGGGATGCGGTGTCATTTTTGCCATGATTCTGGCAAGGGGAGCGGCTGCCCGGATAAGATAAGGGGTCGTCAGGGTCGTGATGGCGGAAACGGCGACGGCGATCGGGTACAGGAAATCGCTGGTGACTTTGTAGGCCATGCCGAGCGAGGCGATGATAAATGAGAATTCGCCGATCTGGGACATGCCCATACCCATCCGGAGGGATGTACGTCCGTCATTGCCGGTAATGATGGCACCTATGGTACAGCTGAAAGCCTTTCCGATGATGACGGCTCCCGCAATAACGAGAATCGGTACGGAATATTCCACCATGACGCGGGGATTGAGCAACAGACCGACCGCCACGAAAAAGATGGCGGAGAACATGTCACGTACCGGTTCGATCAGCCGTTCAATCCAGTGCAGTTCTCTTGCTTCGGCCATGATGGCACCGATAACGAACGCTCCGAGAACCATGCTGTATTCGAGCTTGACGACAAGCAGGCAGAAGCCGAAACAGAGTCCCAGAACGGTTACCAGTAGCATTTCATTGCTTCTGAACTGGCCGATATAGGCCAGCAGACGGGGAACGAGCAAAATGCCGATGAGCATGGCGACGACCATGAACAGCGTCAGTTTAGAAATCGTCAGAAAGACATCGCTGCCGCTGACACTGCCGGAAATGGCTACCCCGGAAAGCAGCGCGATCAGGCCAATACCCAGAATGTCTTCCACGATCAGTACACCGAAAATCAGCTGGGCAAACCGTTCATTTTTCATTTTCAGGTCATTTAGGGCCTTGACGATAATGGTCGTCGAGGAAATGGCCAGTATGGCTCCGAGAAACAGGGCATCCAGATTGTTGTTCCAGCCCAACCAGAGTCCGATCTGGTAGCCGATCCAGATCATGACGACAATCTCGAGGACAGCCGCAATCAGGGCCGTCGTTCCTACCCGCAACAGCTTTCGGAAAGAGAATTCGAGACCAAGCGAAAACATGAGGAAAATGACTCCCAGTTCCGCCAGTACCTTGATTGTATGTTCGTCCCGGATAAGCTCGAAAGGCGGCGTGTGGGGACCAAGCAGCACACCCGCCACGATATAACCTAGCACGACAGGCTGTTTCAGCCGGTGGAAAACAACCGTGACCAACGCGGCCACAATCATGATGACGGCAAGGTCCTGAATGAAAGTGATGACACTGTTGTGCATGGTCCGGTTCGATTATAGTAAAAAGAGTGAAACTGCAATTTTCGGGTAGGTAGAGAACAGGAAATGTTCCGTTTGCCGCATTTTTTGCCTTATACCTGAAAATTGGTCTGGTAACGGCAAAGTCGGGTACGACCGAAAAAACGTGGCGGCCGTTCGGGTATCATGACTTGCCGTATCGGCCATGTATGTGAAAACGCCTGTTCGCCTGAAAGTATACGTTAATATAAAGCATTCCGTTCAATAATCTTGATGTGGATGACGGATTTGTCAAAAAATCGGGACGACGGGACAGGGGATACCGGAAATGACAGGAAGAAAGCCCGGTTTCTGAACTGCCCCCCCAAAAAAAGTTGTACACAAAACTTTTGGAAGACAGTTCATTCCCTTGGGCTTTTTCTGCTGATTACTGGGCAATGATTCTGGCGCGTTTGCCGTAAAGGATCATGACTTTCTGGCCGACGGCAAAAGCGGGAGACGGTCCCTGAACCAGAGTGAGGGTTTCCCCGCTGTCGGTCTTGACGACATATTCGATACCGGTCTGGTTGGTAACCCCTTTTTCGATGGCTGAACCGGCCAGCGCACCGATAACGGCGCCCCCGATGGCTCCGAGGGCATGCATGCGATCGTTGCCGCCGATAGAAGATCCGGCTACACCGCCCGCAACTGCGCCGGTCAAACCACCGATTTTATTGGTCCCTTCCACATTGACAGGTCGGGCGCTGATGATGGTGCCGGGGACGCTGCGTGTGACATCGCCGACCGAATCGACCGAATACGTATCCGGACTGATATTGGTCGTGCAGGCTGCCATCAGAAGAGCCATGACCAGTACCACGCCACACTGGAAATTTTTCATTGTTAATCCTCTCAAATTGTATAAAAGTTAAATTCAAGCAGACAGAAAACTACTATCGACAGAAGGAAGTATCCGACCACACAGATCGTATAGTTCAATCATACTGTAAAAAACGGATGAAAGCATCGACCGGATCATATCCCGGAAAATACAACTCTCCTCCATCATGAACGGTCCTGGAAAAGATTTTTTCAGTATAATAAAAACAATATGTTATCGCCAGTCAGGTGGTTCGCGCAAAAAATATGCTTTCAATTCTTTTAGCGGAGTATGCCGATGTCTTTGCCGACTCAAGACGAATCCATGAAAACCGATGGACAGACAGCTGGCCATATCCCGGCACCAGTCGCAGAAAACCCGATCGTGAATGCCGATCCTACTATTATCAATACCACCCCGATTGTCAATGCGGATACTGTCGGTGGCACTGGTCCTATCATTAGCGGCAACCCAATCCAGCAGCCGCAGGAAGAATTCCAGGAATACATGTCAGCGGGTTGCACGGCAGTGGTACCGCCTGGCGCTCGGAAGATATACCTGATCATGGTGACGGTCACCATGCTAGTCGGTGCTGCACTTGTCTATGGACTCTTCAGGTTGCTTGATCTGTAAGCACATAAACAGAATCAGAACTGCAAGGGATTTGGTCTGTTGAGGAGAGGGCGTTTGAACGTGTTCCCCGCTTGCTCAATGAAACAAGAACTGCATTGGATGCAGTTTTTTTCGTTTCCCATTTCTGGACAACCATAACACTGAGGAATCGGGAATTGACATCCCCCTCGGATTTCTAATCAGAGAAAGGAAGAAACCCTTTCTCCGAATTCGATGCAGAACCGATTCAGCGCTGATTTGTACTAGTCTCGACATCATCGGACACTTTCCCAGTTTGAGAGGTATTTGTTTGTCAGATTCAGA